>NZ_JAUTWQ010000014.1:0-169698 GCF_046719735.1 Halobacillus rhizosphaerae
AGGTTGGATAAGTGTCCAACAATCGGGGGTCAGTGTATTTTGCCTTCCGGGATCTCACCTTGTCCTATCCTCCCATAGGAGTCTCGTCATTTCCCCGACCTCTTTATGGTTATTGTGAGAACGGAAATATTAAAAGATGTAGGACTCATAATATCTATTACAAAAAGAAATCTATACAGTTTTCCTCTAAATACTACTGCCACCCTATCGAGAATCGTTTCCCCGTCACCCTTATACTTAACCAGGCAACGAACCTTAGTTATCTCCAAATCGGATACTACGAACAAAAAGGCAGCCCGAGGGAGGACTGCCTTTTTGCGGAGGCGTTTATTAAAGGGGATTGGAAGGGGTAAAGCGGGGTGAATGTTCACGGACTAATTGATGCTCAATTCCTGACTGACGCTGATCCAGATCATAAATACGCCGGTTCGTAACAGCCATCATATCAACGAGCTGAGCGATCGTTTCCTCCTGCTGCTTCATGCGCTGGTAAAGATAGTCACAGTGTGAACATTTATAAGTATTCTTCAAGCTATCGCCTCCCTGGAAGGATAATACAATTTAGTTATACCACGTATGCGAGAATTGCCGAAATGCGAAGAAAAGGCTTTTCCTATGTTTGAATTCTATGAAAACAGGCTTTTACTAGAGAGATTTACAAGCTTCCTTCTGACTCCTCCTTTGGAATCCCCGCCTTTATACCCAAATGAACGATAAAACTAAAAAAGCACCCCTCTATTGAGGAGTGCTTTCATCCTATGAGCTTATCAAGTTTCGATTAAGCCATATTTGCCGTCACGGCGTTTATATACAATGTTCGTTTCATCCGTATTTGCATTTGTAAATACATAAAATGCATGACCCAGCATATCCATTTGCAAAGCAGCCTCTTCACTATCCATTGGTTTCAGATCGAAGCGCTTGGTTCGAACGATTTCAATATCAAAGTCACTTTCCTCGTGTTCCTCCAGCTGTTTTTGAGAAGCTTCTCTTTCTAATTCTGCAAACACATACTTTGGAGCACCCTCTTGGCGGAACTTTCGATTTACTTTCGTTTTATGCTTTCGGATTTGTCGTTCCAATTTATCAACCACAAGGTCGATGGCAGCGTATAAGTCTGTATTGTGTTCTTCAGCGCGAAGAAGTAGATCCTTCATTGGTATAGTAACCTCGATAGTCTGCTCATCATTATAGACACTTAAATTGACGTGTACCTCAGAAGACGGCGGAGTATCAAAGTAGCGCTCCAGTTTGCCCACCTTTTTCTCCACATATTCCTTTATGGAATCCGTCACCTCTAAGTTTTCACCGCGAATGTTGTAACTCATCATAGAAGTGTCCTCCTTTCATCCTTATGTGTAATATATTCTACCATACCACACCCCATTCCTGCACAAACTATCTAAATATTTTGACGAATATATGTCGGAAATTGTTGGAAACCCACGAAAACCTTATGATATTAGTATTTTCAGAAGTTTTAAGAGAGAGATAAAATTGAATAAAAAAGACGGCAAATGCTGATATTTGGTACTTATTCGTACATTTCCAAACCTTAAACTAAACTGTCCATTTGGTTTATGTAAAACAGAGGAAAAAATTTGAGAAAAGAATAGAGTAGGAAATAGTTATCGTTTTCTCCCATTGATATCCAGCCATTCAATAGAATGTTAATCAATTGTAAATCATGTTAAAATGAAGTTTACACTACTGTTATCATATCTTTACAATTTTTCTATGAAAATGCAAAACTGCGATTACTTTGTTCATAGCGTTTACAGATAGAGGATCTGTTGAAGGAGGAAGCTCATTGAAGCCATACTATCGTTTATTACCTTTACTGCTGGCTTATATATACATCACAGCAGCAGGCTATATGTTCATTACCTGGGGAGTGTCCGGAGATTTTAATGTCGTTTTTGACTGGGCGCAATTTCACACTACATTACTGGTTCTCCTAGTCTTTGGAGTTTCGATACTCTTATGGATACTGACACTCTGGCTAAGTAAGAATGAGTTTTTAACTAAACTATCACTCTCTCAAGCTTACGCCTACTTTACTGCTTTGCTGTTTTCGATCACAGTAGGTTTGATATCCGCTGGTGTATTTTTAATCTATCAAATTGATATCAAACATCTAGTGGATACAACGGAGTGGATTCAGCATAATTTAAGTACCTTTCTATTTAGTGCCTTTCTATTATCTCTGCTTACTTTCGGCCTAATGCTCGTCATCGGCGAGGCGTTTCTTACGTCGGGGATCGCTTTGGTGCTATACTTTATCTTCGCGATTACCAACCATTATAAGCTGATCTTTCGAAATGAACCGCTGTTTCCGAATGACCTGGTGCAAATCGGCCAAATGAAAGATGTCATTCCATTAATCAGCGATAGCATTTCGCTGCCGATCACGATCGGAATTATTGCGGTCTGCATAGGTTTACTCGTTCTATGGTTCTTTCTGCCGAAGATTAAGCTTAAACTAATTGCCCGGATCATTGTGCTGATCCCGGTCATCTTTTTAATCAAATCATTTTTCATCTATGATGGTACTTTTGCAGAAAAATATTATTCCGAATATGCGAGTCTCATGCCATGGAACCAGAACGCCAGTTACGATCATAATGGCCCTGTGATTGGTATGGTATCTAATCTTAAATTGAATATTCTAGAGGAACCGGACACGTATACGAAAGGTTCCATGGAAAAAACGTTAACCTCTGTTAAAACGGTATCTTCCGCTTCGACTCAAACAGCTTCGTCCGTATTTGCATCGATGCCGACACAAGCTGATTTGCCGGTGAAAGCCAATATTATTTTTTATATGAATGAAACGTTCTGGGATCCGACTAAGCTTGACTTGAAATTCTCTGAAGATCCATTGAAAAACACACGCAAGCTGATGGAAAAATACCCTTCTGGCTCCATTCTCAGTCCGGCGTTCGGGGGGAATACAGCAAACGTAGAATTCGAGGCGCTGACCAGTTATTCCATGAACTACGTAAATCCAGGCGGTCTGCCTTATGAGCACGTACTGTCTCATAAAGACTACCCATCCTTTGCTTCTTATTTAGACCAGCTGGGTTACTTTACAGAAGCGATCCATCCAAACGGAGGAAATCTCTACCGCCGGCAAACCGTTTATCCGAATATCGGGTTTGATAAAGCCGAATTCATTGACGATATGAAGTATACGAAAAAAGACAACGACCGCTTTGTTTCCGACGATTCGGTCGTGAATGAAATTTTAGATGTCGTGAAGCAAAAGAAAGAACCTGCCTTCGTCCACGCGGTCACGATCGCGAATCACTTGCCTTATGGCGGGAATAAGTACAAAGATGGAAGCTCGATAAAAGTATCAGGCGGAAATCTATCGCCTGATTCCAAGGAAAAAGTCGAGGTGTATTCAGAAGGGATTAAACGATCCGATCAGACGTTAAAACGATTGGAAGAAGAAGTACAATCGTTAACGGAACCAACTCTGGTTGTCGTTTGGGGGGATCACCTGCCGTCTCTCGGGCCGAACCTTAAAGCCTATAAAGAAGCGAACTATGGCAAAGGGCAAAAGCAATCAACCAACCCTGATTACTATGAAACGCCATTGCTCTTTATTTCAAATTTCGATACCGGTCTTCAAAAAGACGTGGGCGTGATGAGCCCGATTTACTTTGCTCCCACCATCGTTCATGCACTCGATTACAAGAGCAACCTGTTCTACAACTATTTAGAGGAAATGAACAAGAAAATCCCTGCCTTCAAAGAAAACCTGTACATGCAGGAGAACGGACGCATCGTTAATTCGCCCGATGACCTGCCCGCTTCTACACAGAAGCTGCTGCAAAATTATCATGAAATGGAATTTGATGTGCTCTCCGGCGACCAATATATTAAGAAAAAATTATATTAAGCATAGAAAAAGCTAGCCGCTTGGGCTAGCTTTTTTCTATGTATGTACCCCGTGCATTTAGTGAGCAATGTAAGGCTTCACAAACAATTGCATTTGGTCGCGCCAGCTCTCATAGGCAGGAACCACCTTTTCAGCCAGCAGCAGCCGCTTCTCTTCCTGCTTTTCCAGCTCAAACCAGCCCTTTAAATGCTCAATCATTGAATGGAAATCCTCAATCAGGAAATTGGCCTGATTGTCGCCATCAAATAGCGTCACCATCTGCTCATGCGTGACACTCATTTGCTCAAAGGACAGCAAAACATCTTCAAACACCTGCTGCACTTCTTTTGGAGCTTCTTCGTTCATGTTCTCCTCTAAATATTCAAATGCCTCACTCGTTACAATGAGTAATCGATCGTATTCTCTCAGCATATGATGCTGCTCTGCAGTTAATTCTGACATTACAATCACCTACTACTTCCTATGGTCCATAAACTTACCGTCATAGCTGGAAACACTTTGATAAGGATTCGTATAGCGCTGATTGCTGGATTTCTTTTTTTTCATCGTTCTCATAGCGGCCTTTAAATCCTTAAATAAACGATCCAATCGCTGTTCCAGCTGCGGTTCCTTTTGGAGCACTTGATCAATTAGCTGACGCTCTTCCCGCGTGCTTGCTTGAGGTAATTCTTTCACTAAATACTCACGTTCGTCAAGAATTTGATTTACTTTTTTCAAAAGATCGTCCCGGTTCGCTTCCGTTACCTTTTGCCCAAGCAGAGATTCGAGCTGATTCGAAAGCTCAGCGAATTTTTTCCACTTCTCCATTAAGCGTTGCCGCCCTGTCCGTACTGAAGTTTTCTTGTTTGCAGGATAACTTCCTTCCACGTGTCTCTGAACTCCACAGCCATCCCGTGAACTTCATCAAGGATCGCTGCATCATTTTTCACATTTGCTTCCATTAAGCGACGGTTCATGTAGTCGTACAAAGGCAGGATTTCTTTCGAGACCGCGTACTCCTGATTCATAGTCACCATCAGCTCTTGAATAATGTTCTGCGCTTTTTGAATATTGGTGTTCTTCTTCTCAATTTCTTTATTTTCCATCGCTGTTTTTGCGACTTTAATGAACTTAATGCAGCCATTGTAAAGCATTAAAGTCAGTTCACCGGGAGACGCCGTTTCTACTGAATTATTTTGATAAGCCTGAATAGACATTTTTACATTACCCCTTTATGATCCAAAACTTTGTGACAGGTAGGCAGATTGAGAATTCAGCTTGGAGATCGCTTTCTCCATGGCACCAAATTGCGACCAGTAGCGGTCTTCAATGTCACTTAACCGGTCCTCAAAAGCATTCATGCGATCATCCATATTCCCTAACTGGCGGCCGAGTGTATAGCTCTCCTCGGTACTGGAAGTTTTCCCAGCTTTGCGCTCTATGTTATCCATCGTGGTAGAAATCGACGTCTTCAGCTTTTCCACTATCCCTTTTTCAGTGTCCGTGCCGGCAAAAAGGTCGTGAACGGCATCAGGGTCCTTCCGTAATGCTTCTCGTAAGTCGTCCTCGTTGATTAACAGCTTCCCTTTGTCCATGTAGTTAGCCGAAGTTTTAATCCCAATCTGCGAGAGCTGCGTATACTCTCCGCCCGTTTCGACATTGGAATACCAGTCCTGTCGCATCGAAGAAAGACCACCGCGGATATTAGCGTCACTGTACAGCATCCCGCTTTTCGCCTTCTCATTCCAAAGCTCGATTTCTTTCTCGTCCATATCTTCCTTTTGCTTATCCGTTAACGGCTGGAAGTCGCGGTGACGCCTTTCGTCCACCTGCTTATTCAAATCTTCAATCATCTTATTATACTTATCAACAAATTTCGTGATCGAATCAACCGCTGAGTCGACGTCGTTTGAGACGTTCACATTCACCGCCTTGTCCATGACGCTGTTGAATTGGAAGTTCACGCCGTTTAGGGTGTAATTATTATCATGGGTGTTGATGACCAGATCGTTGTTATAAACGAATTGAGCGTCGGTTCCGCCTTTTTCATTTAATTCCCAGGTGCCGCTGGAATTGTCGCCGTTCTTTAATCCAAGAGTATTGGAAAGAAAACCAGCCGTCGAACCATTAAAACCAATTTCTGCTCCTAAAAACTTAGATTGATCGGTATTAAAATCTCCTGTTTCTGTCCGTTCAATCATCACTTTGTCCGCACTTTGATCATAGAAGGCCCGGACCCCTAAATCGGAATCGTTAATTTCTCCTAAAATATCATTTAAAGATTTATCCATCGTGACATTAAAGTCTTTGGAAACGGGTCCATCTTCACTATAGGTTTCAATCGTGAACGTGCCTGTCTGAATCGCGTTCGTAAACTTGCTGGATTGAGTGGACAACGCTTTTGTAGGATCAATTTTATCCGCTGAATCTTTTGATAAAGAAGATTCACTTAAGTTATAAGCTGCTGTCGCAAGCTTTTTCACCTGAACATTATAGTTCCCATTTCCCGCACTAGCCGTAGCTTCCGCTGTGATCGCAGTTGTGGGTGAAGACGTCTTCTTCGTGTTATACGTCTTTTCAAGCTTCATATCTAACGTCATATTATCCAGCTCAAGCAGCTGCTTATTGACATCACGGTAAGCGTCCCGCTGCCAGGTCATCCACTTTTTGTCCTGTTCCATTTTGTCTAACGGCATACGTTCCGCTTTCATCAGCTTGCTGACGATTTCATCCGTATTCATCCCGGAAGCTAAACCGCCGACTCTCATTAAATCACTCATGTTATCACCTGCTTATATTTTATGATCCACAATAATTCCAAGAGACTCCTCCATGGCTGCAAAGAAATCGAGCATTTTCTTCGGAGGAATTTCTTTCACTACTTGATCTGTTTGACTATCGACGATTGTGACATAGTATTCTTCTAATTTTTCATGGTATTGGAAGCGAATCGAGGTTTTGACTGGTTCTAAAAACTTGTTCATTCCCTCCACCGCTTTTTTAATATCTTCTTTATGAAATTTTTGTTCACTTTGAGTTTGATCGTCTCTTTGTTTTTTAGTATCTGTCTTGTTCTCCTGAACAGATGTATGAAGCACTCGCTGTTTCGTATCTCTCTGGAGAAGTTGTGATTGGGTCTGTATTTTTGCTACGTCCACCTTCTACAACTCCCTAACCTATTCTGTTTCTTTTTATATCGGATCTAGTAAAGAAATATTAAGGGTAAAAGAAAAAACCCTTCCGGATTGGAAGGGTTTTGAATGATTATTATTAACGTAGTAATTGAAGTACACCTTGAGGCTGCTGGTTTGCTTTTGCAAGCATGGCTTGAGAAGCCTGAGAAAGGATTGAAGATTTTGTTTGATTCATCATTTCTTTCGCCATATCAACGTCTCTAATGCGTGATTCAGCTGCAGTTAAGTTTTCTGAAGAAGTTCCAAGGTTATTAATAGTATGGTCTAAGCGGTTTTGGTATGCACCCAGGTTTGAACGCTGAGCAGAAACTTGTTCAATTGCATCATTAATTGCTGTAATGGCAGCAGAGGCACTATCATGTGAAGATACATTAAGTGCTGCTTCAACTGCAGTGTTATTTGTTCCATTTGTAACATTATTAGAAGTTGTATAGTCACCAGTTCCAGCTTTTCCAGTCAGACCAAGGGCATCTGCTCTCATATCATTAATTTCAATCGACATACTTTGGCCTTGATTAGCCCCAACTTGAAAACTTGCTTCGAAATTTTTTGATATTCCTCCATCACGGATAGTAATCTCATTACCAGATGTACCACGATCTTTAGCTTCTACTACTAAATTAGAAGCTGTAGAACCTTCTTTTAAGATAACATCTTCTAGTTTACCTCCAGCTTGAGAAGTTAAATCAGCTACGACATCTGCACCACTTGCTGCATTATGAACATCTACTCCAAAACCATTCCCACTATAAGCACCATCTGCAGCATCATAAAATTCAATTGTTTGATCTCCAATGGTTAAACCTTTACCTACTAGAGATTGAACATCACTAGCAGTTGAGATGCTACTAAAATCTATGTCCCCTGAACTTGCTTTATTTCCAGCTACCACTGTTCCTGCAGTTGGAGTAGTAGGACTTGAAATTAAAATACTACCATCAGTTGCTGCAGATATTTGTCCATTTGAACCATCTGCGTCACTTCCCGCTACTGCACTGATAGTTAATTCATTATTAGCGTCAGAGGAGCTAGTAGCCGTATATTTGCCTCTCAAATTATCATTATTATTTATTGCATTATTTAACAGGCTTGCTATTTTATCAGATCCTGTGCCATCTGAAGCCATACCTGTACCTGCATCACTAGTACCTAAAGTAATTGTTTTACCGTCATTTGAAACTGCACTAGCTGATACAGTAGAGGAGGAGTCTAAATTAACTGTAATTGTTTCTCCACCTATATTAAAGTTCATTGAACCAGTATCATTATTACTTAAAGCTTGTATAGCATCTGTGACGGTTGTCTGAGTAACAGAATCTTTAGTTCCAGCTGTGCCTGCTCCTACAGTGGAAGGTAAAGTTAATCCTGTATCACTGACTTTTGAAGAACCGTCTCCACCTTTTAATAGTTTTTGAGTATTGAATTCAGTAGTATTCCCTACGCGGTTAATTTCAGAAGTTAACTGATTTATTTCTTTTTGAATTTCACCACGATCGGTTTCAGTATTAGTATCATTTGATGCTTGAGTTGCTAGCTCACGCATCCGTTGTAAAATGCTATGAGTTTCATTCAGAGCACCTTCAGCTGTTTGGATCATTGAAATGCCATCCTGTGAGTTACGCTGTGCTTGATCTAATCCACGAATTTGCCCACGCATTTTTTCGGAGATTGCAAGACCAGCTGCGTCATCTCCAGCTTTATTGATGCGCATACCTGAAGATAATTTTTCCATAGAATTGGCTTGAGCATTGTTTGCCTGCCCTAGTTGACGGTAAGTATTTAAAGCCGCGATATTGTGATTAATTCTCATTAGTAAATATTCCTCCTTGAATTTTACGTTCCACGTCCTTGTGGAACAAGTTTTACAAAACAAAAAGCCGGCCGGCTAAGTTGTAGTGTTTTACATACCTTATATCGGACGACTTTTAGTTTGGTTTAATCTTTTTTATCATTTTTTAATAAATTCAGGAGATCTGCTGAAAAGTTTGCCGCTTCTGCATTCTCTTTCTGAATAGCTTTATAGACTTCTTCCCGATAAACATCCAAGCTTCTCGGTGCGTCTACCCCCAGTTTCACTTGCCCGCCTTCTACCGATACAATCTTCACTTCTATATCGTCACCAATGCGAATGGATTCACCTGCTTTTCGGTTAAGGATGAGCACGGCGGCCACCGCTTTCCTGTTTTTGTATCAAAGGATGCTTAGTATGATACTCACCATTCGTTAAAATCACCTGACGCCCTTTTTTTGTTTCCGCATTGATGACAATCGGTGCCTGTAAATTAATCGTGGAAGTGTTAAAAGGATCCTTCAAGGTAAGCACATTATAAACCGCTACTTCTTCCCTTTTACTAATGTTCAAATCGTTTTTCACTGGCTCATCCAAATTAAACTCATAATCACTGTAAAATAAATAAGGATTTGTAATAATTAAGGCAATAGCAGCTTCATCAATTGACTGCAAGGCAAAATACACAGAAGCCTTATCTACAGGAAGCATCGCATACGTTTTATATTGTTCCAGTCCAGGAATCCCCTGTTCAAAGCGAATCAGTTCATTGCCATCCACTTCTACCGTTCCAAAGTGCTTTGTTTCTATCTTCATCATTTATCCATCCTTTTTTAAACTTTCCAATCTATATTCACATCTGGATATTGTTCAAGCTCCATATTCACTTCACCGGGCTGATAGGTAAACTCCTTGTCTCTTTGTTGAGCATGAATCACCGGGTCTTGTTTTTCAATAGAAATTTGCGTCGGGTGAGGAGTGTAGTGAAGATCGACCAGATCATAGGCGGGTCGTCCTCCTGGCTGAATGTCAAATTCATAGTGCGAGTTACGCTCTGCCTGGGCAGCGATCGAATTCCCTTTATTTTCAATTCTCATCAGTTCGTCGCCTTCACTCGCCACCCGACCAATGCCTTGCAAAGCTAACTGTACGGATTCCGAAGCCATCTCATCTGTTCGGACAAAGATACTTTTCAAATCAATATTGTGCCAAGCCTTTGTCTGATCAATCGTCAGCTGTCCTGGTCTCTGTTCAATCCGCACCTTGGCCTCTGGCTGCTGAATCGACATCTCCGCTTCCGGCTGCCGAATCGTCTGAACCGCATTCCGTGTAGAAATCCCCAGCCGCGCCTGGTTCGTCTGAATACTAAGTCTTGGCATCATCTTCCCTCCACCACCTTTTCCAATATTTAAAATTGACCCGATTGCATTGAAGCACAATACTTGAGGATGATGAGTGATACCTGCTAGTTTCTCTCGCAATATAGAGAGCTCCACAATCTTTCTTATCATCAACACAAGTGTGGCCTATTTTTGAAAAGATCAAGAAGCTTCCTACATGCTAAATACTAATGAAATTAAGGTGGTTCCGTAAACAAAATAAGGAGAATGGGGAAGGGAAACAGGGAATCTCCTGTGGGAGGTGCGGACTAGGTGAGACCCCGGAAGGCGCAGCCTGAGGAGGCTCAACGGACGCCCACGGAAAGCGAGCTGTTTCCCTGACCCTGAACTACTATTTCCAGTAACGGAACCCTGCAAATTTTTTTGAGAGTCATATGAAAAAGACCATCCTAAAGAGACAGCCTTACCTTAGAAAATCCATCAGTGTAGGCTGAATAATCCGTGATCCTACACTCAGCGCCGCACGATGCACACTTTCTTGAGTTTTTAAATTCGTAATCACTTTTTCAATATCCGCATCTTCATTATCAGACATCATCTGTGTGGCCGTCACTTCCTGTGTCTGCAGGCGGTCCTCAATCAAATCAACACGGTTCATCCGCGCCCCAAGATCCGCCCGTGTATTCACAATATTGTTAATGTGGGTATCAAACGTATCTAAATACCCGTCCAAATCTTCACCGGTAGAATTCGGATCTTCCAAAGCATCCGCAAATTTGTCGAGATCATCAAATAACTTCTGACTGAACACTTTGTCACCCGTTACATTCGCATTAATCGATACTCCGGCGGACACGGCAATATCGACATTTGAAGAACTACTGTTCACGGTAGTCGTATCCGTATCTACAGGCGCTTCTGTCGTGTTGGCACCATTAAAAATATACTTATCGTTCACTTTTGTATTGGCAATACTCGCCAAGTGATCCTTCATCTGGCGGATTTCTTTCGCGATATTGCCTCGCTGTCCGGATTCATAGGTGTCATTGCTAGCTTCAACGGTTAATTCACGAATCCGCTGCATCGCTTGAGTTGCTTTATCGAGCGCAGAATCACTGTTATCCATCCAGTTATGTACTTCTCCGATATTCCGCTGATACTGCTTAACCTCAGTTAACTGGGAACGATAATTGATCCCCTTCATCGCGACCACAGGATCGTCGGACGGTTTAGAGATCTTTTTCCCTGTCGACAATTGCTCCTGATATTTGCCCATTTGGCCGTAGCTGTTGCTTAAGTTACGCAGCATGTTGTTCGCAAGCATCGATTGCGTTACGCGCATCTGTCATCCCTACCTTCCTACTCGTCCCATTTGATTGATGACCCGGTCCAGCATTTCGTCGACCATCGTAATATTTCGTGCCGCCGCATTATAGGCGTGCTGATACTTGATCGTATTGGTCATTTCTTCATCCAAAGATACCGAACTAACGGACTGCCGGGATTGGTCCACGGATTGCTTCAGCGTCTGTGAGTTGTTGGAGAGCCTGGACGCTTCCTGAGCATCTACCGCCATCCCGCCGATCAAAGATTCATAGAAGCTGTTCAAATTGGTTTCTTCTCCAAGCAGCGGATCGGACTGCTGCTGCACTTCTGCCAGCGCCTGGGCATTATCACCATTTCCCGCAAAAGCTTCCGAAGAACTTGCCGCCGCAATATTATCTAGGTCGTCCATTTCCTCTGTAATGTCGATCGAACCGGCTAACCCCACCTGAACACCGTTTTTCAACGTTGACCCTTCTAATGAGAAAAAGGCTGGCGGAGTATTGTTATTATCGAGCGTATTTAACGATTCGCCGCTCGTCTGCACTTCATTAAACTGATTCGCAAATGATGTCGCCATCGTATCAAGATTATGCAGCATCGTTGAGTAAACGCCCTGTTCTTCGCCGTTTCCAGTTGTGTAGCCAGCTGTATCCATCAGCGCGCGCAATTTCCCTGGCGAGTTAAACGACTCGGCGGAGTAGCTGGTGTTTCCCACCGATACCGAACTTGCCAGAGCCGAATTGTCTGTGGAATATTGGATGTCAATGTCCTGTACCGAATTATCGGCCCCGTTCACGAGCGTTGCTTTTGAAGAAAGGTTTTGACCATTATCATCAACGAGTGAAATCGTTGCTTTCCCCATCGCCAACGGGTCAGCGGAACTCGGCGGGTCTTCATAAGAAACATTGATGTTCACAAGTCCGGACATTTGATCAATTAACCGGTCTCGCTCATCATACAAGTCATTCGGAACGTAGCCATGTGGTTCGACTTCCGCAATTTGTTTATTGATCGTATTGATTTGGCTGGAGAGCGAATTGATCTCTTTTTTCGTTACATCCGTTTCACTCTTAATATCCTTTTGCATCGTATTGATCGTATTGGATAAGTAATTAAACGTCTCCGCGACTGCTTTTCCACGCTGACGGACGACGGAGCGTGCGCCGGAATCTTCCGGATTGACGGATAGATCCTGCAATGATTGCCAGAAACGGTCCATCGTTTTGGACAGTCCGTTCTCAGATGGTTCATTCATTACTTGCTCGAGCCGCCCCATCGCACTGGAGATGCTATCATAATAGCCCGTACGGTTATTTTCCCCGCGGTACTGATCATCCAGAAATTGTGTACGGACGCGTTCAATCGAGCCTGCTTGAACACCGCTTCCGATCTGTCCGGCAATCTGCTCCCGGTTCCGCGCCGGTGATGGATAAGGGCTCGTCTGTTCAAAATTCACGCGCTGGCGGGTATAGCCAGGGGTATTCGCATTAGCGATGTTGTGGCTGGTTGTATATAAAGCGGACTGCTGGGTGAAGAGGCCGCGCTTTGCGACTTCCAGTCCATTAAAGGTTGATACCATCTTGATTCTCCTCTTTCATTCAGGCTTTCGAATCAAATACAGAGCGCTTTTGTTCCGTATCTTCGTTCGGTTTCGAGCCTCCACCGTAATTTAGGTTTTGCAAAGACGGCTGAAGCATATCCAGTGATAGATTAATAAATTGCAGCGACTGTTTCGTAAGCTCGCCATTGAGCGCTTCCTGCTTCTTCAGGTCAGCGAGGACTAGAATGAAAGCTTCATAGGCTTTTTGAAGCTTTTGCTGTTCTTCTCCCTCAGCGAGCTCGATCATCTCAGAAATGGTGGGATCATTGGCCCGAAAACTATGCGCTGCATACCATTGCTGAACCGCTTTGATCCGCTGCTTTTCCACTTTATCAATCGCCTGAACATGCTTACGCTCAGCAGCAAGCAGCTGACTGAGCGCTTTCGTTTCATTCTGTTTTAAGACGGCTGTTTTCTTCTTAGATAAAACGAGCAGGCTTTCATGCAGCTGTCTTAGCTGTGTCATCGATGTAACGATAGGATCGATTGTCACGGTTATTCTCCTCTACGATTTGTTCGACCAGAAATCGAGCATCTTCTTTGCCGTTGCTTTTGCGTTCACTTGATAATTTCCTGTGTCGATATCGTGTTTAATTTGGTCAATTTTCTTCTGTCTTGAAGGATGAGTCTTTTCATTTCCTTGCATATTTAGGGCCTGCTTGGAAATTTCCAATCGGTCCTGCTGGCCGCTGCTTTTCTTCGGTTCCATTTGCTTATTCATTTGCTTTTGATAAGGATTGAAATTTGAATGGTTCGGGCCGTTAATTTTCATTACGCTCACCTCATTCCTAATATCGTTCAGTTAGTTGCTTCTATTATCGGCTTTTCATCTAATTAGTTTAGCTCTTCTTATGACTGTTCACAGAATAGTAGGTTAGTCCTGAGCTTAAATTCTCGCGTTTCTTTTGCTCAAGGGCCTGACTCGTCTGTTCATGAGCCTTTAGACCTTCTTCTAACGTTTTTTTGCAGCTGACGCATAAGCGATCCTCTTGTATGGATGCTCCGCATTTCTCGCAGGAATAAGCGAGTGCGGGAAACTGAGCTGGATGAAGCCGTCGTTCTTTCACAAACTTACGAATTAATTCTTCGTCTACTCCTGTTGCTTTCGTAATATCCTCGACAGTGGCTGTCCGATTTTTCTTTTTCCGAATAAAACGATAGACCGTTTGAAAGTCCTCTTCTTCTTGTTTTCTGCAATTCAAGCAAACCGTTGCGGTCCCTCTCAAAAAGATCGCATGACAGTTTGGACAATTGGCTAATTCCCCCATGAAAGTCGCCTCCTAAATCTCTTTACTCATTATATCGACAACCTAGAGCAATTCCAAAGGGGGATTAACGAAATAATGTGAGCGAATACACCTGCCTGCTGCCTTGTTTTCTCAATAGGGATGCTGCGTGGCGGAGCGTGGTCCCAGTCGTATAAATATCATCTACTAACACAACCACTTCTGGAGGTGACTCGATAAGAAAAAAAGGATTCTCGGAATGGATTCTATTCTTCCTGTCTTTCTTTGCTTGCTTTTCCGTGTGCCTTCGCTCAAGCAGACGATACGGTTGACCTTTCACACTTTCAATTACAGCTTCTGCCTGATTAAACCCTCGTTCGACTTCCCGTTCCTTACTTAACGGAATAGGAACAAGCGGAAGATCTTTGGTCTTTGCATCAGCGAAAACCTGATGGAGTTCCTTTTCAAATGCCGTAATCAGCTGGTAATCCCCGCGATACTTCCAGCGGGCGACAACTTCTTTAGCAAAATCGTTGTAGTGAAAGACGGAGCTGTTTCTGCTTAGCACTCCTTGCCAGACAGGATGCTGCTCCCAGCGTTCACAATCAAAACAAATCCCTTGTGAATCATTTCGCGAGCACAGAGGGCAGCCCTTTTTGTTTATTCGCTCAAACTTTTGGCTGCAGTGGTCACAAACCCATTCCTTTTCTGGAAGTTTCCAAACATTCCCCCAGCTTACTTCAGGAACAATGGCGGTAAAACAAATCACACATCTCATGTTTTCTTCCCCAATCGATTCATTTTGCCAATCGAGTTCACAGCATCAACCATGGCATTCGTTTTTCCACTATGAAAAAAGAGGACATCACCTTTCGGATCTTCCGGACTACGCCCTGCTCGTCCCGAGATTTGCACCAGGGCGGCTTCGTCGAATACTTCATGACCGGCATCCAGTACAAACACATCAACTGACGGAAACGTAACGCCTCGCTCTAAAATAGTCGTGGTCACGAGGATCCGATACCTTTTCTCACGGAAGGCGGAAATTTTGTCTGCACGGTCCGGATCTTCGGCATGAACAAAAGGGACAGCAGAGTCATGGGTGTTTAGTAACTTTGCCACAGCTTCTGCTTGAGCAATAACCGGCACAAAGATAAGCAGCTGCCGGGGGCTTTGCTGTTGTTGATCGATCAGGGTGAGAATGGAAGCAGGAAGCTGATGGTTTTCCATTTTTTTGTGAAAGGTGGGGAGTAATTTAAATTGAGGCACGGGCAGAGGATGGCCATGGAACCGTTTCGGAATAAACACGACCGGCAGTTTCTTCATTTGAATTCGGCGGCGCTGCTGTTTTCTCGGCGTCGCGGTTAAGTAGAGGACCGCTGCCTGCGGTTTAGCTGCTCGCCTGGCAGCATAGTGAAGAGAGGAATCCTGGTGGTAAGGGAAAGCGTCGACCTCATCAATGATCATCACATCAAAAGAATGCGCATAGCGGAGCAGCTGATGGGTCGTCGAGATAATCAACTGAGCCGCTCCCGCCTTATCAGGACTGTCTCCGTACAGAGCTTCAATAGGAACGTCGGGAAATGCCTGCCGAAACCGTGGCAGCAGTTCACGAACAACGTCCGTTCTCGGGGTGGCGAGACACACCCGCTTTCCCTGCTGCAAAGCGAGCGTCAGCCCAGGGAAAAGCATTTCCGTCTTTCCAGCTCCGCAAACCGCCCAGACGAGCAGCTCACCGGCACCCTTTTCGACCAACTCCGAAATTGCGGATGCGGCGACTTGCTGAGCTGGAGTCAGCTCTCCTTGCCAAGCACACGGAGCTTCGTAACGTGTCCAAGTTGAAAATGGGTGTCCATAATACAGGGGTTCACAGTCCAGCACCCTTCCCATTTTGATGCAGCTGCGACAGTAGCAGCAGCGCTTGCCGCACGCCGTATGAGGCAATTGCGCAAATTTGTAATTGACTTGATTGCCGCAGCGCCGGCAGCGACGACCCCAGCGATGCTTTTCTATGGAATGAATAGGAGTAAAATAGTCTTGCCGATGCTCAAGGGGAATTTCAGCTTGAAGCAATAGTTTACCAGCATATTGCGGGAGAGATTTTTCCGATTGAACCATAGGAATCCAGTCATAGTCTGGAGAAAAATAGGAGCGGATCATAAGATCACCTTTCTTTGTGGGGAGGAAGCGGGGAGATCCGCTTCCAGATTAGGGGGAGTGTATCGTTGATCGCGTGCAAATCTTTATTTCTTGAAGTTGATTATAATATATTATTTTAGTTGTGTTCATATGAATTGCCGTTTGAATTTTTATAATTGTTAAGTTTGAGTAGTGTATAGACTATAGTACAAACCACCCAAATATTAAACGCAGAAAAAATAATCAACGAACTAACATGCTCAAAACTAACTAACGGCCAAAAGTAGTAATCAAAAACTAATCCAAAAAGAAAAGCTCCAATTAAGTTGTGTGTAATATTTGTCTTTTCGTTCTTAAATATCCTAGTATACACACGAAAACCTCCATTAAAATTCCATATATTTACATAAATTTTAGCATATTCAGGAGGATTTCGCAGCGAATTCAAAAAAGTCACGGCTATCAAAAATTAAGACTGACGGTACCAGCCCATGCCGATCGCCCCTTCGCCAAGGTGCGTGCCAATAACCGGTCCGAAATGACTGACGTACACTTCTACATTATCAAACTCAGCTTCGATCTCACGTTTAATCTGTTCCGCTTCTTCCAGCCGATTTGCGTGAATCACACTCGCTTTTACGTGCCCGCCTTCACGGACCGATTCTTCGAACAACGTAAGAATTCGTTTCAAAGCTTTCTTTCTCGTGCGGATTTTTTCAAAAGGGACAATCTTTGTATCTACAAAATGAAGCACCGGCTTGATTTGCAGCAGACTGCCGACGAAGGCCTGTGCACCGTTCAGGCGGCCGCCGCGGGCCAGATGAGATAAATCATCCGCCATAAAGTAGGCGTGCATTCCAGTCTTCATTTCCTCTAAGCGAGCGATAATCTGCTCAGGTGTTGCCCCGTTGCTGGCAAGCTCTGCCGCTTCTAAAGCGTAAAACCCCTGCATTAAGCAGCTCATTTCAGAATCGAACACATGAACATCAAGATCCTCTACCATATCTCCGGCTGCAACCATACCCTGATACGTCCCGCTGATGCCGCTGGAAAGATGAACGGCAACAACGGCATCATAATCGGCCGCAAGTTCTTTGAGCTTCTCTGCCATCAAGCCGACGGAAGGCTGCGAGGTCTTAGGAAGTTCATTGTTTTCCTTGACCATATCGTAAAAGTCTTCATCGGTAATATCGACTTCTTCCTGATACGTTTCGTGCCCGAAAATCACATTTAACGGGACCATATGAATGTCGTTCGCTTTCCGGACTTCTCTCGGAAGGTAGGCAGTACTATCGGTAAGGACCGCTGTTTTCATGTGCTTTCACTCCTTGTCCTATAGAATATTTTCTACTAGTCTATGTAATGCTTATTCCCATAAATTCTCTGTTTTCATTTTACATGAAGGTCCGGAACTTTGCATTAACTATTAGGTTCGTTACATAAAAAATAAGAGCTCTGGAGAACAATACTCCAGAGCTCTTACTCTATAGATTATATAACTTCTACCCAGCCATTTTTAATAGCTGTTACAACAGCCTGGGTACGGTCGTTTACATTCATTTTCTGTAAAATATTACTCACATGGTTTTTCACTGTTTTCTCACTAATATAGAGAGATTCGGCTACTCCACGGTTACTATTTCCGTCCGCCAGCAGCTGCAGTACTTCACATTCTCTGCGCGTTAATAGGTGAAGCGGCTTGCGGTATTCGATCGTACGGTAAGCATTGCTTCCTTTATTCTCAGACAGACGGCGGTATTCAGCCACTAGATTATGAGTGACTTTCGGATGTAGATAAGATCCGCCTTCGCCGACGACTTTAATCGCCTCAATCAGTGCATCTGAATCCATTTCCTTAAGCAGGTACCCTTGAGCGCCAGTTTTTAAGGCATGCGTGACATAGTTTTCATCATCATGGATGGATAAAATAATAACTTTTAACTCTGGATAGCGGTTAATTAATTCTGCCGTTGCTTCCACGCCGTTCTTGCTTGGCATGTTAATATCCATGAGTACTACATCGGGAGTGTTTTGATCAATTAAGTCTACAGCCTGGCTTCCGTCATCGCCTTCTGCTACTACTTCAAAGCTTGATTCAAAATCCAGGATTCTTTTTACACCTTCGCGAAATAATTTATGGTCGTCAATCAGGACTATTCTGGTCGTCATGGTTTCTTCCTCCTATATCATTACATTCCATTGGCTCAAAGTTCCCCTAAGCCTAACCTATTTCTATCTCTGTTTTGGTTTTTTTATCTATTTTTGGTGTCTTATCCTAAACCTAATTCCTATTATAAACGATTTACTTCTAATTACATAGGTAATCCTTAAAATTAACTATTTATTGGAATTTGGATAGTCACTATGGTCCCCTCACCGGGGCTTGAATCTATCGTAAGTTCTCCATCTAACATATCAACACGCTCGCGCATGCCGACTAACCCAAAGGATTTATCCTTTTTCTCTGTGGGGTCGAATCCTTTTCCATCATCTTTCACGATAATCATCGTCTGGGTCGGTTTCATCTCTATTTTCACCTGGATATGGGAAGATTCCGCATGTTTTACCGCATTTTGGACTGCTTCCTGGATTAAACGAAATAAGGCGACTTCATATTTACTTTCAAACCGCCGTTCCTTGCCAATAGAAGCAAAGGAAATTTCCAGACTGTTGTACTCTTCCACCGTAGCTAAATATTTCTTTAACGTGGGGACGAGTCCTAAATCATCAAGCGCCATTGGTCGAAGGTCGTAAATAATTCTCCGGACCTCGTACAAGGCTGAGCGCACCATAGACCGCACACTCTTCATTTCTTTTCTAGCTTCTTCCACTCCATATTTACGGAAGGTTCGCTCCACCAAATCGGAACGGAGCATCACATTGGCAAGCATCTGTGCCGGTCCATCGTGAATTTCCCGTGAGAGACGGCGCCGTTCTTCTTCCTGGGCTTCAATAATCTTCAAGCCGAATTCCTGTTTCTCTTTCGCGTCCTCAAGCGCGGCTGATACATGCTGGAAATCTACGGTTAAATAGTCAAGAACGACCGATATCTTTCCAGCCAGCGCTTCAGCGCGGGCAATCGTTTCGTCTAGGTTACGCAAACGGAATTCAATATCATCCCGGCGTTTTCTAAGCTGTTTCTCTTTCTCACGTTTCATCGATAGGTCCATTTGCAGACCATGTGTCTGCTCATAAACTCTTCTAATTTCATCTTCTGAATACTGTTGGAATTGCTTACTGACTTCAGACAAACGCATACGTGAGAAGCGGACTTTTTGTTCGAGCTTGTCCCCTTCATCAATGAGTGAAACGACTTGTTTTTTTATTTCAGTAAGTTCGTTATTTAATTTTTCAAATTCGTTTCGGGACTCTTCACCAATTTCAAATATTTCATCTTTGCTATTCGTGACGGTATCCACCATCTCATGGATGATATGGTCAAGTGCTTTGTCCCCAGTTTTACGATTGCTCATGACAAGACTCCTCCATCAATATTCACATACTCATTCGAATTATATAAGTCGTTTTATGGGGGTTACCCCGAGATTGTTTTCACATGTAGAACGATTGGTCGATATCATTTGCTGGACGAACGACACAATTATATAATAATTCACTAGGAGGCTGAAGCCAATATGTTAGAAAACTATTTTACGGTAAAGCGTGAAGGCAGTAAAGAAATCATCATTCAGAAATCCCGATTCATTGGATATGTGAAGCGCTGTGAAACAGAGGAAGCCGCGCAGGAATTTATTGCTTCGATAAAAAAGAAACACGCCGATGCTAATCACAATTGTTCCGCTTATATGATCGGAGAACAGAATCTTATTCAAAAAGCGCACGATGACGGAGAACCGAGCGGCACAGCTGGCGTTCCAATGCTCGAAGTATTAAAGAAAAAAGAGTTAAAAGATACTGCCGTTGTAGTGACTCGTTATTTCGGAGGCACCAAGCTTGGGACAGGCGGACTCATCCGCGCTTATTCCTCTACCGTCTCTGAAGCAATAAATGAGACTGGAATCGTGGAAAGACAAAAGGTTCATATGATGAAAGTGAAAGCGGACTATACTCTGCTTGGGAAACTTGAAAATGAAATTCGCAACTCCCATTTTCACCTATCTTCCATTGAATATTTGGAGCATGTGGAGATTTATACTGACGTAATAAGCGGGGAAGAGGATGAATTCACTTCATGGATCACTGATTTAACAAGCGGACAGGCTGAAATTGAGCCGTTGGATTATTCTTATAGGGAAACAATTATTTAAATGAATTATCTATTTTAGGTTTGGCGGGTCTCCAATTCGTCTAATACTGTAGGTGTATGTTTTTTTACATCTTAGGCAGGATTACTGCATGAATTAGGAGGCTCTTATAGAGTTATGGCAAACGAAGAAAGAAAAGAATTAGAACGATCATTAAAGCCTCATTGGGTATGGGCCATTGCCTTTGGTTCAGCGATAGGCTGGGGAGCATTCGTGCTGCCAACAGATTGGATTAGTCAAGCAGGGCCAGTCGGTGTCATCATTGGCATACTATTAGGTGCTGCTTTAATGATGGTTATAGGGGTAAGCTACGGTTTCTTAATTGAAAAATTTCCGGTTACAGGCGGAGAATTCGCCTATGCGTATATAGGTTTCGGACGCCTGTTTGCTTTTATTGCCGGCTGGTTTCTCACCTTAGGCTACACCTGTATTGTAGCGCTGAATGCTTCAGCACTCTCTTTGCTTGCTAAGTTTTTATTTCCCGATCTAGTCAAGCAAGGGTATATGTATACAGTAGCAGGCTATGACGTGTATTTCGTCCAAATACTAATCGCTAGTTTAGCTCTTATCATTTTTGCTTTATTAAATATTCGCGGTGCCAGTTTTTCAGGACGAACGCAATTTGTATTTAGTCTCATCTTGATTCTGGGAATTCTGTTGTTAGGAATCGGAGCGATCTTCTCAGATGGCCCAAGCCTGTCCAACCTGGAACCAGGATTTACTCCAGATAAATCAGCGATTGCCTCCATTTTAACGATTCTCGCAATCGCACCATTCGCCTATGTCGGTTTCGATAACATTCCGCAGGCGGCCGAAGAATTTAACTTTGAATCTAAGAAAGCGTTCGGATTAATTATCTGGTCTCTGCTCGCCGCAGGTCTTGCTTATGCAGCCATGATTACGATTACTGCAAGTACTATGCCTTGGCAGCAGCTGCTTGCGCAAACCCAGAATTCCGTGTGGGGGACTGGAGATGCGATCCAGAGCTACTTAGGAAAAGCCGGCGTATTCATTATCGCCATTGCCGTTATGATGGGAATCTTCACCGGTCTGAACGGATTTTATATTTCTTCCAGCCGGTTAACGTTTGCGATGGGACGTGCTCGGATTCTCCCTGATGCTTTCAGAAAGCTTCATAGTAAATACAACACTCCGTATGTAGGAATCTTATTTACGATGGCTCTTTGCCTCGTTGCTCCATGGTTCGGAAGACAAGCTCTGCTTTGGGTTGTGGATATGTCCTCGACCGGAGTAGCCATTGCTTACTTCTTCTGTACTGCCACGGCTTATAAGTTCTTTAAGTGGTCTGAAGGACAGCCGAGTAAGCACGCATCAACCCAGACTTCTCCCGGCAGAAAGCTGCTTTCTTTAATTGGGATGATCAGCTCGATAGGTTTCTTGCTCTTACTTCTCGTTCCTCAATCCCCTGCATCGCTAGGCAAAGAATCTTACATTGCCCTTGGGATCTGGATCTTGATCGGAGCAGTATTCTACCTGGCTAATCGTAAACGGTACACTTCTTATGATAGAAAAGAAATGAACTATCTCATTTTGGCAAAAGAAGAAATCGATTAATTCGTTAGTGCCATGGGATAACATCAGTCCTAATTTAAAAAAGATTGTGCCATTAAAAAACGTTGGACGGAAGGGCAAAGATTTGGACCCGGCGTAAATTTCATTAAAAAAACCCGAACCATTGATTTGGTTCGGGTTTTCTAATGTGTTAAGTTGCCCTGGTGCAGCTTTTTTTTAATTATTCATTTCCTGCTACGACAGCTAAATTACTTTCATTGATCTCATCAAGAGATTGACTGCCGGTAATCATCCACTTTTCCTTGTCAAGATTATAAGTGAACTGATACTTGAAATCTTCTTCCCCAGATTCCGTATTCACATTTTCAGGGTCACGATCGGCAGAGTAATAAGCTTTATCAAACGTCAGCGCAGCATCTACAGAGGCTTGGAAATTATCTTTTCCTTCTTTAGAGAATCCAATGCTGTCCCTGTCAATGGCCACCTTAGCTACATCCCCTTTAAATTGCAGGTTGTTTGCTTGCAGCAGAGACAAAGATTCTTTGGCACTGTCGATATAGTCCTCATTCTGTATTCGAGTGAAAACCTCAGCATCTTGATTTTTCTGGGCTTTTACCCATTGATTGGCGTGTTCAGCTACGGCTGCCCCTAGATCATCTTCCAGCGTTTTCTTTAAATAATTCTCGGTAACAGCCGGACTCAAACCTTTAAAAGACATCTTTACCGTTTCTCCGTCTTGCATGGAATATGTATTAATTTCAACGTCGGTAACATGAGGAGTGCCTTTCTGGTTATAGCTTCCTGTCAACGTATGCTTCCCTGGAATCAGCCCTTTAAGTACATAATCCTTCTTTTCTTTCAGTGTACTTACTTTCTGATCGTCCACGTACAGATCTACGTTTGGTAAGTTCGCTGTTACACTCACACTCGCAGGACTCAGGACGAAGTGGTAATCAGGGAAAAACAGCCATTTTTTTCCGTGTTTTTCCAAAGTTAAATATCGACCTTCTAATGCTGCTTGATTACCATTCTTAATATGACTGACGAGTGACACCATTGCTTCACGGTTTTCATGATAATAGTCAATGAGTGATTCTGCTTCATTCTTGGTAAACGTTTGATCTTTACCTGGAAAAACAATTAAATCGGTAAGTTTTGCTGCATCACTGTTATTCACAGCCTTTTCCAATGCCTTCGTTGTATAAGCTGGAGAAGTAATCTTCTGAAGAATAAACCAGCCAGTAATTAAGAGAGCAACAATCAAAACGGCAGTAATAAAAATCGTAAAAATTCTCTTCCAATCTCGTTTCTTATACTGCTCGGAGTCTTCTTCTGCATCATAATCATAATCCGGTTGCGAGGCGTTCATCCAGTCTCCCTGGTTTCTCGCAAAATCAGCCGGCTGCTTTTTTACTTTTCTTTCTTCTTGTTTCTTTGTCTGCTGAGGCGCATTGCAAAACGGACACTCCTCAGCATCTGGATAAATAAGATTTCCGCATTTTTCACACTTTTTCATTCTATCCCCCCAGTTTCCACTTTCCAACTATATATTACCATATTCGACAAAGAAACAGGACAAATGACTCACAATTGGCCAAGAAAAAACCCACTTTAGAAGTGGGCAGAAATAGTGTTCACTTATTAATATTTATTAAAAATGCTCGAATCTCTTCTTTACTCATTCCTAATTTCTTTGCTTCCTTCACCAAATCCACCCATTCAGCATCCAGTAATTCCTTCTTCAACTGAGTTGTCAATGAATGATCCCTCCATCATTCATCCTTAGCAGCTCGGCAGTCTTAACTCTACTAATGTAGACAAAAGAAGGAGTTGAAGACCCGTAGTTTTGCGTCCTTACCTTTCGATAAGTTTGCCTTTAAATAAGGAATGGAATAAAAACTTAGAATACTCTGTAAATTAGTATCTTTATTTTACTGGATAATGAATGAAATGTATAGCTTTTTTTTGAAATTATTCTTCTTCAATACGATAATTTGTGTGGGCAACTACTGTTCGTTCGAATTCAAAATCAATATCCTCAAGATTTTCCATAATCGTCAAGTCCACAATGACAGATCTTTGACACTGGCTGGGAATAACTTTTCCTCTGAAAACCATGTCATCTCTCTCAAAGCTTACAATTTGTCCTGGATTTGCAATTCGATCATCTGGTTGTATCATGATAAGAATCCACCCTTTACAAAGTAATGATTATCCTAAACGCTGTATAATTTCATTAATAGCCACATTCGTATTCTCTACTAATCCGTTATCCACACGATTAATGATTGAAGCTAGTATTTCTTTCAATTCTTCATTTGTACACACATACTTCATCCTTTATATATAATTTGTATTTTAATAAAATTATATTTACAGAATATAATACTTCATACGACATAAAAATACAAGTGTTAACAACTACCCTGATATACTTAATAATAAACATGAAAATTACATTCTATTAAAATAGTAAAGCCGTGACAGGAATACCCATCACGGCGGCAGACCCACTGCTATTTTTCATTCATATCTTTCACCATATTATGAACTTTCATGACTTCCTCATCAGGAATGATCAGGTAATAAATTCCATCAATCGTTTTGGCATGACCGCTCATTTCATAGGAGGTTACATCCTTCCGTGTTGACCGGTAATTTAAAAATAGGTTCTTCATATCGGAGAATTCCATATTGGTTTTTACATTGTTTCCAAGGACATCCAGTACGGAACTAATTTTGTTCACTGACCCTACACTGGCACCTTTATCAATGATCGCCTGAATGACTTTACGCTGGCGCTCATTACGGCCAAAGTCTCCTCTCGGATCAAGGTGGCGCATGCGGACATACCCCATAGCTTGTGCCCCATTCAAAGTAAGTTCGCCTTTTTTATAATGATACCCTTTTTTATAGTAGCCTTCATCGTACCAGTCGATCTCATTGTTGACAGTAATCCCACCAACAGCATCCACCATTTCTGCCAGGCCTTCCATATTGATCTTCACATAATAATCCAGATCAATATTCAGGAAATTTTCCACAGTCTGGATGGACATATCAGTGCCGCCAAATGCATACGCATGGTTAATCTTGTCCGTAGTGCCATGACCGACAATTTTAGTTCGGGTATCTCGTGGTATGCTGATGAGCTGCATCTTATCTTTAGAAGGATCAAGACTCATGACCATCAGCGCATCGGAGCGTCCAACGTCATTCTCTCGTTCATCAACTCCAAGCAGCAAAATATTTAGAGGTTTCTTTTCCTTCATTTTCTTTTTCGTCACGTTCGTTTCAATAGATTTCACCGATTTATGAATATCAGTCTGTACGGTTTGTTTAGCATCATTGTATATAGACAACGCATAAGCTCCACCTGCCAGGCCAAGAAGCACAATCGTTGCTACTAAAACCTTTAACCATGTTCTTGATTTTTTCTTTTGTTTCTTTCTGTCTTTTCTACTCGCCATTTTCACACCTCTACCAATAATAGTTTCATCGTACACTTTAACTAATATACCATATTTTTTCAAAGTTCAAGTTGATTCTACCATTTATTCAGGTTGTATTTCTGTTTTGTTTTTCCCACCTATAGGATCATAGATTTTCTTTAAATGCTTATGAACGTAAAGCGTAATCGGATCCATATTGGCCTGACTGCATGTAAAACGATAGTAGGGTTCACCGTCTATTTCCTTATCCATAGAAGCAGAATAAGAACAGGAGAAACCTGTCATACGGCTTTCTACATAATGCTTGGCTTCTTCAGGAGTAACTTTCAGGGCTTGTTCCGGAGTCTGGTTATCCACAGGGGCGTCTGCAGGAGTTTCTTCATTTTTAATAAAAACCCTACTCACAGCAGGGAGCACAGCAAAAAATGACAAGACAATGAGCGTTCCGCTAACGTAGAGGAACGTACTTCTTCTTTTCTGATTCATAATTCCACTAATCAGCGCGATAAAGGTAAGAGTCAGTAAAACAGCAGTTAAGTACGGCATACTCCTTCACCCTCTCATACTATTAGACGGTATCAAAACCCGAAAGTTTCACTTTTTAACTAAAAAATTGATTGGAATTAAACTTCATTATATTGGTATTTGATCATAAACAAAAGAAGTTCGTCCATCTAATTCGGTCCCTCTACTTGAATAAAACTGCGACGATCTCGACACGAAAAAAGCATGACCTCTGTAAATGGTCATGCTTTCTCGTCATCTTATAACCTGGCAAGAAACCAGGGATTTCTTAAATTCTCTTTATTGTAAACTAAAGGTTCAGAGGAATCAGCTACTTCCACTTTGCCCCCTGCCGCTTCAACAATCGCTTGTCCTGCTCCTGTATCCCATTCCATCGTTGGAGCATATCTCGGATAATAATGAGCTGAACCCTCAGCGACTAAACAAAGCTTTAGTGAACTTCCTGCACTCAGCGTTTCTACATCATGCCCCTGATCCTTGATCTCCTGGATAAACGTCTTCGTTTCCTCCGACATATGAGAACGACTAGCCACTACTTTCACTTGAGCTGAAGATTGGCTGATCGGGATGGCTTGTGCTTCCCTTCTAAACTCTTCAAGACTGGCAAGCTGACCCGCCTTCTTTGAAAACTGAGTCATTTTGAAAGCACCCTGTTTTTTATCCCCATAGTACATCGTATCCAATACCGGTGCATAAATAATACCTGTTGCTGGATGCCCGTCCTTGATTTTCGCTATATTGACGGTGAATTCCCCGTTTTTCTTAACGAATTCCTTAGTACCGTCCAAAGGATCAATTAGCCAAAATTTATTCCATTGCGACCGCTCTTCATAAGACTGATGATTTCCTTCCTCGCTTAAGATAGGAGTATCTGGTTCCAATTCTCTTAAGGCACGCACTAGGATGTTATGGGACGCTTGATCGGCTTCTGTTAATGGGGATTCATCTGCTTTATAGTCTACCTCAAAGTCGGTATTGTAAATTTTCATAATGTCTCCGCCTGCTTCATAAGCAGCCTGGATCGCTTTCCACATCTTCAACTCCTCCTCTATCCTCTTGTAAAAAAAAGCATTGATTAGAAAATCAACGCTTTTTTTAATATATTGTCTAAGTTAAATCTTCAGCTATACAGTCCCAGCTTGGCTTTGCTAACCGTTTAGATCAGTCGGTTATCTTTAAGGTGATTCATAATATGTTCCACAGATTCTTCCAGCGTCATTTTGTCTGTTTCAATCACGATTTCCGGGTTGTAAGGCTCTTCATATGGAGCATCAATACCAGTGAATCCTTTGATTTCTCCCGCTCGCGCCTTTTCATAAAGACCTTTTGGATCACGTTTCTCACATTCTTCCAGAGAACATTTCACATAGACTTCAATAAAATCGCCTTCGTCCATAATCTCACGAACGTGGTCACGATCTTCACGATAAGGAGAAATAAACGCTGTCAGCGTCACTAATCCGGCATCACTCATAAGCTTAGCCACTTCTCCCACACGACGGATGTTTTCCGTACGATCCTCAGGGCTAAAGCCTAAGTTATTATTCAAACCGTGACGTACGTTATCTCCATCTAAACGATACGTGTGCGCACCATATTCATAGAGCGCTTTTTCCAGCTCTACGGATACGGTTGATTTCCCTGAACCCGACAGTCCTGTAAACCATAGAACCGGGCTTTTGTGGTCTTTTTGTTTTTGACGATCTTCCTTTGTTACTTTTGAATTATGCCATGTAATATTACTGGATTTCATTAGTAAACCTCCTACATATAAATCATATAAACAACGGATATGGCGGTAACCATAACAATTAACGTTAGTGGTAATCCTGTGCGGACATAATCTTTAAAATGGTAGCCTCCAGGGCCATAGACGATCAAATTGGTCTGGTAGCCAATCGGTGATAAGAAACTTGCTGATGCCGCAATCGCCACGAGGACGGCCATGCCAATCGGTTCAATGCCTGCCGCTGACGCCACTTCATATCCAATCGGAAACATAATGACGGCAGCAGCATTATTAGTAATCAGCTCTGTGAATATGTTCGTCATGATATAGATTGAAGCAAGAATTGCCAGTCCTCCAAGAGGGGCGAGCGCATGAACAATTTGACTTCCAATCCATCCGGCAGTCCCGGTCTCCGTAATCACATTTCCGATCCCAAGTGCACTAGCAATGAGTAACAGGACTTGAAACTGAACGGAGTTTCTCGCTTCATGGGGAGAAATAACTTTTGCAATAAATAGTATACCAACAGCAATGACCATAGCTTTAAAGATGGACAGCAGCTGAAAGGTGACAAGGGCGATCATACTTAGCAGCACAATCAGAGCAATCCAGCCCTTCGATTCACTTTCATAAAACTTCTGTTCCTCAATGGGAGAAGTGGTATAAAAGTCACTGTGATCCACTTGCTGATCAAAATCCGCTCCGGTAACGAGTAACAGCAGGTCACCGGCTTTAGGTGTAATATCGCCGATTTTTCCTTTGACTCGCTCATCGTTACGGTGTACAGCCATAACTGCTGCTTTATATTTTTCACGAAAACGGCTCTGCTTAATCGTTTTCCCAACCAGGCTGGACTGGTGAGACACCACCGCTTCAACGAGCTGCGTCCCGTTTTGCTGAATATCATTCATGGAAAGATCTGTACCGGTATCGAGCTCCAGTCCCTTCCGCTTCTGCAAGTCAGCGATCGTCGAAAGCATGCCGGTAAACAACAGCCGGTCTCCGGCAAGAATTCTCGTCTGGCCGGTAACCGGAGTGATCCGGCTGGAACCTCGGATAATCTCTATTAAATAAAGACCTTTTAAGTTACGAAGTTTCGCTTCTTCTACTGTTTGATTTTGATAAGGGAAATCCTTGGTAACGACCATTTCACTCAAATAGTCTTTGGTGTTCTCCTTCACCTTTTCAATCAGACTTTGGTTATTAGGCAACACACGCGGACCCGCGGCAATTAAATAAATCAGTCCAAGAATGGTGATCGGGATCCCCACCCAGGCTAATTGAAAAAAAGAAAAACCTTGGGAATCGGTATCGAGCAGCAATCCATGCACGACTAAGTTCGTGGAGGTCCCCATTAACGTGATCGTTCCTCCCAAAATCGCTGCATACGATAGCGGAATTAAGAATTTCGAAGGGGAAATATTGTGATCTGAAGCCCATTTTCGAATAATCGGCGTAAGCGTAACGACAATCGGAGTATTATTTAAAAAAGCTGAGAAAGCGGCAATTGGAACGAGTAACCGGACCAAGGCGCCACGCTCCGATTTTGATTTAGCCAAAAACGTCCCCACGAGTCTTTCTACTAAACCGCTTCTTTCAAAAACTCCGGCAACGATGAATAATAGTGCAACAGTGAGCATACCTTCATTTGAAAAACCAGACAAAGCTTGTTCAGGTGTCACATAACCCATCATTAAGAAAAAGAAAAGTGTAAAGAATACAATTAAATCTGGTCGGGCTATTTCAAAGAATAACCCGACCAGCATCAAAACGATAGCTATGATCACGACGATCATGGGAGCTGTCATTTATTGGTCACCTCTAGTTCTGTTTCATTCCTTTAATAAGGACATCAGCCACTTCCGGGCGAGAGAATTCTTTTGGAGGACGTTCTCCCTTGCGCAATAATTCTCTTACTTTCGTACCACTGAGGTGTACATGATTTTCTTTATCGTGTGGACATGTCTTAGCAGAAGCCATGTTTTCACAAACTTTGCAATAGAAAGCATGTTCAAACTTAAAGATGCCAATGCCCAGCTCATCTTCTACTTCTTCAATCAGTTTCTGTGCATCATAGGTGCCATAATAATCACCGACACCCGCGTGGTCGCGGCCGACAATAAAGTGAGTACAGCCATAATTCTTACGTACCGTTGCATGAAGGATCGCTTCTCGTGGACCAGCATAGCGCATAGCCGCTGGATAAATAACTAAGCGAACACGGTCTTCCGGATAGTAGTTTTTCAAAATGACTTGATAACTTTCCATTCTTACATCCGCAGGGATATCGTCTGACTTCGTTTCCCCAACAAGCGGGTTTAACAATAGTCCATCTACAGCTTCAAGTGCCGTTTTCTGGATATGTTCATGTGCTCTGTGAACAGGGTTACGCGTCTGAAAACCAACAATGGTTTTCCAGCCTAAGTCCGCAAACAATTGACGAGTTTCTGCCGGGTCTAAATAGAAATCTTTAAATTCTCCGTGGTCTGGACGGTTAAGCAGGGTAATCGGCCCACCTAAATAGACACTGCCTTTTTCATAGACTTTCTTCACGCCTGGGTGAGCTTCTTCTTGTGTACCATACACATTCTTCGCTTCAAGATCTTTGTCATACGTATATTTTTCTTCGACTGTTAGTGTTCCGTAAACCACCTGATCTTCACCAGTTAAGGCAATCTTTTCTCCTATAGAGAAACGTTTCGCTTCTTCTTCGCTTACTGGTAAAGTAATGGGGATGCTCCACACAACTCCATTAGCAAGGCGCATATCTTTTACAACGCTTGTGTAGTCCTTCTCGTTCATGAAGCCTGTTAACGGGCTGAACCCTCCGATTCCGATTAATTCAAGATCTGAAATCGTCCATTTAGAAATCGTTAAGCTTTGCAGGGATTTCGCTTCTTCACGTGCTTTTGAAGAGTCATCCATACGATTAATTAATTCTCCGCCGTGAGGCTTGATTGCTTCGTGTTTTAATGTCATTACCATATCTATACCTCCAAAAAATTTATTTATGATTGTTATTTAAATTCCAACTGAGGGTCTTCCGATGGAATGGTACTGGACCCCGTACTTCTGCATTTCCTGTAAATTAAAGCAGTTTCGGCCATCAAACAAGACCGGGTTTTTCAATTGCTCATTAAACTTCTCCAGAGGATATTCTTTAATATCCTTCCAGTCCGTCATGATCACAGCAAAGTCCATGTCTTCCAGTGTCTCATCAATGGAATCTTTATAAACTGTGGCTCCCGGTAAGTACACTCTTGCATTCTCTGCTGCAATAGGATCATACGCATACACTTCGGCTCCAGAATCCACAAGTTCGCGAATGACTTTGATGGACGGAGCGTCACGCATATCATCTGTATTCGGTTTGAATGCAAGTCCGAGAACTCCGACTTTTTTATTCGTCAGATCAGGAACGAATTCCTTAATTTTATCCACAATGATTCTTTGCTGTTTTTCATTGGTATCAATGACGCTCTTAATAATCGCCATATCGCAGTCTACACTATTCCCAATTGATAATAAAGCATTGGTATCCTTAGGGAAACAGGATCCGCCGTAGCCGACACCCGCATTCAGGAATTTCTCACCGATACGCTGATCCATTCCCATTCCCTTCGAAACGTTCTCAATATTGGCTCCTAAGCGTTCACACAAGTTCCCAAGTTCATTAATAAAGCTGATTTTGGTCGCTAGAAAAGCATTAGATGCGTATTTAATCATCTCTGCACTGCGGAGATCGGTTGCGAGGATAGGAAGTTCAAAGTCTGCGTAAATCTGCTTCACGCGATTTAATGATTCTTCATCCTCTGATCCAATCACAATTCGATCCCCATGAAAGGTGTCATGAATGGCTGAACCTTCTCTTAGGAATTCCGGGTTGGAAACTACACTGACTTTGTAGTCCTCCTGTAAATGCTGGGTGATCGTTCTCTTTACGTGTTCATTGGTCCCTACAGGAACCGTACTTTTCGTAATCACGATCATATCTCTGCGCATTGACTCTGCGATACTTTTACACGCGTTATTTAAGTATTGTAAGTCTGCTGATCCGTTTTTTGATTGCGGAGTTCCTACAGCAATAAATACGAACTCATTATCGGCAAGTCCTTCTTCATAACTGGAAGTGAAAAACAAGCGATTACGATCAATATTCCGTTTCATCATCTCATCAAGGCCCGGCTCATAAATGGGTGAAATTCCATCTCTCATGGACTGTACTTTCTTTTCATCAATGTCTAAGCACGTAACTTCGTGACCGATTTCTGACAAGCAAACTCCTGTAACTAAGCCAACATAACCTGTTCCTATAACAGATATTTTCATACAATCACCTAACTTTACCGATTTAATTGGTCAAGCTTACTTAATAATAACTGGCGAACGTCTTCCTTCAAATCATCACGATTTAAGGCAAAATCAATAGTAGCATCAATAAAACCCAGTTTATTCCCAATATCATAGCGTCTGCCTTTAAAGTTATAGGCCACTACTTTCTGGCGCTGATTGAGCTGCTTAATCGCGTCAGTCAATTGGATTTCGTCCCCTTTGCCTGGAGCAAGGGTTTCTAGAATTTCAAAAATTTCCGGACGAAGTACATAACGACCCATAATGGCCATGCGGGAAGGTGCATCTTCTTTGTTCGGTTTTTCAACGAGATCGACAATTTCTATGGTGTCATTCGTTAAATCCTCACCGGCTCCCGGGGTTACGACTCCATACTTAGAAACAGAGTCTTCATCCACTTCCTGAACACCCACGACAGAAGCTTCCGTTTCTTCATACACTTCCATCAGCTGCTGCAGGCAGGGCTTGTCTGCTTCGACAATATCGTCTCCTAAAAGGATCGCAAACGGCTCATTACCGATGAATCGGCTCGCACAGGAGATCGCATGACCAAGACCTTTTTGTTCCTTTTGGCGAATATAGTGAATGTTTGCAAGCCCGGAAATGTCCTGGACCTGCTCTAACAATTCATGCTTTCCTTTTTCGTAGAGCTTTTCTTCCAGCTCATAAGATTTATCAAAATGGTCTTCAATTGCCCGCTTGCCGCGGCCGGACACAATGATGATGTCTTCAATTCCTGATGCTACTGCTTCTTCAACGATATACTGAATCGTTGGTTTATCTACAATCGGCAGCATTTCTTTAGGTTGTGCCTTCGTGGCCGGTAAAAACCGTGTGCCAAGTCCAGCTGCCGGGATAATTGCCTTACGTACCTTCATCTAACCCGCTCCTTCAATAATTGGTTACAGTTTATCACACTTACGCATTAAAAACCTAGTAAACTACTATGAAATCATTAGGATTCATTTATAAAATTCTCTATAATGGAAAACATTTTTTGCTTTCCAGATTGAAAGGGCAGCGGATCGAATGCATCGCTCTCGGAGATGACCTCCGCTAAGCTCTCCCCTTCATTCCACGAGAGAATATGTCCTTGCTTTAAGAACACATCCACCAATTCAAGCTGATGATCATCATTATGTTCCCCGTGCTTTTTCAGACGGGCAACTGCAATGACTCTTTTGCCTTTTTTCAAGCCAGTGATGACTGATCCTGTTCCTGCATGCGTAATGATCAGCCGTGCACGGTCAAACAAGTCGTCCATTTCTTCATAGCTGACAAAGGGCTTCAGTGTCATGTAGTCACTCTGGTACTTCGTATTTCCGCTTTGCACAATAATCTCGTCTTCGATTACTCCCGATTGTTTCAGTTCTTCTACTTCCTCAAGCAATCGAGTGAAGGGCAGCTCATGAGTTCCTAATACGACGAAAATCAATAGATAGACCCCCCGTAAATGGCTTTAGGATAAATCTCTTTCATGGATTCCCATTGAACGATAAACAAATCAGCAATCGGATAAACCATGCGGCCGGCAAGTGTCGGGCTCGAAGACTTTGCAAAGCTTTCAATGAATATCACTTTTTTTCTAAAGAGCTTCGCAATGTAGCACATAGGCACAGAAGTATGAACGCCTGTGGTAATAATAACATCAGGACGCTCTCTTAAGAAAATGAACAACGACTTAATAATATTGTAAGAAAACTTAAAGATATAACGAAACGGGTAGTTCCTTGCTCCATACACTAAGAACGAAACAGGGTATTTGTCTTTAAGTTTCCTGGTAATCTCAGATTTCTCTGTTACTAAATGGTAATCATACTGCTTAAATAATGGTTCCAGCTGGAGGAGTTGGGTGAGATGTCCCCCGATGGAGGAAATCAGCAATAACTTTTTTTTCTTCATTTAATTCGCTCCGATCTTCTGATAAATCTCCTGAAGACGATCTACTAATACTTCCTGATCATTCTCACGGGCTCTCTTCTCTCCATTGTTGATCAACAGTTGCTGCAGATTCTTATCTTGAATGACTTTTTCAATCCCTTCTGCTAATGCCCCTGCATCTTTAGGATGAACTAGAACTCCGTGGTCATTCTGAAGTAAATAGGATAATCCGCCAACATCTGTACCAATGACCGGTGTATGACAAGACATAGCCTCTACCGCTACCAGTCCGAATCCTTCAATATGGGAAGGCAGAACGAAGGCATCTGCGGCAGACATCCATAAGGCAACCTCTTCCTGAGGCTTACCTCCTTGAAAATAAACATCTTTAATATTCTCTCGTTCAATGATTTCTTTCATTTGATTTAGAAAGACTTCTTGTTTCGGACTTCCTACTAAATGCAATTCCAGCGTCTCAATTTTTTGCTTAGCCTGCTTATAAGCGGAAAGAAGCTCAAGCATTCCTTTAGCTTCAATAATGTTACCCACAAAGAGGAGCTGCTGCTTATCATCAGATAGTCCTAATCTCTCCTTCGCTTCCGTCTGAGGGACCGGGGCGAAAATTTCTCGATTCACACCCATACTCATCAAGCTGATTTTAGAAGGATTCACGCCAAACTCCTGGATCATTTCTTCCCGGAGCGCTTCTCCTACAGCAATGACATGATCTGCCTGGAGCAGGATACTCTTCGTTTGTTTATAAATAAACGGGCTTTTTTTAGGCATCTTATCGATGTCCCCGCCATGAGCGGTAACCACCAGTTTCGTTCCGAACAGTTTCTTAAACCATAAGCCGAACAGGCCGCTTGGAAAAACGTAATGCACATGAACCAAGTTGTATGTTTTCCCTTTCATCAGCAGTACCGATAAAATTCGGAGCATCCACTTGAGATACTTTCTTAGAACGTTCTTTTTTCCCATTCGAGGGTCTTTCACGGCAGCTACATCGATATTCATACTGCGCTGCCGCAAAGACTCTACCTGATTCTTTACAAAAATACCAAAAGTTGAACTAATCTTCCCCGGGTACATATTGGTAATGACTAATATATTTTTCTTATCCTTCGTCATCATTCCACCTCACTCTTTTTTAAAAGCTTGAGTTGACTCACTAGAATGCAGCAAATAGGCAAGCATTGGGAAGAAGAATAAGGTAAACACGTCTAACTCCCAAACATTATAAACACATCCAGCTACAAAGGCACCAAGAAGCACACTCATCATCAAGTAAGAGAAATGAGGAGATTTATTCCGCTGTTTCCAAATTAGATACAGCATGTTGAGCAAATAGATGGCAAACAGGATAACACCAATCGTTCCCGTTTGGACAATGACCTGAATATATTGATTGTCCGAGTAAAATTCCCTGTCAATATTATATTCGTCGTAAATGGGTGAGCCATATGAGAGAGTTGCGGAATCCCCAAATGTTGCAAAGCCTGTCCCAATTATTGGATGTTCAGGATAGATGGAAAAGCCTTTTTTAATAATAAATAACCGTCCGGAACGCTGGCTTCCTTCAATAAAGTTTTCATCAAAGGTGCCCTTCATTCGATTTTTGAAGCTTCCTTCACTGTCATCGAACTGATTTTGCTTGGCCCGCTGATGGGAACCAAAATTGGTTTTCTCCATGTAATTGGTTGCAAAGTTTGACGGCAGTCCTACCAAGACAATTCCTAAGGCTAGAGTAATCACCCAGTTGAGAAGAACTTTCCAATTCTTCATAAAGGCTACATAAAGAAGCATAGCGATTGTAAATGCAATCCAAGTCCCTCTGGAGTAAGTTAAGAACCACACTCCCATTAGCAGTACAAGACCGACGTTCACAGCCCAAACAGCTTTCGTCTTTTCTATTAATTGGTCCTTTAAATAGAGAACCGTGATAAATGCAAAGGATAAGAAAGCCGCAAGCATATTCGGATTCCCAATTAATCCATAGATACGAATTCTATTCTTAGCAGAGAGTGACATGTCCTCCCAGCTTTGCGGAAGCAGCAATCCTCTTAGAGAGAGCTTTTCAATTAAACCGTGGATACAGATCACAATCGTGACGAAAAAGACCGTCCAAGCAACCTTTCTGATATCCTCTTTGGTTATATCGAGACGCTTTACAATGTAGAAAAGCAAATAGAAAATCATTAGCGCACGTGCTTCAAAAATAATGGCCGTTACAGAAACACCGGTTAAATATGCTGAAATGGCACCGACGATGATAAAACCGAAGTAAGCCAGTTCAAACCAATGAAAATGGAATAATGATTTGATATTCTTTCGATTCATGTAAGCAATCTTCAGCACTAAGAAGATGGTGATGATGTCCCCGATACCTTTTAGACTAGGGTTAAATTCTAATAGAAACGGCCGGACTGGATAATATAAAAAGAGTAATGCCAGGGCACTTTTTGTATTCCATAAAGCATAAATACCAAATCCGAGCGTGATCACAAGTCCTACGACTGCATTGTCAAAAATTCCGCCGATCAGGAAGGCAAGAACGGATATCGGAATAAAAAGTAACTGAGAAAATTTAAACGGCATCTTGGGTCACCTTCCTTACAAAAACGATTGTTGCTAACTTACTATTCTTTCTCCACTCCAACATATTGATGTATCCTCCAGTATCTTAAGTATTTCTATTTTTATCGCCTGCTCCCTATTTAAATAGCCTTTCCTGGTACATCTGTTTTTTCTGAGGGTAGTTTCTGTAAACCGCCCACAAAAGTGTAACCGTCCGGTTCGCTTGTTTAAATAGGGAAGCGTAGGGGTAGTTCTTCTTTCTTAACGTATCAAACTCTTCTATAAATGCTTGAGGGGATAGCTGAATAAACCCTTCAGCGGCGTGAACAGAAGAATCCTTTACTAAGTTCGCTTTCAGGCGATTTAATTCGAGGAAGCCGTCAAACGCAATGACTTGAGACTCGAACATGTCAATGGCTTGTTTCTTTGTGTCGTAAGTTGACGAAATGTCTATTACACAGTTTATTTCATTCGGAGGTATTGGGCAATTGATTTCATACAATCGTATTATTACATCCTTTTTTTGCCATTTCTTCAACGTATCAGCTAGGAGGGCTGTCGTCGCCGTGTGATCGGGATGGGCATCCACGAATGGAGTGCAGTAGATTAGGTCCGGGTCGATTTGTTCCAGCAAGTTTAACAATTTCTGCTGAGAAAGCTCATTACTCTCTACATGACCATCCGGCAAATCCATATAATGAATTTGTTCCATGTTAAGAACGGTATTAACCTTCTCCATTTCGAGCTTCCGCCTCCTGCTTAGCTCTTCCTTAGGTAAATCACTTTCACTGCTCGCTCCATCTGTACTGAAAATACAGTGAACTTCTGCTCCTGCTTCCACGTGTCTGCGGATCGTCCCGCCTAATCCAATGGTTTCATCATCCATATGCGGAGCAAGAACGACCACTTTCTGGAAAGAGCCTAGCTCGCTCAGAGTGAGATTCCTCTGGTAATGATTTTTTAATACTGCTTTGGTAATGGGGTTAATTACTGGTTCCCCAGCATGCATAAGAGTTTTCTTTAGATTCATCGGTTTATTTCTCCTTGCTCTTTGATTTGTTAAAGAATCGATTCAAGAATATTTGGATCGTTTCTACTTTTAATAAGAAGACACATGCCGTATAAATAACCGCACCAACGACAGTGACGACTATAATCTGCAGAAGGTTTCCAAGGCCTGACATCAAGTGCAGGGCACCATAGGCAAACAGAGACATAACGGCAACGGCTGCCATAATTTTCAAATATTCTTTCCCAATCATATTTAAATTTAATCCATCCACAAGTTTTAGAAAAATGATAAAACAGGCGCCTACATAAAACACCGCCATCACGGATGAAGCTAATGGAATCCCGAGATAGCCCATAAAGGAGGTGAACAAATAATTCAGACCAGCGTTCAGCAGTATAGCAAGACCGCCAACCATCATGATTAGATGACCCTTCTTCATCGTGTAAAAACCTTTGTTAATCACGTTATGGAGACTAAAAAAGATCACAGAGCCGAAGTATAGAAACCCTACTTGACTGGTCGCTTTCGTAGCTTCTGCTGTGAACTGCCCCCGCTGATAGAGCAGCTCTACGATATTTGGGAGAACGAGCATCATTCCTACCACGGCTGGAAGTAGAATGAAGAACATCGTAGTCAATCCTTGCTCAATCCCTTTTTTAAACAGCGCCTTGTCATTGCTGGCATTTGCTTTGGAAAGAATCGGAAAGATGATCGTCCCGATGGTCACTCCAAATATTGCTTGAGGGAAATGGACTAAATTCTTCGCATAGTTTACGTAAGTTACGGCCCCTTCTTTAAAGTAACTGGCAAAGATGTTATCGACTGCTAAATTAATTTGACCGACGGCAACAGTTAAAGCAACAGGGATAAAGATAATATAAAACTCTTTCACCTCTGGCCAATCGAGCTTCCATTTAATCTTAGGGATCTTTCGTTTCCATAATAGGGCGAGTTTAAATACTAATGAAAGAACAGCTCCCACTAAGTACCCATAAGCAAGTGCATACACTCCGTATTGATCAGCAAAAAAGACCGCGCCAAAGATCAAGCCAAAGATCACGATGATTTGTGAAACCATCGATAGTGAAAACTTATTTTCAGCATCAAACAACGCCTCTAACACGGCATTCATTCCAATAAAGAAAATAGCAGCAAAATAGATGGAAGTTACCAGAATAGCAATGTGTTCGGCTTCCGGTCTGAAGTCAGGAAATAAAAGCGGGATATAGAACTTAGAGAGGCCTGCTCCTAAGACCGAAATGATAAAACTGATTATGATCGTTCCACTATAGACTTGGTTCAAATGATGCTTGTCTCGTTGTTTTTCCAGCGCTTCTATGTAACTGGGAACTAGAGCATTCTTCATGCCCGTTGTGAAGAACAGAATAATCATGTTAGGAATGATAAATGCCGCTAAATAGGCATCAGCTACATAACTGTCCCCAAAGTAATAGGCAATTACGATATCTCGTACCATTCCTGATATTTTTAATAACAATGTAGCCAGCAGAAATAATGCACTAGCTAAACCTAATTTCGATTTCACAAATAGGACCTCTTTCACTTCTAAATTCTTTTGTTACGCCACCTGCAATATTATAACATTTCTCGTCCTTGCAAAAGACAATTTCTACAAAATAAACCCCTATTCCTAGACTGGAATAAGGGTTTATTTGTTTTCTATTGTAGAATTTAGTTATTTCTTGACACGTTCCAGCTCTGACTTAGACGTATAGCCATTATTTCCTTTGACTTCTCTTGTTTCTTTGATGAGCCCTAAATCTTTGGCATAGTAATCGGTCACGACCGTTTTATTACCAGAACTTTCACTGGTTAATGTTTGTCTGACTACAACCACATGATCAAAGGATTTATAAGGTACTTTCACTTTCTTATCAGTGTTGATAACTTCCCACTGCTCTTTAATGCCTTTCCCCTTCTTATTCATATTCACAATGTTAACTGGGGGCTCATATGGGTCATAGGAGTCTAATTGATTCTTCGTGCTCTCTGGACTCTGTTCCTGATAAACAATGGAGGCACCATCAGACGTCCACTTCAGGATTTGGAGAGTTACAATATCTCCAAACTTTACTACTCGTTGAACAAGCGTATTATTTACTGCCACGGTGTTATAGGTCAGTTCATACTCTTCGTCCTGAACGAACGTTTTTTCTAACCCTTCTTTAGGGCGGTACTGGTTAAAGCCTTTATTTAAGTCCTGCTTAGGTTCTTTCTCCTGATTAGAGGAATTAGACTTACCATCCTCTGTCTGACTTTTATCGTCTGAGTTATTAGAGGACGTTCCATCAGTGGTATCCTGGTCTGCCGATTGCCCCTCTGAATCATCATTTGCTGTATCGTCGCTGGAATTCTTGTCTGCATCACTTGATTTGTCATCAGTATTCGTTTCTTTATCGTCTGCAGTATCTTGAGCGGACTGTTCATCCTGACCGGAGGCATCCGTTTGATCCTGTGATGATTCCAGATTTTCAGGAGATGCTTGATCGTTTGAGCAGGCTGCTAGTAAACAGACCATAATGATTCCCCAAAGCCATAGATGTTTCATATATTCTTACCTCCCAGTCCTCTTTACTTAAGATAACTTGCTGTGTTGTGGATGATCTTGTCACTAAGAACCCCGCCCACTACGCGTAAGTTTTCTACTGCATTTGTTTTGCCGTACTGAGTTAATAAACTTTTCGTCGCCGGATCTATGTTTCTTCCAATTAATACGAGTGGAGCATGGTATTTAACTGCCAGCGAAGACGCGGTCAGGGCATCTGGGAATTTACGCCCGGTAGCTGCAAGCACATAGGAAGAGTGGATATCACTCTGGAAGTAATCCAATACTTTTTCCTGTGTTTGATAACGCTGGGTACCCGCAAGACGAATCACATGATCCTTGCCGTTTCGTTCAATAAGCTGATCCTCAATCTTAGAAGATACAACTCCTGTACCTCCAACAATAGCAAGCATTTTAGAATCTGTATAGGCTAAACTTTGATCATCCATCTTGTCATCGGTTAGGACAATTGCCCAATCGTTAATTGCAGCAACTGGAGCCGCTCCTAAAGCATCTGGAAAGCTTGTACTGGATGCGACGATCGCTCCATCTACATGATCCAGTTGAGCATTAATTTTTTGATTGGTTCCAATGCGGTCTTCTCCTGCAATTCGATCAACTTTATATCCTTTAGACTTTAAAGTGCTTTCAATGTTCGTACTGATCGCATTTGGCCCGCCTAAGAGGATAACTCGCTTCGTACCTAATCGATTAATTTCATTAACAACCTCAGGACGCATTTCGTCTGAAGCGGTCAGCAGGATTGGTGCATTTCCCAGCTGGGCAGCAAGCGGTCCTGCAGATAGCGCGTCAGCATGAGTAGACGCTGTGGATAGCAGTACGGTTTTCTCAGAATGACTGCTTGGGAATCCATTTGGATAAAGCTCTTTCGATACTTCTACAGCTGTTTTTTCCCGATCGTTGGATGCTACTTTCTTGGTGTTGAATTGAAAGGAGTCTTTCTCTGAATTGTTCCAGACGGTGGAACCATTATCGGAATTGACTACTTTCGTATTATCCCACTGTTTAGCATAATCCACTGCGGGTGCTTCATGATAGAACTCTTTTAATGTACCTTTAGATTGATGTTTAACTTGAAACTTCTTCGTTAAGTAGTTGGTCCAGAGTACTTCGTCTGTTTCTGTATTCACGACTGCTGTGTGCTTCCATTTCTTTGCATAACTGATTGCCGTGTCTGCTTGATAACCTTTAAACAAGACGCCATTAGATGGATGGACAACTGTGTACTTTCTTGGCAGGTAGTTGGACCAAAGAATTTCTCCTGTTTGATTATCTACAACTCTCGTGTGTTTCCATGATTTTGAATATTCTAAGGCATCTGCTTCTGTATAGAATAATTGATTAATAGAAGCATTCGAGGAATGGTAGACGCCATACCGTTTAGATAAGTTATTGTAAATACGTTTTTGGCTGATTTTATCAAGTACGTAAACATTTTCTTTAGATTTTGCAAAATCAATCGCGGCGTCTTTGTCATGGAAAATTTCCAGACGATTATTCTGGTAGTCATACACTTCATATACGGAGAAATATTTATCTACCGCATCTCCTACCGCATCCGCAAATTGCTGTTGAAAGCTATTTGACTTAATTAACTTCTCTTCTTGCGGGTTAGACATGTAACCCAATTCAAGTAAAGCTGATGGCATTTGGGCATTACGAGTTACATAGAGATCATTACCTGTAATTCCCTGCGGTCCCTCCGTCATTGAAACATCATTTAAAACTTCACTATGAATAAGATTCGCCAGCCGCTTGCTTTCTGGTGAATATTTAATTTGCATATCATCTGGTGGATAGGTTGGATCAATTCCATTGTCTATGTCGAAATAATAGGTTTCATACCCACGAACTCCTGGTCCGTATGGGGCTGCATTATGATGAATCGATAAAAAGATGGAATTATCATTATTACCTTCTGCCCATTTATTTGCTAATTCCATTCTATTGCGTAGGTCATTATGTACCGGTGTGCCGAAGTCTTTATCCGTTGTTCTAGTCATATGTACGGTGTATCCTCTATCTTCTAGAACATGTTGAATCTTAATTGCAGAGTCCAAATTGGCTTTCTTTTCATAGTATCCTGTCTGTACTCCTGAATACCCTGAAGTTCCTCCGTAAATTCCGCCATGACCCGGATCAAGAATAACGACTTTACCGTTGTCTTCCGCCTCAACCGGGTGGTGTACAAACGAGAAACATAAAACTGTAAACAACAACACAAAAAAGCTTTTCTTCAAAACTACTCCCCCACTCTGAAAATTTTCAACGTACCTTTAGTACATTGTTTACTATATAATAGGAAAGCCCCAATTTCTACATAATCCTACAAGATTTTCTTAAAGATAAGTCTATCGAACTAACAAAAAAAGAAGGCTTTCATTATAAGAATGAAAGCCTTCTTTTTAGAGAATCAAGAGGAATGATCCCGAAATAATAAATAGTACTCCAATAACTTTTTTCACCGTAATAACTTCCTTAAGTAAAAAGTATGACAAAACCATAGTCCAAATGTACGTAATTGAAGTTAATGGGAAAACAATCGTATAGGGTAAATAATGGAGCGTTATGATGTTTAAAATAGCTCCCGTTCCGTAAAAGCAGCCGCCAATAAATAACTGAGTAATAAAGTAACGATTCAACGCTATTCCATGGCTTGTAGCTTTTTTAAAAAAATATCCGCCAATTGCACCTAAAAGGGTAAACAAGAGAACGACTAATAACCACTTAATTGTCCCCACCCCCTATAAGCGCCGCACCGACGATAATAAGAAAGGTTCCCACGTAATTACTTTCCGTGATCGCCTCCTGCAAAATGATACTGCCTAGAAATAAAGCAAAGACATATCCAATACTTAATAGTGGATGCAGGACTGATAAGCTCCCAAAACGAAAGGAAACAATCATAAAGACCGCTCCAAAAAAATATAAAAAGAAGCCTAGAATTAATAATCCGTTAATCCCGCCCCCGGACATTTTCCAAAACATTTGTCCAAGGGCAGTCATTAACGAAGCAAAGACCATTAAAGTCATGCCTAAACGATTTTCTTTCAATGATTGCATAAATTTATTCATACTGATCTATCCGTTTCGTTTTAAATGTTAGGAAGCCGACGGCAATCATCAGGTAAAACACTAAAGAGTTTGCAAGCTGATAACGAAAATCCTGTGCAGGAATAGCTAACAGTAGGGTCATGGTATTCAAAAGAACAGGCAAAGGAATCAGCCATACTCTTAGTCCCCCTTTAAGAAATGCGGCAAATCCAGCTAGAATGATAATTGCCGTATAGACGGCAGGCCGCCACATCAATCCCCTTACATGCTCTTCTGTCGTCTTATTTACAGACAATAGAAATTCATGCAGGGAATCACTTAGCGGAGAAGCTTTTAAATGATAATCATTGGGCTGATGAATGCCTTTAGCATCGATGTTCGTATATCCTTTTTCCGGTTCATTCATTTGCCAGATGATCGATGTTTCATCAAAATAGGCAGCAAAATATAGCCCTGGATTATTTTTTAAAACGGCCGCCCATGTTTTTAAGTAATACGGAAAATCATCAAATATAACTTGAGAATGATATTCCTTTGCGAATTTAATATGGTCGGTTAGATAAGGGTTATAATTTTTCTTCCAGAGCTTAAGAGGCATGATTTCATTTAAATAATTCTCTTGCTCCGACGTTAATTGGCCATCTTCCGTAATCACCCGGGCAAATTGCTGAGTTGGAATTCCAAGTGTCTCATCCGGATCTGCAGGTGTAACATCCAGATAGTTATACAGAGGACCCGTTACAACAAAGTAAATGATGGCGACGGCTCCTACCGTAATTAAAAGCTTTTTGAGATAGGTACGATAGGCAAGAAATAACAGCACGGCCATGACGACGAAAATTGGTAAACCATTATTCCTGATAAAGCTGATGCCCAGTACCGTTACCCCTAATAAAACCATGTGCCAATTAGAGCGCAGCCAGGATCCTTGAGAAGCTACAGCGTTATACATAAGGACTGTAAACAAGAGCACAAATGAATTAAAGAGCACATCTTTCCATAGTATTACTGAATAAATTCCATTGATTGGTGATAATGCGAAAAGTATTGTAATCAGCCAAATCCACTTGCGGGGCAAGCCGCTTCTTTCTAAACTGAACATACCGTATCCAAATATTACAGCGAGAATGACAATTTGAGCTAGAGCTACCACAGCAGGAGATTCCCAAACTGAAGTAAGCAGCATCATAAACCATGTATAAATGACAGGGTGCCAATTGCTAAACTCATGAGTGTGGATCTGCCGCCAATGGGATAGCGAGTCCGGACTCATATTACCCGGGTAAAACCCTGCTAAGTAAAGCAGCCACACGGCTATACAAGGGATCGCATACAAAAGAATTTTCCAATGAGATACTTCTTTCCAATGAAGTTCTACAGAGTGATGCACAAGAAAATAGAGTGTAAAAAGAACCACGATCATTAAGGTAATGGAAACCACAATGTACACTGACGTGAGATTTAACCAAGGATTCTCTTCCAGAGCCTCCATTGACCCTTGCAGACTGACTACAAGAAAAGCAACGAACAATATCGTAAATGTCCAAACGAGCGGGCGTTTCAAAAATTGGCCGACTCGGCTGCTGTTATGAATGAATGCCTGAAAAACTCCAAAATAAAACAGGAAAAAAAGTACAAAGATAAGGCCAGTCACCCAGCCCGGGGTTTCCTCAAAAGAATGATAAAACGGAATAACTGCTGCGGTGCTTGCCAGACTTGCGATTAAACCGACAAGGATCTGTATAGATTTAAGAAATATGGTCATGGCTCTTATCTTCCTGTTTAATTCGATTTAATTCTATTTCATATTGTTTCTTAAAATTAGCTGCAACTGTGTCAAGGATTAATCCGCAGGCAAATGATAGAACGGACAAGATGATTAACCCTACAGCAAGAATGGCAGATGGAACTTTAGAAACAAAGGAGGTCTTGGCAAATTCTACAATAACCGGAATTCCCGATACTAGCCCCAGAACAAGAAATACGACAGCCCAAACAGAAAAGAACAGCATCGGCTTGTATTCTTTAAATAGCGTAAAAATCTTATTCAGTACTTTTATACCGTCACTGAAAGTATTCAACTTAGATTCGCTTCCTTCTGGACGGTCCTGATAATCAATTGGAATCTCCTTAATCAAAAACCGCTTATCCAAAGAATGAATAGTCAGCTCCGTCTCAATTTCAAACCCTGGACTCATAACAGGTGCCGACTTTACAAACAAACGATCAAATGCCCGATATCCAGTCATAATATCTTTTAAATCGCTTTTATACAAAAAGTTAATAAGGCCTCTGACCATATTATTCCCCAGGTTATGAAACTTTCGCTTATTTTCTTCTTCGTAAGTGCCATTAGACAGCCTGTCTCCGATGACAATATTCGCTTCCTGTTTTTGAAGCGGCTCTAATAATTGGTGAACGAATCGCGCTGGGTAAGTGCGATCGCCATCGACCATCACATAATAGTCAGCTTCAATTTCTCTAAACATGGAGCGCACGACATATCCTTTTCCCTGTCTTAACTCTTTCTTCACATTGGCCCCGTGCTCACGGGCAACTTCTGAAGTACGATCTTTTGAATTATTATCATATACATAAATATCGGCTTCAGGGAGCTCTTTTCTAAAATCATCAATGACTCCGCCGATGGTCTGTTCCTCATTATAACAAGGAATGAGAACCGCTACCTTCACATTAACTAACCCCTTTTAGATTATTATTTCTAATTTCTCTATACCTTTTTTTCTCTTACACTATTCTTTCTTGCCTATATCAAGGATGATTAGTCAAGTTAGTAAGGAATTCATGAAGATACAAAAATTATTTTATTATACCAAAGCTGATTGTATCAGAAAACAAGGGGAGGTGACACATAACTACAGATAACTTTACGTAAAAAAACCTGAAAAACAGGAAAGATTCCTCTCTTTTCAGGTTTGAAATGTATTTATAAGGAAGTCTCGTAACCAAATTCTTTCATTCTGCTTTCACAAATCGTTTCGATTTTCCTCAAATTAGTTTCACCAAAAAAGTCCATTTTACTAACTTTTTTATTTCCTGCAGGCTGATACTGGATATCAACTTTGGACGAAATATCATTTGTAGGAACTAAATCTAATTGGCGGGCAAGCTTCTCAATTTCGCCTTCTTTGTCTTTTACAAAATCCTCGTAGCGAATGAGGAGCATATTATCCTTATGTTTCTTATAAATATCGATCGCATAATTCCAGCGATGAGCCATCCACTCAATATAATTCTCACCTTGAATCCCCATCCAGCGGCTGTCAATAACACGTTCCCAGTCTTTCGGTGCCTGTGCTAACTTTTTTTGACTATCTGGATCATCAATACGAGTTAAATCGCCATTAATTTTTACTCGATTTAAAATGCTTCGAATATTATCCCGTGGGTCCCGGACAATAAAGACAAATTTAGAATTAGGAAAATACTTAATTATATCTTCATACAGAAAAGTCAGCGAAGGTTCTTTAATTACTTCTTTCGAAAAATCATATTTATTTCGTTCCACGAAATCGGGGAAGGAAAGCTCATGATTATGAAGTTTTATTTGGGTCGGTTCACAAATGTCTGGAAGGTCAATGGCAACTGTTTTGTCAGCTAAATCAGCTAACAATGCACCTATGGCTGATGTCCCGCTTTTTTGATTACCAATTACGAAAATGGGACGTTCATGAATGGAAGACGTCTTATTTAACCGTGCTCGCTTCACCGTATTCGGCAAATGATACACTTTTCTTAGTAGTTTCTTCACTACAGTCACCTCAATACTTGAGAAAGTTGATCGTTCACTGTGGAATTATACCATATCCTATGGATAAGAACATAATTCTTCCTGACTACAAATGTAAACCATGTTCTTATTATCTGCACCTATCTGATTCAGTGTTGAGGGGACCTTGCCCTTCCTAGCAAGAATCCTTCAATTAGTTTAAGAGAAACCATCATTTAACTCAACTCACAAAAAACCCGAACCAATGGAATTCAAAGGTTCGGGCTTTGCTGTGAATATCATACATTTGTGACAAGCGCTTAGAAAACTATTTTTGTTCTAATTGACCAGATACTTTCTCACTAACTGCTCCAGGTCCGCCTAGAACGTGGAAGTTATGAATATTAAGATCTTTAATAGCTTTTTCAGTTGCTGCTGGAAGCTGATCTTCTTTCACTAGTAAAATGGAAGCATCTTGTTTTGCTGCTAGTACAGAACCTGCCAGTGCATCAGCAAATCCATCTCCTGTTGCAATGAATGCTTTCCCTGTATGAGGTTCCAACTCAGTAGCAATGGTGGTTGCTGTTTCAAATCGATTGCTTCCGTTATAACGCTTGGCATTTGGAAGCATCTCTTTAACAGAATCAGATACCGCATTAGGTCCACCTACGACCACGCTGTTATCAAAACCTTTCAAAGCAATAGACGTAATGTTAGGTAATTTGTTTGGTTTAGTTAATAGAATTGGATAACCATTTTTGGCAGCATAAGGAGCTGCAGCCAGGGCATCCGGAAAGTCTGTACCATCTGCTACCACTGCTTTATCAGGGTTGCCACCAAGACGCGCGGCAATGCTGGCAGCTGTCTTATAACGAGTGTTTCCATAGATTCGGTCTACGTTGACCCCCATGCCATCCAGCTGATATTGCACGTAACTTGAAATAGCACCTGTGCCACCTAAGATGATAACATTCTTAGCACCTAGACGATTAATTTCATCGGCAACTTTCGAATCCAGGTCATCTGTTCCTGTTAGTAAGATAGGAGCATTTTTCTTATAAGCAAGAGGGGCACCTGCAAGCGCATCAGCGAATTTGTCCCCGCGGGCAAGGACTACCGTATCTGCCTTATCCCAGCCTTTTTTAGAAATTTCAATCGCTGTTTCCACGCGGTTAGTACCTTTTACTCGTTCGTTTACCTTTTCAATGCTGCGTCCTTCTCTTTCTGGAGAGACAGGTTTATGGTTCTTTAAATACTCTGTAAACACTTCATAATCTACAAAATACAATTCATTCATCCGGCCATCATCTTTCGCTTCCTTAAACGAAGCATACCCATCGCCGCCATCTGCTACGAAATTGTTTGTCGCAACTGTATAGGTAGCTTCTGGATCGATTGGCTGGTAACCGTCCTCTGTTTTGACCTTCGCGTCTACAATTCGCTCGCCTACATCTTTAGACAGGTCATATACATACTTCACACCTGCCACTTGTGCAAAACGGCCGCCAACATTTTCATAGTCGCTTACACTGTTTTCTAATCCTCTTAATAGTTCTGAACCTTTTAAATCTAATGTTACGAGCGTATTACCGAATGGCATAACAGTTAACACTTCTCCAAGAGAAATTTCTCCCTGATCAATAGAAGCTCGGATCCCGCCGCCATTTTGCAAAGCAATGGTAGTATCAGGATCTGCTGTCTTAGCTTTTTCAAGCATGGAGTCCGCAATTAAGTTACCAAGGTTCGTTTCATGCTGGCGCACATCACCGCGCTCTCCATTCAAAGCAACAGTGGTATCGCCGGCCTTCTGCTCCTTCAAGTCTTCAATAGGCTGACTAAGCTCGTCCAATAATTCCTTTGCTTCCGTGTCTTCTTTAATGACGGGGGTAGCATCCGGTCCAAGGTCGACCAGATTTTCATCCCAGCTTGTTAGGACGCCTTCAGAATTAAAAGAAAGCTGCAGGTCACCTAAAAAGTCATCGTACTGTTCCGCTTGTACAACAATCGTCGGCTCACTGTCCGTCTTATAGGCAATAGCTTCATCAAGTTCCGTATGACTGTGACCCCCGACAATTACGTCGATACCATCTACGGTCTGGGCAAGCGTTTTATCGTAATTAACCCCCAAATGAGTCACGGCAATTATTTTATTTACACCTTCATCTTCAAGCATTTTTACAGTTTCTTTCGCTTTTTCAATATGATCTTCAAAACTAATGGTCGGTCCAGGAGTGGAGAGAATTTCTGTTTCTTCCGTAGTAAGTCCAAACACACCCACTTTTTCTCCATTCACATCGAGTACAGAAGCAGGAAAAATCTTACCATCTTCCCCAGGGGTGCCGATCTTGTCCATATAAAGAGGATCAAGGTCACTATCTGCACTGAAATCAATATTGGAACTTAATATAGGAAATTCAGCTTTTTTAATAAAATCAGCAAATCCTTTAGGACCGTCATCGAACTCATGGTTTCCCGGTACCATAGCATCGTATTTCATCATGTTCATAAATTGGACGTCAGCAAGTCCCTTGTATTGATTGTAATAAAGTGTTCCGGAAAAAACGTCTCCAGCACTTAGCAGAATAGAATTCGCACGATCGCCGCGGATGTTTTTCACTGCAGTTACTTGCCGAGCTACATTGGATAAGTGGGCATGCGTGTCATTCGTGTGCATGATGGTCAAATCAAAGTCTCCGGATCCCTCTGCAGCATGTACATTGTGGCCTGGAGCACCAAGTAGAGCGAGCGCTATGGCACCCGCCGATGCTGCGGTTGCTAAAGGTTTAATCATTTTCATAAAACCCATTCCCTTCACTTATTAGTGTTTATTTATCCCATAAATAATGGACTGTACTACTGATCAAGTTTCTTTGCTAAATCTTCACTGACGGCATTCGGACCACCTAAAATGTGAAGATTCTTATACTCCATTTTCTCAATTAACTGGTTGATACTGTATGGAATATGGTCGGGTTTTACTAGGAGCATTGGTGCACCCTGTTTAGCTGCAAGTACGGAGCCTGTCAAAGCGTCCGCAAAATTTTCCCCAGTTGCTACATAAGCATCCTTGGAAGACCCGACGAGCTGTTTTGCGATTTCTGAAGCTGTTTCATACCGCGTTGTGCCATTATAACGCGTTGGGTTAGGAAGTTTTTCCATTAACTGATTGCTAACCGCATTTTTTCCGCCAACCACAATCGTTTCATCGATTCGTTTTAATGCTCGCTGTGTATCTTTGGGAAGCTTCTTCTCTTTAGTTAACAGAATTGGATAACCGTTCTTAGCTGCAAACGAGGCCGCTGCAAGGGCATCAGGATAATTATTTCCATCAGCAATAACTGCTTTTTTCGGATGACCATCCAAACGTGCCGCAATACTTGCCGCTGTTTCAAAACGATTGGTTCCTGCTACTCGCTCAACAGAAAGACCAAGTCCTTCTAATTGATAACGCACATAGTCGGAAACGGCACCATCTCCGCCAAGGATGACAGCATGAGAAGCACCCAGTCTTTTTATTTCATCCTTAACTTCAGGTAATAGGCGACTGGTTTTCGTAAGTAAAATGGGAGCATCCAGTTTATAGGCCAAAGGTGTACCGGCAAGGGCATCCGGATAGGAATCCCCGCGTGAAATCACTACCGTATCGGCTTTCTCCCAGCCTTTTTTAGATATTTCAACGGCTGTTTTATGGCGATCCGTTCCATTAATCCGCTCTACTGTAGTACTTAGATCAAGCTGGGCTAATACAGGATCATGGTCACTTGCCCTGCCGTCAGCTTCAGAGAAATCAGAATTGATGTTAACACTATCAATTTTCGTACGGTCGCTTAAATTATTGCTAACGAGAATGTGATCGAGAACTTGAGAGTTCCCCTGGTAAATATAAGAATAACGCTCATCTTGAGGAAGCTTATTCATCATGTCAGTCATTACGTCATCGGCTAAGGTTTGAACAGGAGCAGAGAATTGGAAGTCATTTAAATCCCCTAATACGACAACGTTCGCTTGATCTGCATTTTCAACAACTTTATCGACGAATTGATTCACTACCGCTGCTTGTTTTAAGCGCTGAACTTCACTTCCCAAAACAACTGGCTGATCTGCGCCAAATAAGGCACCATCTCCGCCTTTTGAATTGAAATGGTTGGCAATTACTACGACCTTCTGTCCATGGAAATTAAATTCTGCAGCAAGTGATTTCCGTGAATCTTCAAACGCTTCATTTTCAGGGTCAATACGACCAGGATTCAGAGTCAAACCTTTGTCGTTCACATCGACTGCCGTGGAAGCATCTCCATGCGGCTTATCAGGCATCGATACTCGATTAGGATTATAAATAAATCCGACACGAATGTTTCCGCCAGGCTGACCGCCGTCTGTTTTGTCCTTTGGAGAAATATCCGTAAATTTATACGTTGGACCTCCATCTGCTTTAATCGCATCAATTAATTTCTGATAAGACTGATCCGCATCTACCGTACCATCATCCGTCGGACCATTGTTGTCCTGAACTTCTATGAGACCAATAATATCCGGCTGCTTTAAGTTATTATTAATAGATTGAGCAAGCTTGTTTACCTTATCCATTGAAGTATCAGCAGAAAAATTTTCTATATTATAAGAAGCGATATTCAGGCGGTCTTCCGCTGGATTGATTTTTGTGACTTCCCGCTTCGTTCCTCCATCAACAACCTCCGGGAATGTGCCTGTTGGACGAATTTTAAAGTTACTATAGTCATAACTCACTACTCCAGTTACAGGACCATTAAGCTCATCACCCGTTTTAACGTTAACATCCAGGCCATCGACGTCTATTAAGATGCGCTCTGGATTATAGTCATCAGGAGAAATCAGCAGACCGCCTGCATCTGTCATTGCCTGGTCTTCACTTTTATTCACATATACAGCTACTTCATCATATTCCGGTGGAGAAGTAACGTGGGCATCATCCAGCTCAACTAACATTCCTTCTAAACTTTCATAGAAATCGAGCCCATCCTCATTTGGATCAAAGCTTTTCATTCCATCATCTTCAATATTTTCTGTCGGTGGAGTACGGTCTTTACCAAGTACAACTGGAGATGGTACTTTCTGATCTTCTGCCGTTACCTTAACGTTAGAAGCAGAGATTTCAGTTGTTAAAAGGTCATTAGCATCATCGTAGCCACCTTCTTTAAATTCTTTTACCTGGCCATCGACTTCAACCTTGTCCCCAGTTTTAACGGAAGCGTTTGGCGAGTATACATAAATTCCTTCCGATGTAGCAACATCGCTGTCAGGATTATCATCCTGCATAAAGAAACCTTTTGAATTTAATTTTGTGACAATACCATCTACTTTAGCGACATTTTTACCTTTGTAGGGTGACACATGACCGGCCCCTTGAATATCGTGAATATCAAGGTTATCTAGTGCTTTGAGCACCTTATAAGTAAAGGACGATACTTCGCTTACTTCTCCGCTTGACTTTACAGCTACAGCTTTAATCGTAGTGTCCTCGTCAATAGTAATCGCATTTGTGTATGTGGAACTAGTGGCATCAGGTTTGCTTCCATCAAGGGTGTAATGGATAATAGCCCCATCCTGAGGGGTTTTAAGCGAAACCTTAGAGCCTTTTACAATATTCCCCGCGCCAGGTTCAGCTACTACAGAAAAAATGGTCTGCACCGCGTCCGCTTGACTCCGCGGTTTAAGTCTGTACTTATCATAGGAGTAATCCACAACTCCACCGAGCAGCTCATACTTTTGGCCAACCTCAAGATTTAACGAGTCATCTTTCTCGATTATGAATTCCCCAGTGGTATCTTTTCCTAAGTAGTCACCGCCTGAATCTCTTCCGGTGATTTCCACATTAGAAAGTTCTACAAGCTCCCCTTCAATATCTTCGCCATTTTCCTCGCTGAAGTTTGCTGCCTTAACACTCTCTGGCGTAGGAACTCCTTTATTCTCGACAACCGTGGATACTTGATCAGAGGAGGTTTGCATTTGCTCCATGCCGTAATAAGAAGTAATGGATCCTTGAGCAGAAATTTCATCTCCGATATTGACTTTAACTCCAGAAGTACGGACGACTAGTCCCGCTGTATCATCTTGTATGTAATAATTTGTAGCACCTCCGGATGAAAATGAAGCGGTGACTACGCCTGTAACTTTAACCTGCTTGTCACTTCCTGCACTCTTTCTTGCTTCGACAATGGACTGTTCGTCTACGGGACCTGGCGTTGAGGTCTGATCTGGATACTTCCCTAAATACTTAAATGTATCTTTTGGATGGGTAACATAAGAATTACTTACATCAAAAGCATCTTCAGGATTAGTATCTCCACTAGTAATCTCTACTTTCCTTGTAAAAGTATTATCTTGAGCGAATTTCTCCGTACTGCCAATCTGACCTAAGGAATCTATCACTTTATCATTTTGCTTTATAACAACGACGTCATCACCATTAAAATTTATCCCTCCATCAAACATATCTGTAACACTTTTAATCTGTTCATCTACCTCAGGTCTGCTATTTGATAAAACAAATACATCCCCATCTGCCAATGTTCCATTTAGCTGAATTGAAGATCCAGCTTCGGAAGAGCCGTTAGAATAAATTTCTACCGTTATCGTGCTTAAATCAATTTCACTGCCCGTTCCGTTGTACAGCTCCAGCGCCTTATTATAAGAGCTGCCTTCTATGTACTCTGAAATTAGCAGCTTGTCCGGCTTTGGAGCCGATGGAGCAGCTTTAACCGAGTATGCAGGCCCTGAAACTAAACTGAGAACTAATGAACTTATTAATACAGTATTAGTTCCACGAGAAAAAGTTTTCTTTTTCAAATGATTCCCTCCTAATGGTGTCGGATTAAATATTACATCCACAGTCATTATATAACAAAATATGTACAAATTGTGTAAATTATATTAATATTAGACAAATTTAAAGAAAACGTTTACATATCTAGAGTTTCGTCTCTTAAATTTCTCCTAAATTGTCCTTAGTCAGAATATTATTTACCGATTTTCTCTTCCATAACAAATAATTAAAGGGAGTTTTATAAAATAAGTTGTTGATATTTCCCGGGAAATTTGTTTGGAATGTCGAAAATTTAAAGGACAGTCCACCAATCGACTTTCAACATATGGATCAAAGCTTCCCCATTTTTAATTGGAACGACAAAAAAGCTTGCAGAGAAAGTAATCCCTGCAAGCTCATAATCTTCTTTTAGTATACCATTTGTTATTTAGATTCAATCGATTCGTGTTTTTTTAACGTTTCTCTTAAGAATCCTAGCAAATCTTCTTTAAGTTCCGGTCGTTCCAATGCAAGCTCCACGGTTGTTTTAATAAAACCGTGCTTCTCCCCTACATCATAGCGGGAACCTTCAAAATCATAAGCAAATACCCGCTGAATACCATTTAATTTCTCAATGGCATCGGTTAGCTGTACTTCTCCTCCGGCACCTAAGTCCTGCTTCTCTAGGAACATCATGATTTCCGGTGTTAATACGTAGCGCCCCATAATTGCCAAATTGGAAGGTTCTTCACCTTTTGGAGGCTTTTCAACGAACTTCTTCACCTGATAAAGACGGTCCTCTTGAGTTTCAGGATCGATAATTCCATAACGGTGCGTCTGGTCATCCTCTACCTGCTGGACTCCGATAACAGATGAATGGGTTTCTTCATATTTATTAATCAATTGTTTAAGGCCAGGTTCTTCAGCACGAACAATGTCATCTCCAAGTAAGACCGCAAAAGGTTCATCTCCAATGAACTTACGTGCACACCATACGGCATGCCCTAAACCTTTAGGCTCTTTCTGGCGAATGTAATGAATATCCACCTTAGAAGGCTGCTTCACCTTTTCCAATAAGTCAAATTTTTCTTTTCTCATTAAATTTTCTTCCAGTTCAAAAGAATAATCAAAATGATCTTCAATCGCTCTTTTACCTTTTCCCGTTACTATAATAATGTCTTCAATTCCTGATTCAATAGCTTCTTCTACTATGTACTGAATTGTAGGTTTATCTACAATTGGCAGCATTTCTTTAGGCATTGCCTTCGTTGCAGGAAGAAACCGCGTTCCTAAACCTGCTGCAGGAATAATTGCCTTTCTTACTTTTTTCATACTCTACCTCCCAAAATATCCAAACTAGGAATATTGTAACATAAAATTACTATATATTTCACAAAACTATTACTAATTATTCGACGAAGTGATAGAATTTAGGAAATTAAATTTTCAGCTCCTTGGAAATCTGCCAATTACAAGATAAGTCGGAAAGTGAGGATAGCTAATGATACCCTCAAACTAGATAAAAAGCTTGTGAAGTATCTCAATGCAACAATATTATCCCATCTATTTTACCAAGTGAGCACAAAACCCTTTTCCTGAAGCAGGAAAAGGGTTTCATTTGGAATTAAGTACCGTAATAATAATAATTCTGGTTTTTACGATCGACATCATTCAATAGCGTTCCAAGTATTCGTCCATTTGACTGCTCTAACATTTCCTTCGCGCGTTTCACCTGGTCAATTTCTGCTTGTTTATTACGCACTACAAGTAAAGCTCCGTCACAAATGTTTGAAATAATTTGCGCATCCGTAACCGCAAGAACTGGCGGTGTATCGAAAATTACCATATCATATTTAGGCTTGCAGTCTTTAAGAAGCTGTTTCATAGCTTTTGATCCAAGCAATTCAGATGGATTTGGCGGGATCGGGCCGCAAGAAACTGTATCGAGATTATCAATATGGGTTTCGTTCGTAATTTCCTCAAGCGGTTTATCACCGATTAAATAATTACTCAAGCCCACCGTGTTTTGAGTGCGGAATGTGTAATGCACCGTAGGTTTACGCAAATCTGCATCAACTAGAAGTACATTATTTCCCTGCTGAGCAAAAACGATGGCTAAATTTGCGGTCGTTAACGATTTCCCTTCTGCAGGACCGGAGGAAGTAACCATCATGGAATTTAATTCAAAATCGACCGCCGAAAAGTTTAAATTCGTTCGAACCGTACGATATTGCTCCGAAATTGGAGAACGAGGATTAATATCGGTAATTAACGTACGCTTCATTTTATTAGACAGTTTTCTTTTCTTGTTGCGCATACTTCACACTCCTTTGCTGCCTGGGACTCATATTTCTATTAGTTTCTTTAGGAAGATCGTCCTCAATAATATGAGCAACAGATCCTAGGACCGGTAAGCCAATCTTCTTTTCTAATTCATCTTCTGATTTAATCGTGTTATCCAAATATTCGAGTAAGAAAGCAAGACCTACTCCAACCATTAATCCTACAACTAACGCGATCGCCATATTCAAATATGGTTTTGGGCTTACAGGAGAAGGATTACTTGCTATTTCTGCATCAGATAATGTAGTTACATTGTCTACATTCATGTAATCTGGTACTTTGGATTTAAAAACGTCTACTATACTATTAGCGATGACTGCAGCCGTTTCCTGGCTGGTGTCCGTAACTGTTACAGTTACAACCTGGGAATCCTGCTCGCTTGACACCTGCAATTTATTGCTAAGTGCATCTGCATCTACAGCAAGGTCTGCGTCTTGAACGACATCCTCTAAGATAGCGGGACTCTTAATGATAACATTATATGTATTAATAAGTTCGACGTTGGTTCTAATATCATTCACGTCAAATTGACTATTACTTTGGTTGTCCTTCGTATTTACTATAAACTGGGAAGATGCCTGATAAGTAGGGGTCAGTACAAAGTAACTTACAAGTGCTGCTATAACTAAAGCTCCGATCGCAAGTGACGCAATCATTAGCCATCTTTTCTTTAAAACCTGGCCAATTTCCTTCAACGAGATGGTTTCTTCCATTGATGTCCCTCCATTTGTAATAAATCTCACAATTCAATCGTTACTCATTATAGCATAAATCTACCATTGATTTCGTCGAATTATAGATTTTTTTCACTATTTCCCAACTTCAACCAAAAAAACACCCGCCCTTGACTAGATTAGGGACGGGTGTCACAAGTATTATTTAATTGTAACTTTTATTCTGCAGAAAGTTTTTTCAGTAGCTCGTTCTTAACTTCCTGACTGACAGCATTCTCTCCACCAATAGCGACAATATGTTTTACGCCATTTTGGTAAAGATATTTCTGCAAGTAATTATTGACTTCAGTTGGCAGGTTGTCTGGATGAGTCAGTAGCAGTACGCCATCATTAGAATTAACTAATGGAGTGGATGATAACGCATCTGGGTACTTATCACCAGTAGATACATAGAATGTATCTGTAGAGTTGGCAAATTCTTTTAATACTTCTACCAACGTACCATAACGGTTCGTACCTGCTAGACGAGTGGTTGATTTAGACATACCTTCAATTTTATTCTGAACGTCTTCAGATACGACTCCTTCACCACCAAGTACGTAAACGTCTCTGCCGTTGAATACTTTTTCCATACCCTTTGGAAGTTCGTTTTTCTTCGTAAGCACAATTGGCATTTTTTTGCTTCCGGCAAACGGGCCGGCACTTAGAGCGTCAGCAAACTTCTCACCAGTTGCTACAAATACACCACTGTCATTTAGACCAAAACCTAGTGATCCAAGTTTGTTAACAACTGCGCGGTTGGTTTCGTAACGGTTGTCTCCTGACAGGCGCTCTACATCATTTGCATCCATACCCATGTCTCTTAATTGATCTACGACTTCGTCAGTAACAACTCCATCGCCGCCGACAATAAAGGCATTCTCTGCACCTAGGCGCTTGATTTCTTTAATAACTTCATCACTTAATGGTTCACCAGAGTCAGTTAGTAGAATTGGTGCATTCATTACATCCGCTAATGGACCGGCAGATAAAGCATCCGGGAAATTATTAGCGGTTGCAATAACCACTGATTTTTTCTTTACTTCATTTGGAATACCATCTGGATACATTTGTTTAGAAACAGCTACAGACGTTTCGATTCGGTTTGTCCCAGCAACTGTAGTTACTGAATTATCTTGTAAATAAACCGGAAGTGTTGTAATTGTTTCGTCCGTTTGAGCGTCTTTCACGAAAATTCCTGCATAGTACTGCTGGTTATCATCAGGAGTCACAATCTTGACATCAGTCTTAATGTTCCCTGAAACAGGAATATTGTACATTTTCTTCGGTACAGTAATGGAACCTTCTCCATCATCACCTGGATCTAATACTTTAACTTCTTTTGTCATTAGATCGACATTAATTTGACCTGAGAATCCAAAGACAGCAACACGATATTTTCCGTCTGCAAGTCCTTTGAAGGAAACACTTTCATCGGAAGATCCGCCTGCAGACATTGCATAATCCTCATATTTTCCTTTTTCTTTATTGAATTTTTGAACGTACAGATCTACGTCATCACTTGCCACACCTGGATTGTAGGTACGTACATCAAGAGATACGTTGTTCTTAATGTTTAATTCTTTGTAATAGTAATCTTTGCTTGGGGCAGTAATCCTTTTCTCTTCAACTTTTGGTTTGCTGAATTCTCCTGCTTGTAAATAAACGTTCTTATCCTTAGCGAAATAGTTCGTGAAGGATACCTGTTTAGTCAACGTTTTTTGTCCATCAGCCAGACCCAGTTTTAAGATTCCAGGTTCTTTCACCATGCCTTGTCCCATTGCTTTTAACTCAAAGTGGTTCATGGTTTGGTCTTCTTTCGGAGAGGCAGTTCCATAAACAGCAACTTCCCAAGTCCCTGGTTTTGGGCTCTTATATGTGTTTGTTTCTACACTTAATCCATCATCACCATAGCCTGCATAGCCTTTGAACTCATTTACTTGTTTTCCATCTGGATCGAAAACGATCATACGTACACGCCCTTGATAATCCCCATTGTTTTCCTGAAGGGCACGAAGATCGAAACGAACTTCATCAATTCCTCGTTTCACATCAAAGAAATAACTCTTCGTTTTAGAAGATTGGATCTGATCAGTCTTATCCCAGCGATAATGATTATTCTGAGTAAATTCATTTGGTTTTACTACGGTCTGCGGAATTCTTGCTTCGGCATATGGAGTAGATGGATCATTCACTGTGATCAGACCATCATTATATCCCATTGCCAGCTTGCTAGAATCATAGGTTGCAGTAATTGTTTTCCCTTCGCCAGGCTCTAAGGTTACTTGGTCCTGAGATAAGTTGAACCAATCTGCCTCATGAGAAAGCGTTAAGGTCTTCTTAACGTCTGAAGTGTTCTGCAATGTAATTGTTACTTCTTTAGGAAGTTCCTTATTGCGAACGTACAACCCTTTACCTCCAGAAACTTTCTCTCCGTAATTTACAGTGGTATCAACCGTTTTCATATCTTTAATGAAGTTATCTTTCAAATAATCGTAAGCATCTTGAACATTGACTAAACCTGCTCCCTGTGCAGCACGATTATATCCATCAAGAGGCTTTGCCGTCTGAATTAAAGCTTCACGTACTGTCTTGTAAGAATAAGGAACTCTATCTTTTGTAGTCGCATTTCTTAATAAAGAAACGACTCCGGTAACATAAGGGGACGCCATACTTGTTCCCTGAAGTACGGTATAGCTTCCTTGCTGAACCGGGTAGGTAGAATAGGCAGCACCTGGAGCGACAATGTCCGGCTTCTGCCCGCCGTCTTCACGTGGTCCATGGGAAGAAAAGTACCATAGCCCCTCGCCATCCTTGCGCTTTCCATCTTTATCTTTGCCATAAGGGAAGTAACCGTACTCGGTTTCCCACATTTCACTGTTAATATAAGCCCCAACAGAAATGGCATTTTCAGAAGTACCCGGAGAACCAACTGTATCTAATCCTGGTCCGTCGTTACCTGCGGCAATTACATACGTAATACCGAATTGTGCAGACAGCGTATCGATCAGAGAGTTGTAGGCATCTGCTCCATCATTAATATCCGGAAGTGAACCTAAACTCAAGTTTGCTACATCTGATCCATACCCTCCCATTTTTTCAGGAAGAGCGGCATCAACCATGGCACTCATAATAGAGTAACTGGAGGCACCTTCACCTGCACGGAAAACTTTTTGACCTACAAGCTCCGCACCTGGAGCAACCCCGTCCATGTCTGCTTCGTAAATATCATCCGCTGCATCCTCTGGAGAATTTGCTGCCGTTATACCTGATACATGTGTACCATGGCCGCCGCCAGTATCCGCAAAGAAGTTGATAGCTGGAAAGTTTTCTTCTGGTTTGGTAATATCTGGAGTAAATTTTTTATTAAAATGATTTAAACGGAAATTCGCTCCTGGAAGTTCATCTGTTGGGTCAACATCAAATGAATCAGTAGCATCCTTAGCCAGAGGTGTTTCATCTGAAAAGTCATTATCAAGATCTTTATCCACATAAATTTGGCCATCAGCTAATAGAACTCCGAATTTTTCTGTTTGGTCATCGTTCTTCTGACCATCAGCATTTAAATCTTCCGCCTCTTCAGGATCAGCGGCATATTGAAGTTCTCCGAAATAATAGGTATCATCTGCTGCGTCAATTCCTGTAGTATTATATGTACCTGATTCAGAGGTAGAGATTGAACCCCCTTCGTCGAATTGTTCATCAAAGTAAACTTCCCCATCTGACACATAATCACCATAAAATACATTCTGCATCGTATAGTCTTCTACAGCGACAATTTTTTCTTTACCAGATGTAGTCTTCTGAAATGCAGGGTGACCAGGATCAATACCTGTATCAATGATGGAAATTCGAGTACCCGTACCATCATATTTGTTTTTAAATGTATTTACTTCTGTCGGCTTGTGGGTTTCAATGGTGGCAGGCTTTACTACTTCTGCTGCATCTTTACCGACATTTGATTTTAAATCTGAATCCTGTTTTTCGACTGGTTTCATTATATTATTTTTAGAAACCGCAGAAACATGATCAAGATTATAGACTGAAATGACTTTCTCTGTTGGTATTTCCGCGAGATAAACGTATTTGTGCTGATTTTGTAATACTTTAGCACCTAAATCTATTAAAGAAGAAGTTATGTCTTTTTTACCATCTGAAACAACGATGAGAGTCTGGGTTTCCTGTTCACTCGTGGAGAGCGATAGTAATTCTGAACTTAAATGTGGTTTAACAATCTTCTTCGTATCATTTAAAGCTGCTTCTGCTTTCGGAGCATAGTAGCCTGAAAACGAAGAAAATACGAGTGCAGCACCTGCCGCTACGGTCAATGCCGTATTCTTAATTTTCACTAATGATTCCCTCCCAATAATTTTATACTAGAATAATTCTTTCGGGTCTTCCCCCTCCTTTCCAAATTCTATCAAATTACATTACTTTTACATTATATTTAAAATTCTGTCATTTTTCAATAATTAAGAATCTTTTATTTTATCAAACTATTTTATTAGACAATTAAATAGGATAATTTAGTAGAAAGTACGGAAAGAATGGAATATTATTCGACAAAAAACCCGAAACCAATTAATTTTCTGGTTCGGGTTTAATTATTTCTCCACTTATTTAAGTTTTCATCTTATTTAAAGGTGTTTACATTTGTTCTGCCATTATCTAATATCCATTTACATATCGATCAATCGTCCAGGCAGACTGAGGCGAAATAGCTCCCGGACCGCCTAAAATATGATAGGTCTGACCTTTGTGATAGTGAAGATAGGTAAGCTCTTGTTGAATAGTTTTATCTATTTTTTTCGGGGGTACTAGCAGAACTCTATCTTTTTGTTTTCCTGCTAATGCCGCTCCCGTCAGTGCATCATTATATTTCTCTCCAGTAGCAAAGTAAAGATTGCCTTCGCTTGGGGAAAAGTGGAGCAGAACTTGAAAGCTCGTTTCATAGCGATTGGTACCATTGACTCTGGAAGTAGTTATTCCCAGATCGCCAACTGCCCTATCACTAATGGCTCCCGACCCGCCAATCACTATTCCTGAATTAAATTTTTCAGATTGAATATAGTTTTTTACTACAGTCGGTACCTTATTTTCTTTTACAAAAATGATAGGCATTTGGGCATTTTGAGCATAAGCTGCCACTGAAACTGCATCGGGGAAATTTTCCCCGGTTACTATAATTGCTTTCTCACTGTTAAAGGTTAAGGTCTTGTCGATAGCAATTGATGTTTTATAACGCGTGTCGCCCGCTACTCTTATTGTTTTTATTCCATTTTCATTTAGTTTTTCTTTCACCTCAGAAGACAATGCTCCCGGACCGCCGGTAAGCACTACATAATCTGTCTTCAACCGTTTAAGTTCTTTCACATGCTCCGAAGTGATCTGATTATTTTTAACCAGCAGAATAGGCGACTTCAATTGATTAGCAAGAGGAGTAGCGGCTAAACTGTCTGGAAAACGATCTGCGGTCGCCATCACGACGAATTTTCCCGTGTAAGATTCCCCATTAGCCTTATAATTGGTCTCCTCTAAACTATCCCAGCCATTTTTCGAAATAGCTAGGGATGTTTCTACTGAGGTCGTACCGGCAATTCGATTATTCTCATTGATAAGCTGCTTTGACCGCCCGGCATTAATCAGTCCTTCGCCGAGCTGTGCTTCTTCTGTCAGCGGGTGGGCTCCTTTAGATAATAAAGTTTTTATTTGTTCACTCGTTAAATAAGGAGCTGCCGCTTTTAAGCGGGCTGCAAGAGAAACAACAATTGGAGTGGCCATACTCGTTCCATCTAAATATTCATAACTGCCATCCAAGTATGTACTGTAAATGTGAGAGCCAGGCGCAGCCACATCAATATTCGGTCCATAATTAGAGAAATCAGCCCGCTTCTGAGTTCCTGTTTCCGTGGCACCTACAGAAAGTACTGAAGAAAAAGCAGCCGGGAAGGTAGTGCGGTCTACGTCATCATTGCCTGCGGCAGCAATAACAAGCACTCCCGCATTATTCGCGTATTCCACTGCCTCTTGCATGTACTCTGAATTTGAATAGCCGCCAAGGCTCAAATTGATGATATCAGCACCATGGTCTACAGCATAATTGATCCCCTGTGCTACATCTGACATATATCCCTCACGCGCTTCTATCACTTTAATCGGCATGATCTTTGCTCCTTTGGATATAGAAGAAATTCCTATGCCATTAAATGTACCTGCTCCCACGAGTCCCGCTATGTGAGTCCCATGACCAAAATAATCTTCTGGGAGCTTTCCTGGCTCCAGCACGTTATATCCTTTAACCAAGCTGCCTTTAAGATCGGGGTGATCTTCATCTACTCCAGAGTCAATGACAGCAACCGTCACCCCTGTTGAATTCTGGTCGTTGTACCAGCTTTGATCAATATTTACATCTTTAAAGAACTGAAACTGCTTAGAAAATAAGGGATCTTTTTCAGCTTCTCCCCATGCGTAAACCGGAGTATCCAGCTCCGCAAACTGAACATCAGTTTCTTTTCTTAGTTCTTTTATTCTGCTGGATGCCTGTTTTTCAGCAACTTTTAATATGTAAACTTCCCCATCTTTATGAGGCGTCTTTTTTAATACTTTTTCATTGCTCTGTGTATGTATCTTTTGATCATGGTCCTGATTATATTTAACAATAATTCTCACTGTATCATCTGACTGCGCATAAACGGCACTCGTGCAGAGGCAGAAGCTCAATACAAGGCCAAACGTAACCAGAAAAAATGGAAGCCAATTTTTTCGTAACATCCCCACTATCCTCTCCGTTGAAATTACGGTGATTATAACACATTTAAAATTTGTTTAACTAGAGTTATTGGAAGGAATTACAAAAAAGGCCACAGAATATTTCATCTGAGCCTGGACTTACAAAGAGTTTTCTTTTTCAGTGGAGTTGGCCGTGTTTTCATCGTCAAGAGGCGTATCTATGCCTAAATGCTGTTTTAATTCATCTGCAGAATGCTTTAAACTTTGCTCATCCACAGAGTAATACCAGATTCCATCCAGAGTCATTGCTTCTCCTTTCAGCTGCATGGTATCAAATTGAAAATGATCTTGACTGAGAACATAATCTTTAAAGGTAACCAACTGATCAAATGACAAATTCGTTTTAAGATGCTTTCCTAAAGAATCAATCACATCTCCGTAGCTGCCAATCGAACCGGTTTGGGAAGCTTTTTGAACAATCGCTTCTAAGAGGTCCATTTGTCGATTTCCTCTTGCTAAATCACTATCATACTTTCTAGTCCGAGCAAGTGCTAAAGCTTCTTCACCGTTCAATTTCTGACTTCCTTCCTCAAGCACAATAGAATTTTTATTATCTTGACTGTTCTGTTCTTCTATATGGAAGGGCACATCGTAACGGATGCCTCCGAGTGCGTTTACTACATCCACAAAGGAATTAAAGTCCAATCGAACATAGTAGTCTACGGGGATATCCAGCATATTTTCTACAGTACTAACCGCAGCATCCATTCCACCGAACGCATGGGCATGAGTGATTTTATCTTTATAACCTACTTCTGGAATATACACATAGGAATCTCGAGGAATATTTAACATTTTGACGGAGTGATCTTCATTATTAAAGGTGGCTAATATCAATGAATCTGATCTTGAACTCACTTCACCTTCAGGGTTACGTTTATTACTACTGTCGATTCCAACGAATAGTATGGATGTATTATCAATGTCAGGATTAATCGAGGTTTGCCGTTTCTCTGAGGTTTCACCACGAGCTAATTCCATTTGTGATTGCTCCGTCACTTGTACTGCTTTATTTGTCAAATATGCAGAATATCCCAGGATAGATCCAACTCCAAAGAACAGTAAAATAACAGCGAGGCTTAAAATAATTTTCCACTTAGACATGGTATGATTACTCCTTTAAAACACTATGTACAGACTATTCCCTCATTTTTACATTTGTTAACATTTGGAAGTTTTAAAAAAGACATCCCTTAAGTAGGACTTAAAGGATGTCTTGAATATTAGGAAATACTATCTTTTATTTCGATCTCTTATAAAATTCAGTATCGGACGATAATCTTTGCCAATCAAACCTGTCATTTCAACAATTAACTCGATCATAACAATCAGGAAAAGAATGACAAATGCTGCACCAAACAAGGTGGTCTGAGAGAAAATAACTGCAGCTAAGCTGAACAATGCACTCATTGCATAAATCATCAGAACAGTTTCAGGATGGGTATATCCTAAATTTATTAAGCAATGATGCAAGTGAGATTTATCAGGCGCTGACAGCGGTTTTCGCTGAATTGTCCTTCTCACAATGGCAAAAATCGTATCTGAAATTGGAACTCCCAGAATAATTACTGGAATGATGAAGGAAAATAAGGTTACATTCTTAAACCCAAGTAAAGATAACACACCGATCATAAATCCTAAAAATAATGATCCCGTATCACCCATAAAAAGCTTTGCTGGGTAAAAGTTGTATATTAAAAATCCAAGCGTGCTTCCTAACATCATGAAGCCCATAAATACCACAAAAATATTCCCCATTGTGATGGCCATTCCTGAAATAGTCAGTAAAGCAATGGCCGATACGCCAGCGGCTAAGCCATCCAGTCCATCAATTAAGTTAATGGCATTTGTGATGGCAATAATCCAAATAATGGTGATTGGAATGCTTAACAATCCAAATTGTATTTCACCGCCAAAAGGTAAATTAATAAATTCTACTCTTACACCGCCTAATACAACAATTAACGCGGCCAATAATTGACCGGATAATTTCAGCTTGGGCGAAAGTTGAATTAAGTCGTCCAGAACTCCTGTCAGAATAATAATGCCTGCTCCAAATATTACCGGGAGCGCATATTTGCTGTCTGGGAAAAATAAGATAAATCCAACCAGAAAACTTATAAATATGGCAAGACCGCCTAAGCGGGGCATTAATTTCTTATGAACTTTTCTAGCATCGGGTTTATCTGTAGCACCAATTTTTACAGCTAATTTCTTCACAAATGGTGTGATAATCACTGATAATATAAAGCATATTAACAAGGCCTTATATTCCATAAGGACCCTCCTCAAAATTATTCTTTCCATTAATTCATGTAAACATTTGTGTTAGTTATTACCAAATGCCATACCCTGAATAATGCAAGGATTTATATTTTTTAAAACGAATGATCTTTTCTAAATATTAGACGTACCATTAAAGCTAATAGTTTCATATTTTTCATCAAATTCATGTATTTATTTTACATAATGCGACGTATAAACACAACAACAATCTCGCAAGTACCATTAAAAAGTATCCGTATCCCCTAGAGTAATCCACCAATCTTTCTTTCTATGAAACTTACTTGTTAATAGCGGATTTTGGATGACTAGAGTCGCAGCTTCTTTACCTGCCTTAAATCCAGTCGAATGTAAGGCTGCTATTGACACTTGATTTGTTAAATTACCCCACGTTTGAATAATGTCGCAATCACTCAAAAATTCAACGGCCGTCTTAAACAAATGAGGATATATATTCTCCTTTACAGCCAGCCAATCTAAAATAAAGCCCATATTCACGGTTCCCTCTTTATAGGGGACGACAGCTTTCCTGATAATTACATACCCCTTCAAGCATTCACCATCGCTCAAAGCGATTATCCGGTAAGTTCTTTCAGGATGATTGACATATCTCCAATTTAAATAGTTGGAGTCACGCTTTACCACCACATGCGAAAGCTTACGATTGTGTTCACTAAGTTTATCGAACCTAGAATCACATCTTTCTACTTCTTCTACTGTAAAAGGAGCAGGTTCATCAGCATTTTTCCTTATTCTACCTAATTTATTCCCTATATTGTGCAGTCTTGAAACATGGGACAATTTGGGATGGAAACAGGAAAGTAGAGAAAACGGTCTTAAAATAAGACGGAATTTCAATGCATCACCCAGCTCTTGAGCATTCGTGTGTTTAATCAGACCCGCTTTTGCACCCGAAGCTGGAAATCCATATAAATACTCAATACCTTCTTCTTGTGCCTTTTCCATCATTTTAGTAATTAATTGTTTGTATACACCTTTTCCTCTAGCTTTCGGGGAGACCATTGTATCTACTCGAAAACCTATCTTAGAGGATACACCATTGATATAGGCATCCACTACCCACAAAGCTGCATGTCCAAGAATTTCTCCTTGATCTTCATAAATCACACAAAAGGGATTGAAACGATTAGGTGCAGATTGATACTTCCAGTTCCAATGTTCCGCTGAAAAATTTTTGCGGAAGACTTCTTTAAAAAGCTTTCTTATCTTACCTTCATCACCGGGCAGATAGAATCGAACACTCATGATACCACCACGTTTAGTATATTCTTCGTCTATCATACCAGATGAAAAAGAGACAGAGTATAAAATTCCAAAAAAGTACTGGCACCCAGTTCTCTTTTCATAGAATACGACAAGCTTCGTTCGTTTTTGACCGTATTTTTTATAAAAAACGCCGGAACAAGCGTCCCGACGTTTCTTTTATCGTTTTAAATACGTTTCTATTTGATTTCTGGTCTTATTAGAAATAGCATTTTCACCGCCGATGTAATAAAGTTCAGGCTGTAAAACCGCTTTATTTAAATATCCTTCGGTAACCTTAGGAATCCCATCTGTTCTTGTAAGAAGGATAGGGGACTGATAATCGGCAGCTAAAGAAGATGCTGACAGGGCATCTACCGTTTCATCGCCTCTCGTAAATAGTACCTTATCCATCTTACTCTGATCATAATACTTTTGAGCGATGGCAATGCTTGTTTTATAACGATCCGTGCCATATACACGTGTAACTTTTCCGGTTAACTGCTCAAGCTCGCTCTTCACTTGATTGGAGACAGGTGTAGTCCCTCCGATAATCGTTGCTGAAGAAATTGAATTTTCCTTAATAAAATCCTTCACTGATTGACTTAAATGATTGGATTCAGTGAATAAGATTGGGATATTCTTTTCCCCTGCGTAAGGGGCAATGGATAACGCATCTGGGGAATTCTCATCACCAGTCGTTACAAAAATTTGATCAACGCTCGCATGATCGGCCACCTCTGATGCTATAGCATAAGAGGTCTTGTACCTTGTTTCTCCAGCAAGCCTCTTAATGTCACTAGCTGGAAGTAAATCATGCACCTCTTGTTCTACACTTTTCGAAACTGCTCCTGTTTCTCCGCCCAGCAAATAAACTTTCTTAGGGGAAAGACGGCTAAGTTCATGAGAAACCTCTGTTGGAAGTTGATCAGTTTCCGTTAGTAGTAAAGGTGAACTGAATTCAGATGCTAAAACACTTCCCGTTAATGAATCAATTGGTAAATCTCCCCGTCCAATGACTACAGCTTCCGGCTGATTCCAATGCCACCCAAAGTTTGCGAGTGAGGCACTTGTTTCATAACGACGGTCTCCTGACAGTTCATAGCTTGTTACGTCATCTGTTTGGTTTAAATAACTGCCCGCTACATAACCTCTAGTACCGTTACTTGCTTGCACGGGATACCATACAAAATGTGAGGTATTGCTAGAATTCGCTTTAAAATCACCAGTAATGGTTACTTTATCACCAGCATTTAGTTTCATTAGTTTATTGCCGCCTGGAGACGACCTTAAATTCAGATCGTTTACACTCGCGTAAGCAGTTTCCCCAGCAGTAAAGGTGTCCTTCGATTTATGGAGAGGACCATTCATCTTTACGTTTTCTAATCCAAAGTTTAACAATATACTATCCTGGGTAAATAATTTATGCGTTGGAAATGGGGTTACATCTACTAAACTGTAATCGCGAATATTTTTGAAAATATCTTCTTGGTACGCCATAGGGCTGTAGGCATTAGTGATTGGATTATTCCGATCTGATAATCCGTTATAAGCCATAACAGCAAAATACCAATTTTCTATAATATCACGGTCGTTATTATTAATGGTCGGAATATAAGGATAACCATTAGAATACTTTTTACTGCGGACATCATAATAATTCCATTTACTTTCAAGGATTTTTATTCCTTCTTCAATGTTAAAGCGAATATCTTCTTTTAATCGTTTAACGTACTTATTTTTAGATTGCCCTTCTGTTAAATAACGATAATCAGAGACTTGCATTATGCCGATTCCTATACAGTCATATCCCAGTTTCACATTTGTTCCGTCCCAATTACCACATTGATCTGAATACCAGTTTACTGGAGTATTGCCTTTAGACCAATACTGCTGCCACCCGCTTTCCTGAAAAGCAATAGCTTTCAGCACTTCAGCTGGGATGTCGGCTTTCTCTGCTTCTTCGGTTAAAATTCTGCTGATTTCCTGATAAGAAGGATTGGTATAGCGTTCATTAACTTGCGTACTCCCTCCGCTGGATTGTGTGGTTATAGCATTCTTGACTGGAGTTTTAGTTTCCTGCTTTAATTTCACCTTGTCACCATTAATAGTGAATTCCAGACTGGAAATGGAGCTTGGTTCTGATTTATTATCGCCTTGCTCATATGTTGGTACTTCCACTTGAACCTTGCTATTCTCTATGCTTAGTTTTGCTCTTGAATATGTAGAGGATTGATAAATTTCATCCACCTGGTCAGACTTAATGCTTAAAATACGAAAGAAAAGTGCCTGTCCGCTTCCATCCATCCGGTAAGCTACTGCTAAATACTGCTGGTTATCTTTATTAATAATATAAAGATCAGACAGCTTAGCGAATTCTTCGTTGGAGTAAACCTTTTCCCCATTCCGAGTGACAATTACACTCGCTTTCTCTTTATTATTCACTTTCACTTCTATTTGATTGGTTAATTTCACGGTGCGTTCTCCATTAGTAAAACTGTAATGGTTTTCTTTAGAAGCGGCTTCCGCGTGACTGTAAGACATCATACAAACAATAAATAACGTTACCAAAAATAATGGAATAATTTTTTTACTAGTCATCTTCATGTCTCTCATTATTCTCCCTCTCTTTCAATAGTCCCTAAATTTATTCAAGCAAGCAGACAATAAATGCAGCATTCCCAGCAGATCCTAAATACTCCTCTCTTGCCAAAAATTACACTTATGATAGATAGTAGTACATTTTTATTATTTCTTCTACATTCTTTTCGTAAATACGACAAAATTAAGTCTTTTTATCTAAGTGAATTTTTCCACTTATCTCTATTTTCGACACGTTTGTATCGGATGTTAATACCTGTATTCAAAAAAAATAAGCCTTCTCAAAAGAGAAGGCTTACATTCATTACACAATCGTGCTTAATTTGTCATTCACTGCTTGCTTTATGTCAGCGAGGCGTTTTTCACTATTTTCCCGAGAAGATGATTTTACTCCGAAATAGAACTTAATTTTCGGCTCCGTGCCGGAAGGACGAAGACAGAACCAGCAATTATCTTCTAAAATAAACTTAAGCACATTCGCTTTTGGCAGATTGATGGTTTCTGAAGAATGGTCCTCAGTGAATTCTCTTGTCAGGGTAGTATAATCCTCTACTGATAGAACCTTTACTCCTCCAACTTCATTCAAGGATTCATTACGGAAACTGTCCATAATATCCTGGATTTTCTCAGCTCCAGACTTTCCTTCCATTTTAATAGACTGAAGATCTTCAAGAAAATATCCGTGACGCTGATACAACTCATCTAAAGCTTCTAGCAGAGTTTTACCCTTAGATTTCCAGTAAGCAGCTAATTCAGCGGATAACATAGCTGCCTGGACAGCATCTTTATCTCTAGCAAATTCTTTAATTAAATATCCATAGCTCTCTTCATAACCGAAAATAAATTGGTATTCCCCAGACTCTTCATATTCTTTAATTTTTTCACCGATGAATTTAAATCCGGTCAGCGTATCAAGACTTGCTACATCATAGGAGTCTGCAATAATTCTGCCAAATTCTGAAGTTACAATGGTTTTAATCATGATCGCATTTTCAGGGAGATCTGTTTTTTGAGATAGCAAATAATCCAGCATAAGGGCACCAGTCTGATTTCCAGTCAGTACCTTATACTCTCCACTCTCATCAGGAACCGCAACCCCCATTCTATCAGCATCAGGATCAGTTCCGATCAAGATATCGGCACCGATAAGCTTCCCTTGCTCAATGGCCATCGTAAAAGCTTGATGTTCCTCAGGGTTAGGTGACTCCACTGTAGAGAATTCAGGATCAGGAGCTGCCTGCTCTTCTACAATATGAACGTTTTCCAGCCCCATTTGCTTTAGACCATCTTCTACTAAAGTACGGGCCGTTCCATGAAGTGGGGTGAAGACAATATTCAAATCTGAAGCTTGCTTGGTCAGCTGTGGATTAACATTCACACTCTTCAAGGCTTCCATATAAGGGTTATCTACTTCTTTATCAATCCACTTAAGCAGCCCTGAAGCTTCAAGCTCTTCTTGATCTGCTGCTTCGACGGAAAGTTCATTGTCTACTTGATTAACAAAATCAATCATTTCCTTCGCCTGATCGGGAGGAAGCTGTCCTCCGTCTTCATTGTACGCTTTGAAGCCGTTGTATTCAGGAGGATTGTGACTAGCAGTAATGACTACTCCGCCCGCAGCATGAAGGTATCGGACAGCAAAAGATAATTCAGGAGTAGGACGTAATGAAGTAAATACGTAAGCTTGAATACCATGCCTTCCAAGAACACGAGCTGTTTCTACTGAAAATTCTTTAGACATGTACCTGGAATCATACGCAATGACAACTCCACGACTTTTCCATTGTTCCCCTTTTTCACTTATGTAACGAGCCATTCCTTCAGCTGCACGCCGAATCGTATAAATATTCATCCGGTTTGTGCCCGGTCCTAATTTTCCTCGCATTCCTCCCGTTCCAAATTCGAGATTTTTATAGAATGCATCTTCCAGTGCCTGTTCATCATCGCTGATCGTAACCAGATTTTCTTTTAAATCAGCGTCCAAGTCCTCAAATTGATCCCATCGGGCATATTCGTTTTTCCACTCCATTTCATCACTCCTAAAGGTTTTTTTATATTATGTATTCTTTAGTTTAACATGTTTTCCACTCGCTTACATTTTTAAATTTTGATCTGCTTCTTGCTGTGTACACGATACGACTTGAATTTCCAAAAGCAATCCATTGGTAAATCCAGAAGACCCGGACCATAGTAATAAATGGTCCGGGTCTTCTAATGAATAAACTACTTCATTTCCAGTAATTGACTACAATACTTTCCATTTTAGAAATAGTGATCTCTGCTCAACCTATTCCAGGAAGATAGGTGAACCTTTGAACTTGCAAAAAGCTTCTCATTCCATTTCAGTCCATAGCCCGAATAATCAAATCTATGAATGTGCTTATAAATTACTTCCGTATCCGGTCCTTTATTTGAAAACGTATAGAAAACGATCACCGGATGTTGTAAAGAATCATAGAAAAAGACTGGATTTAGAGAGAAACTAAATAATTCAAATGGCCATTCGCCCAGTAGATCAAGATATCGGATAAAGGAGTCATCTACTAAGCTCTTCACATACCACCTTTCTCCCATTCCATTTGTGAAATGAAGAAGTTCATGGTAGCATATTGCCGCTTGAAGATAGGATAGTGGGGATTCATCCCCTATTATTCCTGCCATTACGTTCTTCTTTTGCTCGGGTTCTTTGTGGGAGAATGAGTAGACCTTTCCGTCATGAAGCCAAAGATTCCAGCCGGATTTCACGAGTAACTGCGAGAATTGATGTACGAATGAATCTAATTTACAGATGATGCCTTCTTCCTTTATAAAAGAGGGCATCCGTTTTCCAGCTACATTAGGTTCTGCAGCTTTTTTTGTAAAAAAGATTTTTTGTCTCATGACCATCCTCCTCAGCTGAATCTCATTACTCGCATTATGAATCTTGATTTTCCATATAATTCTGTATGTCCCTTATGCTGAGGCCAAGGTCTCTGGCTTCTTCTATAAGGACGAGCCATTCTTCATCTAATTGCTTCTGTTCACTAGAATCAGCCATATTTTCCCCCTTTCCCAACCATAGGAATTACTTGATGTCCTTTTGCTCATCCTGGTACTTATAGGTTAATAAGTCCTCTAATGACACTTCTAAAGTTGCCGCTAGTTTCCGCATAACGATCAAGGATGGATTTTTTTGAACTTCGCGCTCGATGTTGCTGATATATGACTTAGAAACCCCTGATTGGTTTGCGAGCTGATTTACTGACAGCCTCTTTCCTACTCTGAGTATCCTAATTCTTTCTCCAATGCCGCCCAAAGTTAATTTTCCCCTTCCTGGTACGTATCCACCTCAATTAATAGAGAGAAGATCCCTTTACTTAGTTTTTCATTATTTATTTCAATATGTTCTTTATAACGAATTTAATAAAAATTATAAAGGAGGTTTTACAAATTGAAAACCCTTAAAAATACCCTATATTTCTCTATAAAGAACACTTTCCGTCAATAACCTTATTTTTCCTTCTCTTTTCTCTATTTTTCTTTAAAAGAGCTGGGCCAGCTCCTGAATTATAAATTTCTCAACTGTTTTATTTATGAACTTGGACGTAATTTCTAAATTCAACCGGCCCCATGCCTACTTCTTTTTTAAAAACTCTCGTAAAATAACTTTGGCTGTTGTATCCAAGGAGAATACTAATTTCCAAAACGGTGTAATGAGAAATACTCAATAATTCTTTTGCTTCTTTAATTCTTTCCATATTAATAAACTGAGAAATAGAATCTCCCATTTCCTGTGCAAATACACTAGATAAATAATTTGGATGAACCTGTAGTTCGCTTGCAATTATTTTTAAACTGATGGGTTCCGTGAGATTTTTATAAATATAGCGTTTTGCCCGCTCTACAATGGGAGATTTTACTCTGATTTTGTGCAGTTCTTGTATCCGTTCCAGATAAGACTTGACCATGTATGTACCTAAATCTTTCATATTATTAAGCGTGGATTGCATTTCAATGTAATTTGTATAGAAATCGCTCAATGATAGAACTTCCTGCCTCTCCACCCCTGCTTCCATACAGCAGCGGGTAAGCTCAGCATTTAATACAATCATCCTGTTTTTCTCGGAACGCAAGGGATCACTGTTCACAATAGAACTCTCGTACTTCACCCTGGAAAATTGATCAACTGCCCGCGGATCGCCCTCTTTAAATAACTTCATAAATTCCTTTTCCGTTTCATAAGGATGGGCTTGATCTCTTACTGGCTCTAGATTTTCTTTATAAGCTCTTTTTTCAATAAACTCTTTTCCGGAAGAAAGGACAGACTTTTGGGATACGATCCCAGGGAGTACTCTCTCCAGCGCTCGCAGTTGATTTAAAGTATAGACAGGCAGTTGTCTGTAATATTTCACCAAAGTTTCTTCATAAGCAGCGTCTAAGTTATTCTGGATGAGAACCTTTTTAATCTGGTTAGGGCTGACTTCATCCATCACTACTGGACCCACGCAAATATATACCCAATCTTCCTTATTTTCCAATAAGGGATAGACAAAGAAATACTGATAATTAATGTTTGAAAACAGCTGCACTCTCCAAGGTGTCTGCTTGCTATCTTCTAAACATTGTTCAATCGATTGACGAATTATTTTAGGAGGCCATCGAAAGTGATGAGGAAATTGAACAAGCACTTCAAATTGATGACTGCATATAAAAGCAGGCGCCTTAAATAAAATGGCACTATCGCTTACTATTTGTTTGTACTGGTAAAAGCTTGTCATTCATACTTGGCCTCCTTCAAAAAATTTAAGTCCTCATTGAATATTCGTGCTATATAAAACAGCTGTAGTTTCAGGAGTAATGATACTTTGGAAAACAGGATTACTGGTAGTCTTTAATAAATTCTTTCACTTCCTCTAAAGTTAACCCCAGTTCTCTTGCTTCTTCCATAAGTATGATCCATTCTTCATCTAATATTTTTCTTACTGGCTGGATCCCCATAAAAAACCCTCCCCATTACAAGAAAGAATCAGGAGCTTCATTGCACATCCTGGCTGCAGGGTCCTTCTTCCTCTATTTACTATCCCTCTTCATATGTCAAATCTATTTCCATTATAATACATAATTTAGAAATTTCTTTAACTTTTTTAATATAATTTCCATTATAATAAGATTTTTTCAGAATTTACTAACAAAAAGAATGTAAGAGTATGTCGATTGTCGCACATATATGTATAAAGGATTTTTTTACATAGAAAAAAGAGGAGGGTATTATGGTCAATACCCTCCATCGCTTATTAAGAATAGATCCGTTTCCAAGTATCCGTTAAGTTCGTAAATGCTGTCTGGTCCTCTTTATCAATTGCTTGATCAATTAAACGTCTCAGATTATTCTTTTCCAACTCCTTAATAATTTCTCTCGTTTCTTCACTCTCTCCTGCAACTTCCTGTTCCTTGATAAAAGGAGAGATAATAGAATTTAAGCGAGCCAGAAAGTCCGGCATCTTCAGCAAGTCACCCACAGAGACGTAAATCATATTTTTCCCACGTTGAAATACGAAAATATCAAATACATTATGCACACGATTCCGTTCCCGATCAATAATAATCTCTCTGGCTTCCATGGGTACAAATTGGTACAGTTCCTCATCAATTAATAGAGAGAAATATTGATAGGCTAACACCACTCTGATAAAACGCTCATCCTCTTTAACATAATACGGCTTAAGCATCTTAACCAACACTGGCCCCACCCCTTTTTATTAAATCAGAATTTTCAGTATTTTATTCTATTATGCGGGATTTGCCAATAAAATGAAAGCGTTTTATTTAATGCGGGGAGGGTGTTTCCTAATCAAATTTTGTATTGGGATGCTTTTGGACCACAATCGCCTGGCTACCCATTTGTTTCCAAGCCTTTTCGAAATCGACTCTTGGCAATTGCTGATTCTTTTGTCCATAAGGGTTGTTGATGTAAACATACTTCTTCGAATATCCAGTAATCACTACGCTGTGTACACTGAAAGTCACATTTATTTCTCCCTGGGGAGTGGACCAGCGTTCCCAGTTATTCACCGGCTCAAATTCGGTATTGGTCATGATCCACACTGGGAAGCCACGATCAATCTGATCATACAATTCCTGTACGGGGCTACCCGTTAAATCTTTAACAGAGTTTCCTGCAAATTCTTTGGCCAGAGTAAAGATGGGTCCATGATAAACCGATAACCCCGGACCATCTTCAAGGTTGCCCACAAAACCTGCGTTTGGGTTTCCTTTTAAGCCATTGTCGTAAGTTAAGGGCACTCTCGGCAAACGGCGCGCTGCTTCGTTCTTTGATACATCGAATCCTGAATAATTTAAAATCATAGCAAGACTTGTGACTTCGCATCCATTGTACAGCCTTGGATCATCCATTTGATTCAATAAAGGAATATTCAACGGGTTTGAATATTCAGGTTCTTTTCCGATAGCGATGTTGGTCTTGGAACTCTTTTTGTTTATTTTAACTGGATACTTCAGTCGATCCTGAATAAATGAAACAGGCAGATAAAATACTTCATTTTCCACATAAATATTGTTTTGCCGTCTATTTCCTGAGTTTAAAGAGACACTTTTGCCATTTTTAAAAATCGTGCCGCTATCTGCTTCAAATTCCCAATGGTCAGAAGACGTTTGTATAGTCATTACGTTATCCAAAATATTATAATTGGCAGAGTCTCCCATTATTCTGACTACAGTGTCGGCAGGAAGATAATCTTCTCCTTGAATTTGGTACATATCCGCTGTCTCTCTTTTCTTTCCCTGTCCATGGAGAACGACCTCTTTTACTGGCCGGAAGTACGGAGGAAGTTTGGTGATTTGGGAGGAAGAATTTAATAGGTTAGGTAAGTCAATGACTAATTGTGGAGTTGGCCCTTCAGATAGGGAAGAAAAGTTATGGATGCTTTTTTCTTGAACGTTGTGATTAGAAGACCCGAGAAAGAGTCCATTGGATGCTGAGCCCAGAAGAAATAATAACGGAATTAAATATCTCATAGTGACCTCTTTTCTAAAAAATTAACAGTATAATAACACCCTTAAGAAAGAAGAGCCCTCTAAGTAGAAAAGCAGCTCTTCTTTCTTAACCAAACCTATTTTATTTGTTAGATTGCGACACAATAAATGAAGCTTTTCCTTCAAGAAGAAAATGATCGACCGTAGCTGGTACGATAAAATGATCTCCTTTAGTCATAGAGTATTCGTTTCCGCTTATTTCAATTGTGCCATTTCCGCTGAGCACACTTACCAAGAGGTACGAAGCAAGTTCGATATTAGGACTTTTCCCATCCAATTCCCAATGCCATACAGAGAAGTAGTTTTCTTCGACTAATGTTTCTTTAGTTAAACCTTCTTCAATCACTTGTACCCTCTCTATCTGAGGATCCTCATGAGGAACGTTGGTCACTGCAATCGAACGTTCCAGGTGAAGCTCCCGCTTATGACCGTCCTTTCCTACACGGTCATAATCATAAACCCGATAGGTAATATCAGAGCTCTGCTGAGTCTCCAATATTTGAATTCCTGCTCCAATTGCATGAATCGTTCCGCTCGGCACATAGAAAAAGTCCCCTGGCTTCACAGAAATTCTCCGGAGCAGCTGATCCCATCTGCCGTCCTTCACCATCTCAGTCAATTGTTCTTTGGATTCGGCATGATGACCAAATATTATTTCTGAACCTTCCTCACAATCTATCACATACCAGCACTCTGTTTTTCCATAATTCTCTCCCTCTACCTCACGCGCATATTGATCATCTGGATGAACTTGTACGGATAAATCCTTCTTCGAGTCTAGGATCTTAACCAGTAATGGAAATTCTTGTCCTTCTTCGTTACCAAATAATTCGCGATGCTTCTCCCAAGCATCTGCAAGTGTTTGGCCTTCAAGTTCTCCATTGAGGATTTGACTCGGTCCGTTCGTATGTCCTGAAATGCTCCATGCCTCACCTGTTTCATGAGAGGGAATCGCATAATTAAAGATTTCTTCTAGTTTGCTTCCTCCCCAAATTCTTTCTTTAAATTCAGGCTGTAAAAAAATTGGTTCATTATACATGATTCGCACCCCATTATGTAAGATTACTAGATGCATTGTATCACAAATTGCCGGAACATAGACTACGTATCTAATGGCCCTGCCACTCTATAGTAAACTGAGTGATAACTTCACTAAAAAAACCCGAACCAATGAATACAATTGATTCGAGTTTATAGAGGAATTTTCCCAAACGGGATATGTAATCATAAATATGAATTACATGGTATACCTAAAATACTTCTAAAATGTTCCCTGATTTTAAACTCAATGTAATCCTCTCTTGGAAAAATTCTTTGTTTACTATTAAACTGTACATTTTCTTTAACAGCAATCTTCAAACCTTCTTTTAAGAAGTCTTCTTCCTTTCCTGTAACTCCCATTTCACTAATAATAAATAAAATCAGTTTTTCATATTTCTTAATATACTGAGAAAATATGATCTTGCTTCCAAAAATCTCATCCATTTTTTCACCTCCTTTAATCCCGGGTATAATTGCTCATAAAATGCTTATAGATTACTTATAAGTTATTTTCCAAATTAAGTCAAGTAAGGAAATAAAAAGAATTTATGACAGAAGGTAAGAAAAAATAATCTTCCCTATAATAAACCTCAATTTTACAACGGAAATAAACTGTTTTTTAAAACGCTATATTGCACAGGCATTATTATTTTTTAAATTGAATTAATCATTAGAAAATTTAATCTATCTGATAATTCAGTCTTGTAGTCTATTGTTATTTTCGTTACAATGTCCTTTATACAAAGAATAATGTACTTTTGAAGTGGACAAGGAGTGTGAAGAATGAAAAATACCATTACCGTAGGATTATTGGGACTCGGCACCGTAGGATCCGGTGTGATTGAAATTCTTAATGATCATAAAGAAAGCATTCAACATAAAACCGGAAGCCAAGTAACGATCAAGTCCGTACTAGTGAATGATTTAAATAAACCTCGTGAGCTTCCAGGGGAAACAACTCAGCTGACGGATCGTTATGAAGATATTACGAGGGATCCAGAAATTGATGTAGTCGTTGAAGTAATGGGTGGAATCGATCACACACTCTCCATTTTGCTAGAAGCTATAGAGCATGGAAAACATATAGTCACTGCTAACAAAGATCTGATGGCTCAGCATGGGGCAGAGCTATTTGCTGCAAGTCAGAAGACTGGCTGCGATATTTATTATGAAGCCAGTGTAGCAGGCGGTATTCCCATTATCCGTTCAATTATTGACGGGCTATCATCTGACCGTATCCGAAAAATGATGGGTATTGTCAATGGAACGACCAATTATATCATGACGAAAATGACTCAGGATGGAACCGATTTTGACAGCGTATTAAAGGAAGCTCAGGAACTTGGATTTGCGGAGGCAGACCCTACCGCTGATGTTGACGGACTTGATGCGGCCAGGAAAATGACGATCCTTTCCATTCTAGGATTCTCCATGCCATTTAACCTGGAGGATGTAGAAGTGAAGGGAATTAGAGGTTTGTCTCTTTCAGATATTAAATATGCAGAGGAGCTTGGATATACCATTAAATTAATCGGAATCGCCGAAAATGATCATACAGGCGTTTCTGTCAGTGTAGAGCCTACTTTACTTCCCTCCACACACCCGCTTTCCTCTGTTCATAATGAATTTAACGCGGTCTATGTTTATGGTGACGCGGTGGGCGAGACGATGTTTTACGGTCCAGGTGCTGGTAAATTGCCTACGGCGACGGCTGTAGTGTCTGATTTAATCGCCGTTATTAAAAATATCCGGTTAGGAACTTCAGGGAAGGCTTATGTTCAGCCGCAATTCTCTAAACAGGTTAAGACAAAGAAAGAACAGCTGACTAAAAAGTACATTCGTCTTCACGTATTGGATCAACCGGGAATGCTTATGGAAATGACAACCATTTTTGCCCAATACGATATTTCTTTCGATCAAATTATTCAAAGGGCTAGTGATCAGGATAAGGAACGAGAACTCATTATGATTACTCACCAGGTTAGTGAAGAAGACTTTGCTAAAGCTCAAAGTGAATTACAAGAATTATCATCCGTTCGCAGGGTAGATAGTATCTTTCGTGTTGAAGGAGGCGAATAATTATGTGGCAGGGTTTACTGCACCACTATGCTGAGTTCCTACCAATCAGTGAAAAAACACCCAAGTTAACTTTATTAGAAGGAAACACTCCGCTGCTTCCTATACCCACCATTTCCAAAGAGCTTGGAATTGAAGCTTATGTGAAAATTGAAGGGGCAAATCCTACAGGTTCTTTCAAAGACCGAGGAATGGTTCTCGCCATGGCCAAAGCTATCGAAGAAGGATCAAAAGCTGTTATTTGTGCTTCCACCGGTAATACATCTGCCTCTGCTGCTGCATTCGCGGCAAGAGCGGGGCTGCGCTGTATTGTCGTCATTCCAGACGGAAAGATTGCTGAGGGGAAACTGGCCCAGGCAGTTATGTACGGAGCAGAGATATTTGCGATTAAAGGAAACTTTGACCAGGCGTTAACAATGGTACGCAAAATTGCTGAGGAGGAGCAGGTAACACTTGTAAATTCTGTGAATCCTTATCGAATTGAAGGTCAGAAAACAGGTGCCTTTGAAGTATGCGAGAGTCTGGGAGAAGCGCCTGATTTTCTTTCTATACCCGTCGGAAACGCGGGGAATATCACAGCATATTGGCGGGGATTTAAAGAATATCATGAACGGAATCATACGCAATTACCCCAAATGATTGGCTTTGAAGCTAGTGGTTCCGCCGCTATTGTTAGAAATGAGGTAGTGGAAAATCCTGAAACCTTAGCTACAGCCATTCGCATTGGAAATCCGGCAAGCTGGGGAAAAGCCGTTGACGCAGCTAAAGAATCCAAAGGGTTTATTGATGAAGTAACGGATGATGAAATTATAGAAGCGTACCAATTACTTGCTCAAAAAGAAGGCGTTTTTGCTGAACCAGCTTCCTGCGCTTCCATTGCCGGTACGATAAAAAAGGTAAAAGCAGGGATCATCCCATCTGGTTCAAAAGTGGTTCATGTGCTTACCGGAAACGGCCTGAAGGATCCTGCTACAGCGATTCAAACAAGCCCGGTAAAACCCACAGTCATTGAGAATAACATTGAGCAATTCGCTGAAGCGATCACTGGAGTGCGGTCATGAAGCCGTTCAAGATAAAAGTTCCGGCCACCTCTGCTAATCTAGGTCCGGGATTCGATTCAATCGGAATTGCACTATCTAAATATGTAACCTTAGATTGTCATTCTGCAGAAACTTGGGGATTCACTGTACCTGATAAGGACAAGAACTCCATTCCTGCAGGCAAAGATAATCTGATTTATAAATCAGCCCTGTATACAGCAAATTTATATAACCAGGAAACGCTGCCACCCTTCCACATCACTATGAAAAATGATGTTCCTGTGGCCAGGGGGTTAGGTAGTTCCTCTACCGCAGTCGTCGGCGGGATTGAAATTGCCAATCAAATTCTCAACCTGCAATTAACTGCCTATGAAAAGCTGAAGATTGCCTGTGAGATTGAAGGTCATCCCGATAATGTTGCCCCTGCCATCTATGGAGGCATCGTTGTGTCAAGCTATGATGGAAACCATTTAGATTTTGTTCATTTTACCAAAGGGTTGGATGAATTGACTTGGCTGGCCATTATTCCAGAGTATCATCTTGAAACCGAACAAGCCCGGGCTCTCCTCCCGCTGGAACTGAACTATAAGAAAGCTGTCCACGCGAGCGGCACTGCCAATGTATTAGTGGCCGCCCTAGCCCAGCAAAATTGGAAGCTGGCAGGAAAAATGATGCTGCAAGATCAATGGCATCAGCCTTATCGTAAAGAGATGATTCCGGGTTTTGATCAAGTCACTGATATCGTCAGAGCGCAAGGGGCGCTTGGATTATATTTAAGCGGGGCTGGACCGACTATGATTGCTCTATTTGACACGATCAGCCAGAAAGAACTTCAGAAAATCAAGAATCAACTGTCTGCTTATGAGGTAGAAGCATTGAAAATAAATAAAACTGGAGCAGAAGTAAATAGCAGCAGCCTGCAATCCAACGGAATGAAACTAAATTAAAGGAAACATTCTCAAGCTGCAAGCTCCTTGCTAATTTTTGCTTCCCCAAAAGACATCAACTTGTTCCCTGTGGAGATTGATTGATCTCACAAACACGTAAAACCCGAACCAATGTAAATGGTTCGGGTTTTATCATCTATTAAATTCTTAAGACTCCTCACTACAAATATCCTTGTTACTTAATATTTTCCTTTATTTTGCACCAGTAATTATTAAAAAATTGGTAATTTACTATCATATTCATTTAAATGTTTGCATTTTCACTATTCATTGGAAAGTAATTTGTATACAATGTAACTAGATAAATATACAAAGGGTGATTTATAAATGGCGAAGAAGAGTAAGCAATATGAATATGATTTAAATGAAGTAAAACGACTCATTAAAGAAACCGACAAAAATTACCGAGAAATATCCGCTGAAACCGGGTGTCCGTATGCAAGTGTGGTCTACCATGGCCGTAAGATCCGCGGGCGGGTTAATCGTACACAGAATAGTATTTTAGAAGAGGTTCCACAGACGTTTCTTCCTAAAACCGAAGAGACAAACGTTCAGTCCATCGGCGGTACTGGAACAACTCTAAATATCTCAAGGAATGATATTTCTATTGAGGATGCAGAACAAGAAGCTGCCAAGATGATTAACGCTGCAAGAGCATTGGGATTAAATAAAATTAACATTACCATTGAAAAGTAAAATATTCTGCCAGGCTGCTTAACCGCTGCCTGGCTTAATTTAAACGGCCGAGTCCTCTATCCGCCGAAGAAATTCTAGCTGCCTCAACTTTTTTTTAGCATGTCTTCCCCAGTTTTTCACAGCATCTCTTGTTACGTTTTCCAATTTAGCTATTTGTTCAATCGATAAGTCATGAACAATAAAATAATACACCCATTTCCACTGATTTTCTGTTAATTCTTTTTTCACCTGGTTCCAGAAATATGTATCTGCTATTTTATCTTCTGTTATGTAGGACAAGGCATGGATTTCTTTTTCAATATAAGAGGTTTCGTTAGCAAAACTCTTGGCACGCTTCCGAATTTCATCGATTAAACGATTTCTAATTTTCCAGCTTACATAGGTGGAAAATTTGCCTAGTTCAGGATTGTAGGTAAGATACGCCTCCCACAATGCGAACAAGCCCTCCGCAAAGAACTCCCCAGCGGAATCAATGATTTGTAAACTTCTAATGTGATAATGAATCAGTCTATCATTTTCATAGACGATCTTTTCGAATTCTTCCTCATTCTTCATTAAAGTTCCACCTCCTAAATTTATCCTTCTCATTCTATAATCGTATTAAAAATGATTTTTGGTGTCATTTTTTTATTAAAAATTGTTTTATCGCCTTTACTTTCTTAACAAAAATACAAATATAGCTTAATTTACAGCAAGATCCTCTCGCTTTTATAAATACTTTTCCAAAATAGAAAAAATAGTTTTTCTTTTTTGAATCTTTCGTTCATAATAATGAGTGAACACAAAATAATAATAGAAAGAGAGACCTATGAAAAAAGACTACCAATCTTTTCAAACTTATCATCCATACATTTACTTCGCTCTAAATAGACTTCGCATGCCCCGGCCATATGATGACTTCATTCAGGAATCCTATTTCATTTATCTTCAATGTATCCAGCAGTTTAATCCTGCCCTTTCAAAATTCTCCACTTATTTCACTCATCATCTCATCCACCACTTTCGAACCCTTCAACGAAATGACACCAATAGACACCAGCAGTTCAAGCAATTCGAAAACCATTGCTGCACGATTTCCTATCAGCCCGACCTCATAAATGAGCAATCCGTTTTCTATGATGTGTTCCACCATTGCGATTTAAATCGACTCGAAGCCGATATTGTCAAACTTTCCCTCGAAGAGCATACAATAGAAGAAATCGCATTACTTAAAGAAATAAGCGCCTCTACAGTCAAAAGAGCACGTAAAAGGATTAAGAAGAAAATCGAACGTCTTCTCCTGCCGAATGGTTAAGTTTGTTTTCCTGCTGGAAAGGGAAATTATTGTGAAAGAGTAAATTGTAACGGAGGCGTTTTGTTTGGATCAGTCCGCACGATCTCTAATTCCCTTGATGAAAATTTGGCTTGATGATACCCCAACCTCCTATACCCATGCTTTTATCGAAAGATTGGCGTATGAATGGATGGTAGAAATCGTTAACCCTTACCCCATTCCTTTAATGGAAAATAAAGATTACGTGATGCAAATTTCATTTGAACAGAGTGATGGAGCCCAGTTTCACTCCATTAATCTTGAATCCTATGATGTAGAAGAAGGGAATGAGTTTACAGTGTACCGCTTCTTTATGTACCAGCCTGAATAGAACCACGCTTGCAGCTGGTTCTATTTAACTTTGACTTTTTCTCCTTCATCTTCTAGGCTTTAAGATAACCGTTAAATACATAGAATTTGAAGACGCCTGGACAGATATGGTTTGAAACCATCACGGAAAGGGGGCAGCTTATGTTTTATTTAGCTTTTGCACTTTTATTTACTTGCTATTTAATTGCCGGCTATTTTACTAGCCTGGATATTTCTACAGTCGCAGCAACTTTATCGGTAGCTTTAATTCTGGTTAACCTTTATATGTTTGTGAAGGAAAGAAATAATAAAAAAAAGTCATAAAAAAGCTGTTTCCGTCACAGGAAACAGCTTTTTCTGCATAACAATGAATCACTAGAATGGTTACACGTTTCCAAGAGTAGAATTAGCGGAATGGTACTAATTCACCAACCTTCCCCTCGGTTTTTCTAGAAAACCGAGGGGCATCAAAAAATATATAACCTGAGGATATTTAAAACATCATATTCCAAGTATTCTTCCCGACAATACCATCTACCTGTAAATGATGCCTATCTTGGTAAGCACAAACTGCTGCCTTCGTTTTCTCACCAAATATTCCATCCGGAGCTGTTTTTATGGCTCGTTGTATTCTCTCAACATCCTTGCCTCGGCTACCCAATTGTATCGGTTGACCCGGATAGTCAACGAGGGGAAGCCCGCGGTAGAATTTATCGGCATTTTCTATTTCCACAATCGTGCGCTTGTCTGCCCTTCCATCTTCCTTAAGTTTATGATCATGCTGGAACTGTTTAACTGCCGCCAATGTCTCGGCACCATAGTTTCCATCACTGCCGAACTTTGGAAGCCGGTAACCTTGAGCGATTAATAGTTCCTGGATCCTTCTGACCTCAGGTCCATGAGACCCTTGTTGAATGGGGACTTCAGAAGTTTCACGAATAATCGCCGGCCGCTTCCCTTCACTTAATTCTCTCCATGACAACCCCTGAGTCAGCTCAAGATGAGGAAAATCCTTAAATGAATGCCAGTCCCCTCCCCAGGAAAAACCAAGATTTTTCGCTATTTGTGCTGTCTTTTTCCAGTCCTGATTAACTTCCCATAAAGCTTCTCTCCCGTCTTTACTTACGAGAAAAAAATCAATGGCCAGTCCATAATTGTGAACGCTTTGACCGGGTTCAGCATGAGTTACGATCTTGCCGCTTTTCCCATAAAACTTCCCTTTCCATACATAACATGGACGGCCTTGCCCAAACAGAACAGCTTGTTCCGAAAAAGTGCGGAACCCGGAAGAAATTTGTACGGGAATTTGGTCTCGATAACTTTTCTTAATCACTTCTATAGCTTTTTTCGAGACCATTGGATGGACCTTCCCCATGTTTTTAATACTGCGGTCAATTAAGATTTTTTCGTTAATCATCTCATCTCCCCCTCCGCTATTATAATCGAACAGAGAAACAAAAAAGGTGTTCCGCCTCATTCCTTTATTTCACTTATACCCGTTTTAATTTTATTAGAAGTACAGCAATCCCCAAGAACCTATGAATAGGATCCTTGGACTTACCAGCTGAGGAAACGTAAAATGGAAATAGAAGATTTGAAAGAGGTGTAAATAATGAAAATTGAAGTATGGTCGGATTTTGTCTGTCCGTTCTGCTATATAGGAAAACGTCATCTTGAAGCTGCCCTCTCGGATTTAAATGGAAACGAACAAAGCCCATGTGAAGTCATCTACAAGAGCTTTGAATTAGATCCTAATGCAGCCAAGAACAGTGGACAAACCATTCATGAGAAATTAGCTGAAAAATATGGCCGCACCTTTGAGGAAGCCAAAGAAATGACAAAAAATATGGAAACACAAGCATCGGAGGCGGGATTAGATTTTCACTTCGATACGATGATTCCAACGAATACTTTCGATGCACATCGTGCGGCGAAGCTGGCAGAAAGCAAAGGAATGGGCAAGGAAGCAGCAGAGAGGTTTTTCTCGGCTGTTTTTAAAGACTCTGTTGATATAAGTGATCACGATTCACTTATCCAGGCGGCAGCCGAAATCGGAGTGGAGCCGCAAGAAATGGAAGATCTGCTTAACGGTACTTCTTTTTCAGAAGTCGTACGTAGTGAGGAAGCAGAAGCACAGCAGCTTGGGGTCCAAGGCGTTCCCTTCTTTGTCATTAACCGTAAGTATGCCATTTCAGGGGCGCAGCCGATTGAAGTGTTTAAGAATGCTTTAACAAAAGTGCTGGAGGAGGAACAACAGTCACCTGCATTTGAAGATTTATCCGAAACTCACAACACGGCATGTACGGATGACGGCTGTGAAGTCCCTAAAGATTAACAATTGAAAGACAGCAGCTGCTCATTCAACTAGCCGTGCGGTATATTAGAAAGAGGGATAGCTATGAAGAATCCTACGGTCAGTGTAGTTGGAAGTATTAATATGGACTTGACGGTGTCTACCGATGTCATTCCAGATCAAGGCGAAACCGTATTAGGAAACCAGTTCGATACCTTTCCTGGAGGTAAAGGGGCCAATCAGGCAGTTGCCGCTGCCCGTCTCGGGGCGAACGTGCATTTCTTTGGAGCTGTAGGAGATGATGTTTTCGGCAGCAGTTTGACTAAGCATTTGCGGGATGAGGGGATTCATACGGACGGGATTGAGACGTTTCGCAATAAAGGGACAGGGACAGCTACGATTATTTTATCAGAACAGGATAATCGTATTATTGTGGCACGGGGAGCAAATGCCGAAGTCACCCCGGAGTTTGCAGAGCGCTTCCGTTCCACTATCCTCAAAAGCGATCTTATCCTGCTGCAACTGGAAATTCCAGTGGAAACGGTCTCTTATATAGTTAATCTGGCCAGTCAGCATCAAATACCAGTCATCCTGAATCCCGCTCCTTACCAACATCTAACTAAGGAAATTATTGAACAAGTGGCTTATCTTACCCCAAACGAAGCAGAGTGGCGTCAGTTAGCTAAACTGCCTGCAACAGAGGCAGCCCTTGATAAAATGATCATTACTAAAGGTCGTTACGGTGCAATCTATTATGAAAACAGGGAAAAGAGACGAGTGTCAGGATACCTCGTTGATGTTCAAGATACAACTGGAGCAGGCGATACATTCAATGGAGCTCTTGCTGCTCAACTTGCAGCAGGGCAATCGATTCAAGATGCTATCGAATTTGCTAATGCGGCCGCTGCCCTGTCGATTACTAAGCTCGGCGCCCAGAATGGCATGCCTGATCATGCAGCAGTTCAAAGATTCATGCAGAATAAATAGCAGATCAGAAATTATGGCAACAGATGCTAATTTTATAAGAAACCCGAACCGTTCATTAAATTTGGTTCGGGTTTTGGTACTTCAGCTTCTTAATTACAACTCATCGTCTTCCTGCTTTACTTCCTCTAAAATACTTAAATTTTCTCTATTTCCATCGTAAAGTCCCAATGATACACGCCATTAGCGGGAATTCTCGATCCTCTGCCTATTTTTTCAGCAACATACACGTCATCATACATCCCTGTACAAGGTTCTAGAGCTACGTTATAGTCTCCTCGGTATCCACCTCTTGTTTTCCAAACTCCTAAATAAGGCACTTTGTCTCTTGGAAAATGGTAGGTCAGCTTCCTGCCAATATTCGGCTGCACTAAACCGCACCACCCCTCGGACAATGGCTCAGTAAAATAAAACTTTTCTACCGTCCCATCATCCAATGGTTCTAGTTTAGACAGATCTAATTTATCGTTGGTAGACATGGACGTAGTTACTGGAAAATTATGATGAGTCCCCCACTTCCCCAGATGTCTGGTTTGATGTTCTACATTAATGACTTGATCCATATGTTCAGGAACAGCGATCCTTGTCATTTTATCAATATTCAACAAAGCGTGGGGCGTCCATATAAATGGAAAATCCACTTCGCTGTGATTTTCCGCTTGATATTCTATGCGCACACTTGCCCCTTCCAGAGTCAAATTCTTGCTCAAGGTATAAGGAAAAACAGGACTTTTTACATTTAATTGGAGTCTTCCGTTATCTTCTGAAAATTCCCAGGGCAGGGCCCATACTTCTCCATGATCCGGGATTTCCTTCCAGGAAGATGGATGAGGACCTAGATCAATACCAGGGAACATTTCATCAAATCCACTGGAGTCAAATTTGGAAAAGTCCGCACCATATTCGGGGATTTCGAGTGATAACCCAGGAGCCTGATAGAGCCATTCATATTGAGCTTTCTTATCAAACAGACGCACCATTTTCCCTCCGTAAGAAGGGAGAATGGTGCAGCTGATAGAATCATTTTCTATCGTTAAAGCAGGAATTCCTTTAAATGTATCCTTGTTCCAATGATTTGTATGCATTTCATCAAATTCCTTTCTCTTTCACAAGTTTAATAAATCGAAGGAAAGCTTCTCTGCCTTGTTCCGTTCGTTTAAAAACACCGGCGTGCTCTAATACTTTTGAAAACGTACGACCTATTTTCTGCTGAATAGCATGAGCTGCTTCCTCTTCAGACAAGGACCCATGCTCCCTTACCAGCTCCTTTGCCCAGGGGACGTGTTTAGCCGCCTCCTCGTCCTCAAGAGCTGCCGAATGAAGCTCGCCTTCTCTTATATAGTGACTTATCGTTTCCATTTCATCGATAAGCCGTCCAGGCAAAACAGCTAACCCCATCACTTCAATTAGCCCAATATTTTCTTTCTTTATATGATGCACTTCTTCATGGGGATGAAAAACCCCCAGTGGATGTTCATCACTCGTCCGATTATTACGCAGCACTAGATCAAGTTCAAATTTTGCCTCTCGCCTTCGTGCAATCGGCGTAATCGTATTATGTGCCTCTCCGTTAGAGTTTGATTTAATGTTGGCCGACTCATCATTATAGTTTCTCCAAGTGTTCAGGATAAGGTCGCCAAATTTAACCAAGCTCTCCTGGTTCTTGCCCTGCAGTCTGATCACTGACATTGGCCATTTAACGATCCCCGCTTTTATATCTTCAAATCCTTTTACGATAAACTCATCATGAACCTCCGCTTTGGCCATAGGAAATTCATGATGACCCGCTTGAAAATGATCGTGACTGAGAATAGAGCCCCCGACTATTGGAAGATCAGCATTTGATCCTGCACAATAATGAGGAAGCTGCTGGACCAAATCAAGTAAACGCTCAAACCCCTGCTTTGAGATTTCCATTGGACGATGCTCTCTTGATAAGACAATAGCATGTTCATTGTAATAAACATAGGGAGAGTATTGGAGAAACCAATGTTCCCCAGCTAAGTCCATGGGTATGATGCGGTGATTATCACGGGCAGGGTGATCTAGTCTCCCTGCATAGCCAACGTTTTCTTTGCAAAGCAGGCATTTAGGATAATCTGCAGAACTAGCTTTAGCAGCGGCGATAGCTTTGGGATCTTTTTCAGGCTTAGATCGATTAATTGTAATTTCAAGCTCTCCAAACTCTGTTTCACTAAACCAATGCCGATTTTTCGCGATTCGGCTGGTCCTAATATACTCGGAGTCTTTCGATAATTGATAAAAATAGTTCGTGGCAGCTACCGGACCGTTCACTTCATACGTTTGGTAAAAGGTTTGAATCACTTGTGACGGAGAAGGCATGAGGCAATCCATTATTTTCGGGTCAAACAAGTCGCGATCCGTAATCGTATTGTCTTCTAATAATCCTTTCTCTGCCGCGTAGTCTAGCATACGTTCAAGAATTGGACCCGGAGTTGATAGATTTCCAAGCTCCTGGATTTCTAGAGAAGGGGGAGTCTCGCCTGTTAAATCAAATAATTGAAACAGCCGATTCCGAGCATAGTCTCTATCCCACACCGTAATCATATTCTTCTTCTGGCCATAACTAAGGAGTCGTTCGATTTCCAAATATATATTCATCTTTACCGTCCTTTCCTTTTAGAAAATGAATTCCTCTCTAGCCCAGATCTACAAACGCTTTGCACCATCTCCGATTTCAACCACGTAAAATTCTGCTTCCAATCCTGTTTCTTGTTTATAAGCCTTGCCCACATGCTCCACAAAGTCCTCAGCTGCTCGTTTATTTACTATGTTGATCGTACAGCCGCCAAACCCAGCCCCAGTCATCCGGGATCCTATGGCTCCTTCCTTCCAAGCAGCTTCTGTTAACGCATCTAATTCTTTTCCTGTCACTTCATAATCATCACGCAAGGAAACATGAGATTCGTTCATTAAACGGCCAAAGCTCTCTATGTCGCCTGCATTCAGTTTATCGACTGCGTTCACTGTTCTTCTATTCTCATATACTACATGTTTTGCTCTTTTTTGAACCACGGGATCCTTTATTAAATACTTATAGTCTTCAAACTGGTCTGCCGTTATATCCCCTAGTTTATGTATATTCAAGTGCTGTTGGAGAAGCTGCAGAGCCTGGTCGCATTCAGCTATACGCTCGTTATACTTAGAGTCCGCCAGACCGCGCTGCTTATTAGTATTAGCGATAATTAACGTATGGCGGCTAAGGTCTAACGGCGTATATTGAAATTCAAGCGTTTCACAGTTCAAAAGGATGGCATAATCCTTCTTCCCCATTCCAATAGCAAACTGATCCATTATGCCGCAGTTCACTCCCACAAATTCGTTCTCAGCCCTTTGAGCAAGCTTCACCATGTCGACCATAGGGACATCTAATTGATATAAATCTCTTAAAGCAGCAGCCATTACTAGTTCAATAGAGGCGGATGAGGAAAGGCCTGCCCCATTGGGAATATTTCCATAAAAAGCTACATCAAATCCAACTGGAATTCTAAAGCCATGATTCCTAAAGACAGAAACGACACCCAGTGGATAATTCGCCCAGCCGTTCCGCTTCTTATAATGGGGATCATCTACCTGCTCTTGAATGATTCCTTCCTCTTTAAAATTTAAAGAAAACAAATTTATCTGCTTATCTTCACGTTTTCTAATGATCGCATAGGTACCGACACTTAAAGCACAAGGAAAAACATAACCGCCATTATAATCGGTGTGCTCTCCAATAAGGTTGACTCTTCCAGGGGCAAAAAACGTACTAAATTCTCCATGATCCCCATATTTTTCGATAAACGCTTGTTTCAATTCCTTCATTAATTCCACCTCATATCTATTCTTATTCTATAGTTTCTCAATTCAAATAACTCCCTTCGCCATTTGAATAAGTACCTCCATACTTTGTTAATTAATTTAATTTACTTAATAATAACATAAGCATCCGTTCTTTGTTAGTGAATTTTCTAAAAATTACAGAAATATGTGTGGTGTTTCACTTTAAGAATTTTATTTAAAATAACCTGTTGGATTTGGAATTGACTCCTTATTCTATAGGATGAAGAATACGAGCATTTAATGGTGAATTTCTAAAACTTATTTAATTATATTTATTATGTTGTGATATGATAAGACTAGTTGAAATGATGGGAGGATACCCTGCGATGACGAAATACACACGAGGAAGCTTTCAATTAATGAAATCGATTAATCGATCCATGATTTTAAATATGATTCGCGAAAAAGGCCCCATCTCAAGAGCAGAGATTGCTAAACAAACCAGCCTGACTCCCCCTACAGTCAGTAATATTGTGAAGGAACTAATCCATACAGAATTTGTTATAGAAACGACTCAAGGTGCATCTAAAGGTGGAAGAAAGCCTACTTTATTAGAAATAAATGCGGACAACTTCTATATCCTCGGCATTGATGTAGGACGATATAAAATGAATATTGTAGTGACAAATTTGTACGGTGCCCTAAAGGATGAGACCGTCATTCCAATTCCCGATTACCCTAGTAAAGAGGAATTAATTCATTCGATGAAAGAAGGCATTCATTCTATGCTGAATTCCAGCAGTCATAAGAGGGATAAGTTTGTTGGGATTGGCGTCGGGATGCACGGAATCGTTGACCCTGTTAACGGAATTTCATTATTCGCACCTTCCTTCCATCTCCATGACATCCCGATTAAAGAGGAATTAGAAAATGATTTTCAAATGATAGTGAAGGTGGAAAATGATGCCCGTACCATGACTTTAGGAGAATATTGGTTCGGAAACGGAAATGATTCTGACCATTTAGTTGGGGTAAACGTTGGAAATGGCATTGGAGCAGGGGTGATGATCAATGGCCAGCTCTTCCACGGAGAACACAATATTGCCGGGGAAATCGGTCATGTTACGATCGACTTATCAGGTCCCAAATGTACTTGTGGAAACTATGGGTGCTTGCAGACTTTCGCTGCCGGCCCATCCATAGCTGAACGAGCAAAAAAAGAATTAAAAACAGGCAAACCATCTCTTATCCACGAACTTGTGGACGGGGATTTTGAAAAGGTAAAAGGCGAGATTGTGTACCAAGCTGCATGTGAAGGGGATGCTTTCAGTATAGAACTGCTGAACCAGACAGGGAGATACCTGGGGATCGGTCTCACGAACCTCATTCATACGCTTAATCCTAAAAGGATCATAGTTGGCGGAGGAGTGGCAAATGCGGACCACTTCTTAATGAAGGGGATCAAAGAAACCATTCAAACACGGGGCCTGACAGCTAAAGCTAAAGACACGTCCATCATTTTTTCTAAACTCGGAAACTATGCCTCTGCAATCGGAGCGTGTGTATTGGTCTTAGAAGATTTTTTTGTTAGTGAGAACGGAGGCTCTTCTTAATCATAAAGATACTTTTACAGAAGAAGTTTATCCACTATGAAATCCGAACGATGATGATAGATTTTCGTTACCATTTCATCATCGTTCGGATTTTTTGTCCTGCATGAGCCAGGATTGCTATGCGCTATAAGTTTATTTCCCTATCTCCACTGGTGATAATGGAACGGAAAAAAAGATACTATCCCAATCTTGAGACATACACAGAGACTTCTGAGAAAAGATCCGTATGTAAATTCTATCTTTTCGCTAATTTAATAAAACCTCTTAGTAGAAAATAGCCTAAGGCAAATGCTAAAAATCCTAAAACACTTACAGCAGCATCTTGAAATTCCATATTGCCTCTATGGGTAATTTTCTGTTGAATTTCCACTGCAAACACGAAGACAAGAACCATAGATAATGTGAACAAGAACGAAATGGCGGAAATGCTCCATTTGGCTAATGCATGAAAAACTACTTCCACAACTAACAGCCCGATAATTCCCAGAATTCCAATCACCCAGAAATGTAAGTCTTTATCTGTTAAATCCCATCCCATAGAGCTTGCAAACTGAATAAGGAAATCATGAAATGCATTTACAATATCCGCTAATAATATAATAACTTCTTTCATTTCTACCACCTGCTTCCCCCTTAATCCTCTCGTGCTGATACCATACCACATTTTCCCTTTCTGATAGTAGCTTGATAGTCTAAAATTAAGATAGTGGACATACCTAAAACTGTATTCAAGAGAGGGGCGTTTTATGTTTCATAGAGTTGTGGTTTCTAAAGATAAGAAGCAATCACTTGAGCCATTAGGATCTTCAGCCCCTGATGGTGTACCTGGAACATGGTATATCGGTGACCCGCCTGTAAATCCGGCATCCGATGCTTCTCCGATTGTGTTTGTGCATGGATTAAACAGTTCCTCTAAGACGTGGATTCAGGACAATGACATGGATGAACTGGCTAATAGGCACGGCTGGCAGACGGTCTTTGTTGATGTCTTTCCTGACAAAGATATGTTTGACAACGGGGAAATTCTTACTCAAATGCTCAAAGAGATCACGGATTACTTCAAAGAGACCGTAGTGATCGTCGCTCATAGCAAGGGAGGAATTGATACACAAACTGCGCTCGTTTACTTTGATTCGTCTGACTATGTAGAACGAGTCATTACCCTTTCATCTCCTCATCTTGGCTCCCCTTTGGCCGATTTAGCTTACAGCAGCTGGGCGGGATGGCTTTCAGAATCATTGGGGAACAAAAATGCTGGGACCTACTGCCTTCAAACAGGCTATATGAGCAACTATCGTCGGGACACAGATCGTAGTCCGCTCATTCTAAATCATCCTTTTTACACTTTCGGAGGAACAGGGTGGGGTTCCTTTGGGACTTCCTTATTCTGGGGCGGTCTGTATTTAAAAAGCTACGGAGTGAATGATGGGGCCGTAACTGTCGACAGTTCCAGACTTTCTTACGCGAAAGAAATTTCCGTTCAGGATTGGAATCACTTTGAAATAAAACAAGGAAGCAGCACCTTCGCCTTATTTGAATCATTTCTCAATGAATCCTATCCAATTAAACAGCCTTTAACTGCTGCGGCAGGGGGAAACCTCCCCTCTTCCATTTCTGATACGTATCTTCACGGAGGGAACTATCGTGGTTCCACTACTGAACATTTTCTAGTCGAAGACGACGTGAATTCCATGGTGGTCAGCTGGACGAGCGATCAGGAATCAAGCTCGTTAACCTTAATTAGTCCTGATGGAACGGAACATGATCAGTTCGTTGTTCATAAGGATTCAGTGACCCCATTTGAAGGGGCTTATCATCATATGCTGTCCATTCAGCAACCCACTCCTGGAGAATGGAAGTTAACCGCCCGCTCTACTGAAGAGAACTATTTATTATCAGTAGTTTATGATAGCTTGATCAATCAATCGCTTGATTTGCATATTGATACTCAATTTAATGCAAACATTCATCCGAAGGGGTCCTTCGCGGTTCCTTCCATGTATAAGCAGCTGCAAGCGAAGCTTAAAGTTGATTTTTATAAAAAGGGAGTCAGTCTTCCTGACCAAATCAGCAGCTATCAGTTAACGGGAGTAGCAGCGAAGAACATCACCGACTATGGAAAAGGGGTCTACAACTTAACGATTGATATTCATGGCAGGACACTGACCGACCATGAATTTAATCGGACCATGATTAAAACTCTATACCTGGATGATGCCCGCATCCTTCATAAACGATAGTTGTAGAGAAATTGAAACAGATCCGAAGTGCCGTCATCTACAAGTAGATGACGATAACCCGAACCACGATACATTCATGGTTCGGGTTATCTGTTAAATCTATGATTCTATTGCTCTGCTAGTAGTGCTGCACCAATGACACCGCCCTCCCCTCCCAGGGAAGCAACCGTGATATTTATAGCAGGGACTAGTCCTGGATAGACGTAAGATTTCAATTTTTCCTTTAACGGAGTTAAAATTAAATCCTCTGATTTCATAACTCCGCCTCCCAAAACAAAAATGGCTGGATTTACTATGTGTGTGATATTCGCCAGCCCCATTGCCAGATAATCAATGGCTTCATTGACCACCATGACCGCCTGTTCATCACCTTGAGTGGCCAAACGAAACACTTCTTCCGCACCACCAGTTATATGATAGCGCTCCTCAGCAATTTTTCCAATGGCAGTGCCGCTTGAATGACTTTCCAAAGAGCCACGGTTCAGATTACTTTGCTGATAACCATGGGGATCTAGAATCATATTTCCGATTTCTCCTGTATAACCTTGAGCGCCATCAAAAACTGTCCCATCAATGACTAGCCCGCCGCCGATCCCCGTACTTACGGTTATATAAAATACACTTTCATACCCTTTCCCGCTTCCGAATTTCGCCTCTGCCAAAGCGGCAGCGTTCGCATCATTATTTAATTGCACTCTTGTTTCAAAGTGTGCCTCTAAATCATCTGTGATGTGAATATTATCCCATCCCGGTAAATTCGGAGGACTCAAGATAATACCCTCTTTCGGATCAAGCGGCCCGGGAGCACCAATCCCGATTCCATCAATCGATTTATTTCCGCGAATGTTTTCAATCATCTGGATCATTTTTTCTTTCGTATGTTCGTATCCTTTTTCTGCTTCTGTTGTTTCATGCAGAATTTCTTCAATCTCACCTTGTGCATTTATGATAGCCACTCGGACATTCGTCCCACCTAAGTCAATTCCAATATGAATCCCCAATTTACTGCCTCCTCTAATAATTCCATGCATCTTGCTTCTATAGACTATTTTAACAGGTTTTAAAAATCGGTCATAACAGTAAAGAGACAATATAGGATAAGATAAAGAAAATGCCGTACAATTGACTAGTGAAATCAAGATAAAAATAGGAAGCGTCATTTATATTAACACTAATAAAACCTGAACGATTGCAAAACAAAAGTTCAGGTTTAGGTAAGTGAATCTTTTTTAAATAATACCATCCTCAGCTTAGCTGCTTTTATTTAAAGATAGTAGAGCCTTTCAGCATTTCTGGTTTTGCGCCGAGGACCAGCAAAAATAATTTAGGATCCCCAACTTTTCGATGTCTTTTCATCGTATCTTTAATTACAGCAACATCTTTATGGGAGGTTAGTTTCTTCACTTCTGACTGATACAGAGAAAGAATCGATTCCTTTACATACTCAGGTTTATAAGGCGCAATTTCTTCTTCCATTAACAGAGAACCCATAAAGCCATATTTAATTTGCAGCTGACGCGTTAAACTCACGACATGCAGAAGCTGGTCATACAGGTCGGGATAATCCTTTTTTAATTGATCAAGATCCTCTTTTGCTTGATTGATTTCATTAAGACTGGCTAACGTTTTCAGCATCGTAAGCTCCCTCCTCTTCCCAAGGTTTTTCCAGACCGATGATCTCAGTTAGTTCTTTACTGTGCTGTCTCCTTACACGCCGTGTTTTTGCTCTTTCTTTACCGGACTCGTATAAGAATTTCTCCTCTTGTGATTCGGGAGTAATATCTGGAACCTGGACGGGTCTCTTATCTTCATCCAGTGCGACGAAGGTTAAAAAGGCAGTAGCCGCCATTCTTCTTTCACCTGTAATCATATCTTCAGCGATTACTTTGCAGAAGATCTCCATGGAACGGTTTCCTGTATAAGATACAAATGATTCCACACAAACAGAATCTGATTGCTGAATGGGATGAAGAAAATCAATGGAGTCCGTAGAAGCCGTCACACATTCTTTCACCCGGGCATGGCGTCGTGCGGATAAAGTGGCATTATTATCGAGCTTCTTCATAAGTACTCCACCGAATAAAGTGTTGTAGTTATTTAGATCGTTGATCATAACTTGGTCAGTATTTACGATTAAACTTTCTTTTGGACTTTTTGCTTGCATTTATGATCTATCCTCTCTTTAGTTGACTGAATAATAAGCTTCAAAAGCTTGCTATGAGTACAGTTTACGACTAGATCTGAAATATTGAAAATAGTTAATAATCATGTTAATCATAGACAATATCTATGAAAATGGTTACATAGATTCCCAGCATGCATAGGAATAGCTTATTGAAAGACAATAGGGTATGTAAAAAAGGGTATAAAAAAGAGCATCATAACCGTTTATTATTTTTTTCCATAAAAAAAAGAGAAAGCATTTCCCCCTTCTCTTTAATCATCAAAATTCTTTTTAATATAGTTTTCTTCCTCTTTGTCTGATAACAACCCGGTAGCTTTTCCGATAGAACCACCTTGAAGGTCCCATATCGCATTGTGGGCTTCAACTGCATTTGAGAAATTTCCTTTACTCCAAGGGATCAATATATTTTCATATAAATCAGGATGCTTAAAAGCATCGACTTCCTCCGCTTTTTTCAGAATCCCCAACAGTCGATCAATTTTCTTCTGAGTCATCCTTTCTGCTCCCCACTTGCGATCTGCTTCTACTTTCTGATGACTCATTGCATGAATGGTCGCTTGAAACTGAGCTTCGCCGGGAACTTCTTTAATATCAGCTATCTGTACTTTTACATCATTCAATGACTCCTTCTGGACGGGTACCTCTGCTATATAATTGGGATGATCTCCCGCCATACCTCCATTGACTATCTTAAATACTCCAATTCCTACACCTGCCATAAGTAAAAGAGCAACGGGCACTCCTATTAATAAAGTTTTTTTAAAACTCATGTAAAATCCGCTCCTCAAGTATTTAAGCTGTGAGTAATACGTTATACGCCATTCGTCTCATTTTCAAGTCAATCGGTAAAATTAGCCAAAAAAAAAGCAGATCATCTATCCATCTACTCTTTTCCCTCTTCTTACTTGAGCTGCTCTTATATTATTTTCTAGTGAGTAAATCCTGGGTAAACTTCAGCCACTCCTTTGTAGCGTAAGATAGATATTGATCTTTTCGCCAAATAATCGCCAGATCCCATTCAATTGTAGGCTTAACAACTTTAACCGTTCGCACTTCTTCTTTTAGTAACTGAGAAACACTGTAAGGCAAGATGGAAATCCCTAAATTAGCGGTAATCATTTTTCCAATGAAATCCCATTGAGAACTTTCTGATACCACTTTAGGAACGAAACCTGCTTCTTTACAGGCAGACGTAATCCGATCGTTTAAGACAAAATCCTTATTAAATAAGATGAACTGCTCCTCATGAAGCTCTTCCAGCTTCACTTGTTTGCGATTCGCCAAGCGGTGGTTAGGTGGGAGTACTACCTTCAGTTCTTCTTTCATGAACGAGAAAAAGTGAAATTCCTCCTGGGTGGGCAATACAGTAATTCCTACATCCAGTTCTTCTTGATTAATATTCTCTTCAATCTTTTTAGCGCCGTCTTCTACTAGCTGAAAGGTAATATTAGGATATTCGTTGTGGAAATCTCCAAGAATTTGAATAAACTCTGCTGCATCCATAATAGGCGGTAGCCCAATACGGATGTGTCCCTTTTGCAGTCCGAGCAGATCATCTAGCTCGGTCTGAAGATTGTTAAATGCTTTATCGATAATTTGTGCCTGCTCTAAGATGACTCTCCCTGCATCGGTAAGGACTAATTTCTTATGGGAGCGGTCAAATAGTTCAACCCCAAGCTCCGTTTCTAAATTCTTAATCATTTTACTGATCGTCGGCTGGGTAACAAATAAATGATCTGCTGCCCGGGTAAAGCTGTTAAAGCGTGAAACTTCTATAAAATACTGCAAATGATGAATATCCATACAATCGTAACTGCCTCTTTTCCTACAATAGGTTATACTTAATAATAGAGAAAAGAGCCATTAAATTTCAACAGCTGAGGGCCGTTTGTTACATCCTTTCTTATTAAAATCTCTATACCCTCTTGCCAACCATAGAAATTAGCTATAAAATCCATGATGACTGCAATGTTTGATAACACATAGACTCAGTCAAGTCACAAGCAAGGATAAGGGGCACAAAGTATGAAACGATCGTACTTATTAAATTTAAGCCATTTGTTTGATCGGCTTTCACCATTTCAAATTATCGTACTTTTTTACATATCTGCTGTAATGATTTCCACCCTGCTTGTCAGCCTGCCATTTCTCCATACGGATGGAGCGACGATCAGCTTCATTGATTGTCTCTTTACGGCGGTAAGCGCCGTAAGTGTTACAGGCTTAACTGTCGTTCCCACTGAAAGTACCTTCAATACAGGGGGTTACTTTGTTATTATGTTCATTCTTCAGTTCGGCGGAATCGGAATCATGACGCTCGGCACCTTTATTTGGATGCTGATGGGGAAGAAAATCGGGTTAAAGCGAAGGCAATTAATTAAAACGGATCAGAACCGGACAACGTTCTCGGGGCTGGTGCGATTAATCAGACAAATTCTTATTATTGTCATTGCGATTGAAGTAGTGGGGGCTATAGTTCTCGGCATTTACTTTACGGAATATTTCCCTACTATTGGCGAGGCATTCGTTCAAGGGATGTTTGCTTCCGTAAGTGCGACTACGAACGCCGGATTTGATATTACCGGTTCTTCCTTAGTAATGTTTGAGCATGATTATTTTGTTCAATTTGTTAATATGCTGCTTCTTACACTGGGTGCAATTGGATTTCCAGTTCTGATCGAAGTGAAGGATTACTTAACGAAAAAGCCTGGTGATTTCTTTAACTTTTCCTTATTTACCAAACTTACATCAACTACTTTTGGCGCACTGGTACTCGTCGGAGCCATTGCCATTTACTTTTTTGACCGAACGCATTTCTTTGCAGATAAATCATGGCACGAATCCCTTTTTTACTCATTATTTCAATCCGTCACTACGAGAAATGGCGGACTGGCAACTATGGATGTTAGTGAATTCTCTATTCCTACTTTATTAGTTATCTCTGTCCTCATGTTTATCGGGGCCTCCCCCAGCAGTGTAGGTGGCGGGATCCGTACGACTACTTTTGCCATTATGATTATCAGCATAGTGGCGTATGCCCGTGGTAAAAGCAGGGTACGAATCTTCAAGCGGGAGATCGACACAGAAGACATCTTCCGCTCCTTTATCGTCATTAATACGGCCATTATTATCTGCGGGATATCGATCATCTTCTTAAATGTGCTGGAACCTCAATTTACATTGATTCAAGTCGCGTTTGAGGCTTGTTCCGCATTCGGAACAACAGGTTTGTCCATGGGAATCACACCTGATCTCCACACGGCAGGCAAGCTTATCATTATCGCATTAATGTTTATTGGAAGGATTGGGATCTTCTCCTTCTTATTCATTATTCGAGGGAAAGTAACAAAAGACAATTACCGTTATCCTAAAGAAGCCGTTATTATTGGATAGTCACAAAGCCCGCAGATTCTCTTAAGAGAGTCCGCGGGCTTTCGCATACCTAGATAATTTTGTCGATCAATCCATATTCTTTTGCTTCTTCAGCGCTCATAAAGTAATCCCGTTCCATATCCTCGCGAACCTTTTCCAAAGATTGACCGGTTCTATCCGAAATTATCTTTGTTAGATGTTCTTTAAGTTTCAAAATTCTTTTCGCAGATATCTCAATATCTGTCGCCTGACCCTTCACTCCACCTAAAGGCTGATGAATCATCACCTCACTATTGGGCAGGGCATAACGCTTTCCTTTGGCACCGGCAAGCAATAGAACCGCCCCAAATGAAGCCGCCATTCCCGTACAAATAGTCCTTACATCTGGTTTAATGTGCTGCATCGTGTCAAAAATAGCAAATCCTGCTGAAGTAGAACCTCCTGGGCTGTTTATATAAAGAGATATATCTTTCTCAGGATCATTCGCAGATAAGAAGAGCAGCTGTGCGACAATAATATTTGCCGTTTGATCATTAATTTCATCACCTAGTATTACAATCCTGTCTTTAAGCAGTCTGGAATAAACGTCATAGGACCGTTCTCCATTTGCCGATTGTTCAATAACATAGGGAATTGCCGTCATTATGAGTCCTCCTTATCCTATGGCTTAAGCAGCCACGAGGGAGAGGGTTGGGGTGTTGGAAAGTGTCTTAGCAGCAAAGACTTCAAAAGCAGGCAAAGCTTGAAGGAGACGGGTGGGATCGTTAAGTTTTAATGCCTCATAAAACAGCGCATACACCTCTTCATTTACGTCCCGATCGATGAGCTTTATTCCTACGTCGTGCTTCTTTCTCAGACGATTTCTCGCTCTCATCAATCCAGCTTTCACTGCTTCTTCAGAAGTGTCTAAAGCTTCAGCTATTTCTTTCGCCTGATATTGAAACGTTTCTTTTAGAAAAAGGATAACCGCCTGCTTGGGGGTCAGTTTACTAAGCAGCTCTTCTATGGACTCCATCCAGTCGTCACAGCTAAACTGCTTTTCCTTAGAGACTAGAGGCAGCGGAGAGTCCCGAAGCTCTTCCTTCTTACGCTTTCGGATCGTGTCTATCCACAAATGGTAAGTCATCTTCCTGAGAAGAGCCATTGTCATATCGTGCTCCGGATAATACTGATAAGCTTTAGTGGCTGCCTCCTGTACTAAATCCTCTCCATCCCAATCGTTTTTAGCTAGAAACCGGCCGTAATTTTTCAATTGCTCATACCAGTCATCTGGAAGCTTTGTCACTTTGTTCTCCTTTTGGGTCCGTGAATGATTCATTCTGCTCGACTCCTTTCCACCCTCTCATAATAACTAACGCATTCATGTATGAAAAAGATATGGGCAGTGGCACTTTTTTTCATTTTATCATGCTTTATTAGTAAGTATTCACTGAAACTGCTGAAGTGAATACAAAACGTGAAGCGATGCAATAATCACTTCACGGCGGTTACTTTATGATTTTAAAGAAGGCTAGAATAGCTAAAATCCAGAGTGGGATAGACAGGAGCGTCCCCCACAAACAGCCTTTCGCAAAGTTAGGTTCTTCCAATACTACCCCTCCCTCCCTTCCTTTACTTCCATTTATAGGAACTATTTGTATTGTTCCCTTATGTAAAAAATTATAATCTATCCTCTTTATTTTAGCACTTTTTTTAAGGGGTATTTCTGATAAGACATGGGAGGGAGGGATAAAGTAATTTGCTTGGTAACAAGTCTTTAAGTACAGTGGAGGATTATGGAAGACTCGATTTAGAGATGTTTGGGTCCGCTATTAACAATTAGAGTTGGGCGGCGCAGGAAATAACTCGCTTTCCTGTGGGGGCGCCGGCAAGCCTCCTCGTTCGTTTCACTCTCTGTGGGGTCTCGCCTACCACCTTCTCCCACTGGAGTCTCGTCATTTCCTTCGCCACCCATCATATGAAAAATGTACGGACCCATCCAAGTCAGCAAAAACAATTCTAACCACGCTATAATCATGATAATTACCCAGTGAGACTTTTTATCCACTGCCCCCCTATCTCGAAACTGAGACTTCAACAATTGGGAGATTTAGTGGAATAACTAGCCATCAATTTTTTCAGCAGAAAAACCTCCTGCTGAACATTAGCAGGAGGTTCCATCTATTATAAAACTTTACTTAAAAATTCCTGAGTTCGTGGGTTCTGAGGGTTGGAAAAAATATTATCGGGAACATCTTCTTCCATGACAATCCCTTCATCCATAAAGATTACTCGATGACCGACTTCACGAGCAAATCCCATCTCGTGAGTAACTACAACCATCGTCATTCCTTCTTTTGCCAGATCCTTCATTACTTTCAACACATCCCCCACTAGTTCAGGGTCAAGGGCTGAGGTTGGCTCATCAAATAGCATTATCTTCGGGTTCATGGCTAGAGACCGCGCGATTGCTACCCTTTGTTTCTGACCGCCCGAGAGACTTTCAGGATAGACATGTGCTTTATCGCTCAGCCCTACTTTTTCCAGCAAAGGTAAAGCGGCTTTTTCCGCTTCACTTTTACTGATCTTTTTAATCTTTTTAGGACCAAGTGTGATGTTTTCAAGCACGGTCATGTGAGGAAATAGGTTAAAGTGCTGAAAAACCATCCCCACTCTGGACCGGACTTCATTAATATTAACTTTAGGATCTGTTAAATTATCTCCTTCGATATAAACGTCTCCACCCGTAACTTCTTCTAGAAGATTTAAACAGCGAAGCAAGGTGCTTTTACCAGAGCCAGAGGGTCCAATCACACACACCACTTCTTGTTCTTTAACTTCTAAATCGATTCCTTTTAATACTTCATTCGAACCGAAAGATTTATGCAAATCATTTACTCTAATCATCATTATACATCCAGTCTCCTTTCAACTCTTCTCAAATAAACAGAAGTTGGAATGGTAATGATGAGGTACATAATACATACCATGGTTAATGCCTGAAATGCAGCAAAAGTTTTCCCATAATACTGCTGACCCATATAAAGCATTTCTCCAACAGCTATTACAGAGAAAAGAGTGGTATCTTTAAGACTGATAACAAATTGGTTGCCGAGTGGGGGAATCATACGCCTAAAGGCTTGCGGCCAAATAATATACCGCATCGTTTGTGCTTTCGTTAAGCCGATCGAGCGGCCAGCTTCATTCTGGCCTTTATCAATAGAGTACACCGCACCACGTACGATCTCTGCAATGTAAGCCCCTGCGTTAATCGCAATTGCAATTATCGACGCCGTAATCTTATCTATGTTCAGCTCTAATAAATCTGACAAACCGAAGTAGATAAAAAGAATCTGGGCAAGAATAGGAGTCCCTCTGACAACTTCCACATAGACAGTCGCCAATCCATAAATAAGTTTATTATTGGATAAGCGCGCAAGTCCAAAGATGGCACCTAGTATAAATCCAAAAATTAATCCGACAATCGTAATTAATAACGTGTATTTTAAACCCTCTAACAAAAAAGGCATGACCCTGATATAGTGAGAGTTGGCTATTGCTTCCATCATCCCTTATCTCTCCTTGTGCATGTAGTAGGTATCTGTTAATGGTTTGATTTGAAAAGCGCAACAAGGGACTGCCTTGCTACGCTTTACATTAGGTTGAATTTGTTACTCTGATTTCTTAGTATCGTATTTCCGTTCACCAAACCATTTTTCATAGATATCATCATACTTTCCATTATCGATAAGGGTTTGAAGCGCATCGTTTACATCAGGAGTTAATTCAGAACCTTTTGGAAATGCGATTCCGTATTGTTCACCCTGAAGCACATCCCCCACAGTTTTCAATTTGCCTTTTGCATCGTGATTTACGTAGTATTTTACGTTAGGTACGTCATACATAACGGCATCCACACGCCCGGACTGCAAATCCATATAGGCCTCTACAATACCAGGGAACGTAACAACTTCGGCATCGGGATGATTCTTATCTAAGTAATCCTCACTGGTTGTCCCTGAGCGGGTTCCCACTTTCTTACCTGCTAGATCATCTTCGGATTTTATATCATTATTTCCATCTTGAACTGCTATGATAAGACCTGCATCATAATAGGGATCAGAAAAGTCAATCGTTTCCTTACGTTTATCCGTAATTGTCATTCCTGCAATTCCGATGTCGAAACGATCGGACTGCATTCCAGCTACCACACCATCAAATTTCATGGATTGGATGTCGATATCAAATCCAGCTTCGTCAGCAATCGCACGAATTAAATCCATATCAAATCCTTCCATTTTACCAGTATCTTCATTCATAGATTCAAACGGTACAAAGTTATTATCGGTGGCAACTGTATATTTGCTGCCTGAATCTGAATCGCCACTGCTGTCACCGCTGTCGCCACTGGAAGAATCATCACTCGATCCACAGCCTGCGAGCAGGATAATAAATAAAATAGTAGACAAAATAAATCCAAATTTCGTTTTCTTCATTCTCTATTTCCCCCTTTTTTTGTTGTCTCCTTTTCATTATCTCAAAGTTTGCTACTATAATAAATATTCTGAATTCTCTCAATTTTAGTGAATTCCGCTTTATTTCCTGAAAAAATAGCAATTATTACTAGATTACTAATAAATATGAGAAATTAGTCACATTTTCTCTATTTAGCTCTAATTTATCACTTTAAAGTATAATTGTGAAAGTTTGATAGAAGCAAATAGCCCTGCCTCCGTAAATCGGAAGCAGGGCATAAAATTTATACCTATTTATGACTGATACATAAACCTCAGCATCACGTGAGCAGCCAATCTGCTGGTAATATCACGAACATCCTTTGAAGGATCTATCTCAACAATATCCATGGCTTTCACTTTAGGTTTACTCGCCGCAACGGAAATACTGTTTAATAATTCTCTACTGGTAAATCCTCCTGGTCCGACTGCCGGACACCCTGGAGCAAACGCCTGGTCCACAGCATCCATATCAACGGACAAGTAAATCATGTCTACCTCTTTGCTCAGTCGTTCGATTTCAGCAGTAATAATATCATTCAGACCCGTTTTATCTACATCTGCCATCGTATAAACATGAATTCCCTGTTCTTTGGCATAATCTGCATAAGCTTTCGCATTTGAAAAATCACGTATGCCGACCTGAACAAGGTTACTCCCTTGAAGCACTCCTGATTCAAGCAGACTCCTGAATGGGGTGCCATTCGTCCTTCCCCCATCCTCTAGATTACGTAAATCATGATGCGCGTCCCATTGAATGACCCCGATACGGCCGTAGTGTTTATGAAAAGCAGATATCGATGGATAGCTAATTCCATGGTCTCCACCAAGCACCACATATCTTTCACAAGCGCGGGTTTCCAGCATTTCGGACACACTCACTTGCAATCGGTGCAGGGTCTCTTCGAGTGAAGTGGGATGGACCGCCACATCTCCATAATCCAGTAATTTCATGTCCGCATAATCCTCGTCTTTATCACCAGAATACGTACTGAATGACCCCAGAGCAGAGCGAATTGAACTTGGTGCTTCAGCGGCCATCGAAAATGAAATCGATGATTTGGAAGAGGGCAACCCAATCATCCCTATCTCTCCAGTGTCTCCTGTTTCAAATTTGGTCAAATTTTCATCTGCTTTCGTCGTATAACGATCCTTAAATCGTGTCGATCCCCGTGGTTTGAGATACTGAAAAGACACGGCTTTCACCTCGCTTCCAAACAATCTGACCAGCCTTCATCACTAAGGAAGCATGGTTTACTCCATAATGGTAAGGAATGTATTTATAATTAGGAACATCCCATAGCACGAGATCCGCTTGGCTTCCCGTTTTTAGGGTTCCTGCTGTTTTCCCTCTTCCGATCGCATGAGCTGAATTGACTGTTACTGCATTCCAAATTTCTTCCGGTGTCATTTTTAATTTTAACGCAGCAAGGGACATGATCAGCTGAAGGTTTTCTGTAACACAGCTGCCCGGGTTAAAATCGGTTGCCAGCGCCACCGATGCCCCGGAATCAATCATTGCACGGGCATTCGCATACGTATCTTTCCCAAGGTAAAAAGTGGTACCTGGCAAAAGAACTGCCACTGTATCAGATGTGGCTAAAGCTTTAATACCTTCATCGGATGCCGCTACCAGATGATCAGCAGATATGGAGCCTGTTTCACATGCCAGTTCCGTTCCGCCTAATGGATCAATTTCGTCAGCGTGAATTTTGGTCTGGAACCCCAGTTTATGAGATGCTTCCATAAACTTTCGAGATTGCTCAATCGTAAATACACCCGTTTCACAAAAGATATCTGTGAATTCAGCAAGCTGCTCTTGTTTTATTTCTGGCAGCAGGTCAATCATCTCCTGTAAAAAAGCCTCCGGATCTGCTTTAGATTCCGGCGGGATAGCGTGCGGACCTAAAAAAGTGGGCACAATATCTAGCACACCGCTTTGATTGAGCCGCTTTACAACTCGAAGCTGCTTTAGTTCTGTTTCTTTATTTAGGCCGTATCCGCTTTTTGCTTCCATCGTAGTCACTCCATACGATAGAATCCGCTCCACAGATCGCTTTGCTTTTTCAAACAGCGCCTCTTCTGATTCGCTTCTGGTTGATCTGACTGTCGATAAAATGCCGCCTCCCTGTTTTAATATATCCAGGTAAGGGACACCTGCTTGCTTTAAAGCCATTTCTTCTTCTCGAGAACCGCCAAATACCAGATGGGTGTGTGGATCTACTAATCCCGGTGAAACTACTTTGCCCTTCGCATCCAAGACCTCTTGAGCGTCTATGGCTCCCGCCTCTTCATTCGAACCGATCCATTTGATTTCTCCTTCAGCGATAGCTAGCGCTGCCCCTTCTTTCACTTCTAATTGCCCCATTCGTTCACCTTTAAGGGGCTGTTCAGATAATGCTGGCAGAATAAGCTGCCCGATATTTCGGATTACTGTATCAAATGACATGGAAATCCACCTTTTCTATGTTTTATTTCATGGGAATATCAATATTATGTTGTTCAGCCATTTCACGAGCTGTCTCGTAGCCTGCATCTGCGTGCCGCATAATGCCCATACCTGGATCCGTCGTTAATACACGTTCTAGTCTTTCTTTAGCAAGATCTGTACCATCAGCTACAATCACCATACCTGCGTGCAGCGAATAGCCCATTCCAACTCCGCCGCCGTGGTGGAAGGAAATCCAGGAACCACCTGCTGCAGTATTAATCATCGCATTCAGTACCGCCCAATCCCCAACAGCATCACTGCCATCCTTCATCGCTTCCGTTTCTCGGTTTGGAGAGGCCACCGATCCGCAATCTAAATGATCGCGTCCAATCACAACTGGGGCTTTAAGTTCGCCATTCCTGACTAGTTCGTTTATAGCAAGACCCATTTTAGCCCGTTCCCCGTATCCAAGCCAGCAAATTCGGGAAGGAAGTCCTTGAAACTGAACTTTTTCCTGAGCCATATCAATCCATCGCAGCAGCTTGTCATTTTCCGGAAAGAGTTCCTTAATTAAACGATCTGTACGGTAAATATCCTCTTCATCACCAGAGAGAGCCACCCAGCGAAATGGTCCTTTTCCTTCACAGAACAATGGACGTATATAGGCCGGAACAAAACCAGGAAAATCGAAAGCATGTTTGACTCCTTGATCAAATGCCACCTGGCGGATATTATTGCCATAATCAAACACAATCGAGCCGCGTTTCTGAAACTCCAGCATGGACTCCACATGAGACGCCATAGATTCAGAGGCAAGTTGAACGTATTGCTTGGAATCATTTTTCCTTAAGTCTGCTGCTTCTTCTAACGTATAAGAAACCGGAATATATCCATTAAGTGGATCGTGTGCTGAAGTTTGGTCGGTGACTACGTCTATATTTACTCCACTATGCAAAATTTCACGGTGAACTTCTGCCGCGTTGCCTAACAATCCGATCGACAAAGCTTCTCCATTCTGTTTCGCCTCCTGCGCCCAGGAAAGAGATTCTTCAAGAGACGTGGTCATGCGGTCACAATAACCGGAATCAATTCGCTTCTGGATGCGGTCCGGATCTACTTCTACAGTAATGACAACGCCGCCATTCATGGTCACAGCAAGCGGCTGAGCACCGCCCATTCCTCCAAGTCCTGCCGTTAGGGTAATGGTTCCAGCAAGCGATCCTTGAAAATGCTTATCTGCGAGAGCGGCGAAAGTTTCATAGGTTCCTTGTAATATTCCTTGAGACCCGATGTAAATCCAGCTGCCGGCAGTCATCTGACCATACATCATCAAACCTTTACGGTCTAATTCGTGGAAGTGGTCCCAATTGGCCCATTTAGGTACAAGAACAGAATTTGAAAGTAAAACACGCGGTGCTGCTGAATGCGTTTTAAAGACTCCGACAGGTTTTCCCGATTGAACAAGCATGGTTTCGTCATTTTCCAGCCGTTTTAAAGTAGCGACCAAGGCATCAAAAGCTTCCCAGTTTCTTGCAGCTTTTCCTATGCCCCCATAAACGACTAATTCCTCTGGTTTCTCTGCTACTTGCGGATCCAAATTATTATGAAGCATACGGAGCACTGCTTCCTGTTCCCATCCCTTACATTCTAACTTTGTACCGCGATTCGCTTGTAATTTACGCGTGGTCGACATAGTATGTGCCTCCTTCTATAGACTTCTTGATTTCTTTCCAAGCAAAATGATCCCCTTTCAGCCATTCGGCGAGCCGTTCAATATCCTCAGAAAAAATGCGATCCTCGGTGATTGACGGCACTACGGTGCGTGCAGAGGAAAACAGTTTCTGTGTAGCTGCTGCTGCTTTTTCTACGCCGCGATATTCCAGTGCCTGCATGGAGCAAATGAGTTCAACGGCCAAAACACGGTATGCATTCGCTATAATTTGCGAAGCGTGACGCGCCCCTATTGTCCCCATACTGACATGGTCCTCCTGGTTAGCAGAAGAAGGAATGGAATCTACGCTAGCGGGATGAGCAAGGGTCTTATTTTCCGAAACTAAGGAAGCTGCGGAATACTGCATAATCATTGCTCCAGACTGTAAGCCGGGATTCGGACTTAGAAATGCCGGCAAGTCATTGAGCTGCGGATTGACTAACCTTTCAATTCTGCGTTCCGATATGTTGGCAAGCTCTGCCACTCCTATTTTCAGGAAATCCATGGCAAGAGCGATCGGCTGTCCATGAAAGTTACCGCCAGAAACCACAACACTCCCATTTTCAAGAATTAGAGGATTATCAGTGGCCGCATTCATCTCAATAAGAAGCTTCTCTTTTACATAATTTAAGCTTTGCATAGAAGCACCGTGAACCTGCGGGATGCAGCGCAGCGAATAAGCATCCTGAACTCTCTTTTCTCCTTGATGCGTAATCAGTTTGCTCCCTTGAGTAATGGAGCGGATTGTATCGGCAGATTCGATTTGCTCTGGATAACCTCGTGCTGCATGGATAGCTGGATGAAAGGCATCGATAATACCTTCCAAAGCTTCTAAACTCATGGAAGCAATCCAGTGACTTTCCTGGGCAAGTTGTTCGGCTTCTAGATAATTAATAACCCCCATAGCTGTCATGGCCTGCGTCCCGTTAATCAGCGCAAGCCCTTCTTTAGCTTTTAACTGCAGAGGTTTCATTTGTAATCTATGATACACATTCTCTGTTTTTTCTCTTTTTCCTTTGTAATAGACTTCTCCTTCGCCAATCAACACCAGAGCAAGGTGCGAGAGCGGTGCTAAATCTCCAGATGCCCCCAGCGACCCTTGACTAGGGACTACGGGATGAATGCCTCTATTGACGAGTTCGGCAAGTCTTTGAACGAGAACTTCTCGAACACCCGAATATCCTTTTAACAAAGCATTTAACCGTAAGACTACCATTGCACGGCCAACCTTTTCGGGAAAAGGATCACCTATGCCGCAAGCATGTGAACGTATTAAATGAAGCTGAAGTAAATCCACATCCCCATCCGCAATAGCCACGTCGCTGAATTTGCCAAAACCGGTATTTATGCCATAAACCTGATCTCCACGCAAGACAATATCTTCTACTACTTTTCGGCTTTCTCTTACTCTATCTAAACTTTCTGCCGCGATCGTAACGGACTCCTGTTCGAAACAAATCTTTTTCATTTCATCTAAATTTAAATCCCAACCATTTAATTCAACCATTTCAATCCCCCATTTCCTACAAAGCAGGCACTCTGCATGCCGCTGACCATGCATAAAAAAGAGACGACAATGGCATAGAAATACCACTGTCGCCTCCTCATAACTTATGACTATAGGCGCCATACTGTTTATATATGATTGATACCCAGTCCAAATGTCTCATGCTCTAAACCTTTTACCGGAGCTCCAATTGTTCCGTAAAAGGCAACCGCGATCCACTCGCCTTCGTTCGCATGTTCGTAAGGAGTGCCGCGAACGATAGCAAAACGCAGTCCCACTGTCCGCATCATATTCCCTACACCAAGCTGTCCACGCATAACACCTTCAAGCGATTCTAAAATCGCGTGGTACAAGGAATGAGTTTCGCGGTAGACGTTTTCTGCAATAATTCCATTTCGTTTCGCTGCGGTTTCCACTGCTGCAATCACTTTTTGAATTTCCATGGACCCTGCTTTCCCCTGACAATAATTTACCTCTTCTAAAGCAGGAGAAAATGGCTCTAATTCATCGGGTGTGAGCGATGCAACAAGCATTGCGAGCTTTCCGATTTGAATCTTCTGTGTCATGAATTTCACCTAAAATCACTGTAATTTAGTTCTCTGATAACTAGTCACTACTTTAATTGTAACCGCTTTCTCTAAAAGGTGTCAATCTTTATTAGAAGTGCGTCTCTGCATCTTTAGCTGTTAAAGGAACCAATTATTATTTCCTCCGTTTCCTCACCTTAAAACTATAAACGGCCCCTAACAAATTAGCGTTATGGTGAAATTGGCAGGGAGCTAGAATTGGTTTGATTTTGGCTAAATCTATCTTATCTACTAATTTAGTTACCTTTTTATTAATGTTTTCAATTAAATCCGGGCGGGCACTCACCCCTCCGCCAATAAGAATAACCTCCGGGTCATGAAGGTACTGCAAGTTATAAATTCCAACCGCTAATAAATGATAGAATTCGTCTATTGCCTGCAAGCATTCTCTATCTCCTTGTTCAGCCATTCGAAATATTTGTTCTCCATTTAGCTCTTTAGCTGCCAGTCCTTTTTTGCGGCAAACCTTTCGTACCATGGCTTGAGTAGAAGCTACACGGCTCCATACATCATTACTATCTTGAACATCCTCTGTCAGCAGCATAAATCCGAATTCCCCTCCATGAAGATGAGTTCCTTTGTAAATTTCTCCATTTCTAATAACTGCTCCGCCAATACCGGTACCAACCACAACCACTAATGCATTTTCCTTTCCTCTCGCAGCTCCTTTCCAGACTTCGGCATACCCTGCACAGTTAGCATCGTTTTCAATATGAACAGGGAGATTGGTTTTTGTTTCAATGATATTCTTTAGATTAGGACCATGGTTATACCGAATTGCGCTGGACCCATAAACAAAACCATCTTCAGAAACCGCTCCTGGACAACTCACCGCTATTCCATAGCTGTCAGGATGGTTCGATACGTAAAGGTCAATCAATTTCACTAAACCGCCAAGCGAATCAGGGGTAGGTTTTTTTTCGCTTTCTATTATGTCAGCGTTTTCTCCTATGACAGCGCATTTTATATAGGTTCCTCCAAAATCAAAGGCAATGTAAGATTCCATACAATCTCCTCTTCTTTCTTTATGAATAGTTCAATAAATGAAGAGGGAAGCACTCCTGCCCCCCTCTGCTGGTTTTAAGTTTATTTATAGATGTCGTCTCTTGAGGCTTCGAATTGTTTCGATTGAATGAGTTGCTTATACCACGAAGCTGATTTTTTTAATGAGCGATTTCTATCATTCTCTAAATCTATCTCTACTAATCCATAGCGATTTTTAAATGCATTCATAGGAGAAACATTATCGGAGAATGCCCATAGCATGTAGCCTTTGCAATTTACTCCCTCTTCCACAGCTTTTATCAGCCACTTTAAATGTTCACTAATGAATTCAATTCGATAGTCATCTTGTATAATTCCATCTTCGTTCTTAAATCGCTTCTCGTTCTCTACCCCCATACCATTCTCTGCAATAAACCATTCAATATTTCCGTATTCTTCTTTCATTCGGATTCCCATGTCATACATAAGCTCAGGGTATATTTCCCATCCTCTGTATGGATTCATCTTTTTACCTGGCAGATCAAATTTCTCATAATAATATTCTGGATGAAAGGGAACTTCGTCATTCCAAAGAGAGGTACGCGCCTTTACTCTATGGGGGAAGTATAAATTTAAACCGACATAATCAACTGTATTCTCTTTAATGATCTGAAGCTCCTCATGTGTATACTCGAATGTAATTTCATGCTTATTCATTACATCGAACAATTCTTGTGGATACTCTCCTTTAATAGCCGGATCCAGAAACACTCGATTAAAAAACAAATCATACATTTGTGCCGCTTGTTGGTCATGTTCAGCTGAAGATCTTGGATAAGTAACTTCAGGATTTAAAATAACTCCAATTTTAGCGTTATATTTATCATTCAATTCCATTTCTTTAAACAACTTCACAACTTTAGCTGTTGCTAACCCTTTATTGTAATTCCACTGCATCCATTTTTTTGTGTTTTGCTCGAATGGGTAACGGATGGCATCTAAATACACACGAGTTTGAACGACAACCGGTTCGTTAAATGTAAACCAATGCTTCACACGGTCCCCATACCGTTCCATTACCTTTTCCGCATATTTCAGGTAAAGTTCTACGATGTGTTTAGATCCCCATCCCCCGTGTTCTTCAAATAATACGGCTGGAACTTCATAATGCTCTAAGCAAATCATAGGTTCTACACCGTTTTCAATTAGTTCATTGATCATGTCATCCACGTAGCTTGCGTAATCTTCATCGACAATTGCATTCTCATAGTCTGTTAAAAAACGCGCCCAATTAATGGAGGTTCTAAAATGAGTCAGGCCAATTTCTTTCATGTAGCCAATATCTTCTTTATAACGATTGATGAAATCAGTAGCAACGGCTGGTCCATAGCCGTTATGCCATACATGTTTGTTGTTTTTATACCACAGATCTAGAAAAGAATCCTGAGACTCTTTTTTACCTGACCATCCTTCTGACTGCCATGCAGAAATAGCTGCTCCAATAATAAAGTCTTCTGGTACCTGAATTGTTTTCTTTTCCATCTATGATCTCTCCCTCTATCATTTCTACGATTTTATGGTCATAAGTCTTCTATACTTTGTGGGCGTCATCCCCGTGTATCTCTTGAAAACTTTGACAAAATATTTATACTCTTGATAGCCAACTTGTTCCGCAATCTCAATTACTTTAAATGGAGTTTCTTCAAGCAATGATTTTGCTTTATTTACTCTCAGTTCATTAACATACTCGTTAAATTTCTTGCCAGTCTTCTGCTTAAATAAGGAACTGAAATAATTAGGTGATATATTAATCACATTTGCTACTTCATGAGCCTTAACATCGGAGGTGAAATAAGAGTGGATGTAAGTTACTGCTCTCTCAATTAACCAATCATTACTTTCAGTTTGAGATAACTTTAACTCCTTAATCAGAAGGTCTAAATCTTCTATAAAAAGTTCCTTTAATAATTGATAATCATTGAATAGATAAACATCGATTCCTTTTCTAAAATTTAGACTTGGATACACTGGTTCCTGCCGAAACAGGTTTTCATAACGTTGAATAAGACTAGAAAAAAAGGTACGCCCCGTCTTCACTACATCTTCTAAAAAAAATTGATTCTCTTTAAAATAAGCAAACAATTGATTAGTTAAATTCCTGACTTGGAGATCATTTAATTGGAAAAAGGCGTTTAAAAGATCTGTCTCCAATTGGGAAGGATAAACTTTTTCTTCTTTAATCGGCTCATCAGATTGGGATAAAGTAACACTCCGATCTTCCTTTAATGGAAGATACTTTATAGATTGAATGAGTTCGGCGTGCGCTCTAAATAACTGACCCAATTGGGTTCGCCTTTGATAAATTATTCCCGTTATATCTTTTTCAGATTGATGTATGAAAGCTTTCACCTGATTAGAAGTGAGCGTGCCCGTTGGATCTATGATACAAGTTAATAAAATATTATCGCCGGTAAATACAGATGTGACCTCATAGCCTTCATGGAGGATTCTGCTTTCGAGGTCATTCTTCCAATCTCGTTTCACCTGTTGAATTCTTTCTTTTGTCAGCCCATAAGTTACAGAGGCGTACTTTTTCAGCATGGTTATGAACGGGTAAATCGATACCTTGCCATATCGTTTTAATTCTTGAGGAACCTTTACAGGAAAATTCCATATCTGATGAAAGATCGCATTATTTATTTGCGTTTTTCTTAGTTCTTCACTTTCATTACGCTCGATGGTGGTTTCATTTTTAATCTTAGTGACCACACGAAGCAGCTCTTCTATATCAACCGGTTTTAGCAAATAGTCTTGCACTCCCAGCTTTAGTGCTCTCTGAGCATACTTGAAGTCATCATATCCACTAATCATCAAGATTTTGATATTAGGATAATTTTCTGCTAGGTAACCAGCTAGCTCCAGACCATCCATGTTGGGCATCCGTACGTCCGTAACCACTAAATCAATGGCCTCGGATTCTCTGATTTTCTTAATAGCATCTTTACCGTCTTCCGCTGTCTCCATCACTTCGATTTGGTTTTCCTCCCATGGGATAGTGGCAGCTAGACCGCGTCTTATAATAGGTTCATCATCGACAATTATTATTTTAAGAGTCATTATTTTCACCTTGCTCTTTGTCTATGATTTTCATTTCTGTTTCCAGCTGGAGAGGCAGCTTCACCCTAATCCACGCACCTTTATCATAAGCCACATTTTCTATTCCAAAGCCTTCACCGAAAGCAATGTCCATTCTCTCTTGAAGGTTTTTAAGAGCAAATCCACTGCCTGACGTTTTCCCTTGACCCTTCACACCGTGACCATTATCGATTACATCGATCCAAACCAATTGGTCCGTTTGATAGCATTTGATTTGTATAACGCCTTTTCGGTCTAAATCTTTAAATCCATGTAAGATACTATTTTCCACGATCGGCTGCAAAAGCTGATTAAGAATGAAAGCTTCTTCAATTCCAGCTTCACAAAATATTGAAAAGTGTAGTCTGTCTCCTAACCTGCTCTTCTGAAGCTCTAAGTAATTTCGCAGGTAATCGAGCTCGTCTTCTAACCTCACCCACGTTTTCCCCTTCGTTAAATTCAGCCGGAAAATTTTAGAAAGCCTCTCAATTAATTGACCGGTTTCCATCGCATTTTCTAACCTGGCCGTCCAGCGGATCATATCCAGCGTGTTGTATAGAAAATGAGGATCCATTTGATTTTGTAATGATTTTAATTCCGATTCCTTTTGACGGATTTTCAATTTATATTCTGTATCGATGTGCCTTTGAATGGTTTTAACCATTCGATTAAAGCGACTTCCCAGCTCTCCAATTTCATCCTTAGAGTTCACATGAACATTTACGGAAAAATCCCCCGTTTCAAGCTGTTCCGTTTGATTTGTTAATTCAATGATCCGCTTAATATTGGAAAAATAAAATCCAATAAAAGCGATAATACCCAGGATTGCTAATAACAGAATCATTGCCACAATCAGACTGCGAACATTATAAAGTTCTTGAACCACTTCTCCTTTATCAACGATGGCTACTGAGTACCATCTGGTGCCTTCAATTTTCTTCTTCACGACTAAATATGTGGTGTTATCAGTGTGATAAGTTGTTGATGCTTGGTTATTATCTACTACTAAGTTGACAATTTTAGAGCTGGGGAACGGCTGGCCAACCTTGGATTCTTCACTGTCCAGTACCACTTCACCATTCTCTGACATTAAAAAATAGTCCCCTTGATTAGCAGATGTACCGGCAGAGTATGATTGATAGAGGTCTTTTTCATCTAATCGTATTCTTACCATTCCAATAGATTGATTAATATGATTCATACTATTAATAACTCTTGTTAAACTTACTATCTTCTTCTCTCCATCCCAGTCACTCGACATTTGATAAGCGTCACTCCAATAAATGCCGCCTTCAAGATCTTCAGCCGAGCGATTTAAGACTTCTTCGTTGCCTGTTACAGGATTACCAAACCTCAGTTCATGACCATCCTTCGCTCTTAAAAGAATGGAATCAATATAATTTTGAGAAGTGATCTGAAAGGTGAAGTAGCCGCGAATTCCGTCTTCTGCCTTTTTGTACTCGGGGGCAGCCATTTTATCCTCAGGTGTTTGGAAGAAAGTACGAAAATCTTCGTCATAGATCATATAGGACGACATACTTTCAATTCCTCGAATAACTGCTTTTAAGCTTTCTTCATTTTTCTCCAGAAGCTCGATGGTATTTTCTTCTGCCTGCTGCTTAAATATCTTCGTTGTTTGATAATAGATTAAACTCGCAAACAATATCGTAGGCAATGTAATCAATATGAAGAAAACGCTTGCAAATTGTTTTGTCAGACCCCAACTTCGAAACATGATGCATCCACCTTTAATGTGTGATACAGCAATTTTATCCCTTTACAGCCCCTGATGTCATGCCTTTTACAATTTCTTTCTCTAAGAACAAGTAGAAGATGACAATAGGAACTAAAGTCATGGTAAGACCTGCCATTTGTGCTCCATAATTGGTTGTAAACTGACCAGCAAAGCTAGCTAGTCCAAGCGGCAGCGTCTGCAACCCGGGATCATTAATTAGGACCAGCGCAAAGGAAAATTCATTCCAGTTATGAATAAAATTCAGTACCAGCACCGTGGCCACAGCGGGACGAGACATAGGTAGAATAATAGACCAAAAGATCCGGAATACCCCGCACCCATCCATGATTGCCGATTCTTCAATATCCTTTGGAAAAGCTTTCATGAAGCTTGTCAATATAAAAATAGTAATAGGAAGATTAAAGGCAATGTAAGGAAAGAGTAAAGTGACTGGAGTATTTAATAATCCTAAGTTTCGGATCAAGATGAACATAGGAACTAAGGTGGAATGAATCGGAATAATCATTCCAAAAATAAACAAAGTATAGATAAGTGTATTCATTTTAAATGAGAATCGGGCAAGGAAATAAGAAGCCAGCGCTCCAATCAATACAGTAATCACAGTTGCAGCTAAGCATATAAAGATGCTGTTCTTAAATAAGATGCCAAAGTTAGCAGCTTTCCAAGCATTCATGTAGTTTTCAAAAACAATTTGTTTTGGGAAACCAAACTGATTAACCGCAAATTCCTGCTCCGACTTAAAGGAGTTAATAACCATCCACAAAATGGGATAAGCATTAATGACTGCAAAAAGTGTTAATATAAGATAAATCATTGTCTTTTTAAAACTTTTTCTTTTATTTCCCTGGTATTTATCTTTCACTTTTGTTTTAGAACTCATGGTTGTTTCCATATGCAAACCTCCTTCCTACACCAGCTTTTGCCCCAGTGCTTTTCTGACGATCATAATTAAAATCAAGCTGAAGAAGAAAATAACTACTGATACCGCGCTGCCATATCCATATTGCAGGTTGGAGAATGTTTCATTAAACATATAAAGTGCCATTACATCGGTTGAATGCGAGGGACCACCATGTGTCATCACATAAATCAGGTCGAAGGTCCGCAAACTACCGGCGATACAAAGAACTATAGCAACAATAATCGTGTCCCAAATCATCGGAACCGTTATTTTCCAAGTGGTGACCCACTCAGATGCGCCGTCCATTCGAGCCGCTTCTAAAACTTCGTTTGGTACGTTCTGAAGAGCTGCCAGGAAAATAATTAAATAAAGCCCGACAAACTGCCAGATCACCGTTATACAAACAGCGATCATTGCCCATTGAGTATCCCCAAGCCAGTTTTGGGCGATCCCTCCTAACCCTATCGCTCGGAAGAATTCGTTAATCATGCCATCTTTTGAGTTGTAAATCAGACTCCAGGTTAATGAAATAACAACAGTAGACAACACAACAGGCAGGAATCCAATCGTTCGAAAGATCTTCGCTCCTTTGAGCTTTCTATTTAGTAATAGAGCGATAAATAATGCAATGGGAACCTGACCTAACACTGAGGCGACGACCACAAAGATATTGTTCTTAACAGAATTCCAAAAAAGCGGATCTTTAAATAGTTCTTTAAAATTATCAAGACCTACAAAAGTCATCGCTGAAAACCCATCCCAGCTCATAACCGAGTAGTAAAAAGACTGTAAGATCGGATAAATCGCAAACACCAGGTACAGTAATAATGCTGGAAGAAGTCCAATCAGGATCGAGCTTTTTTTTCTTGCTAAGTGCATAAACTCACCTCTTTATATAGGAACAGACAGCGTTTTTGTTGCCTGCTCCTTTATTTGCTCTACTCCTTCTCCAGCTCCTTTTGCATTTCTTCAGCTAATTCTTCAGCTGTTTTGTCACCTAAAGAGATTGATTGCAGACCATTGTTAATCGTGTCTGTTAATTCTGGGGTAAGTGTCGCGTCATACACTGGAGCAAGCCCGTTTTGCGCATAGCTATTTGCCTTTTGAAAGACTTGTGGTATTGAATCATCCATCTCTACATCTGCTGGAACAATGATATTAGCTTTGACTAGCTGTTTATACATGTCGTCTCCATAGAAGTACTTTAAGAATTCAAAGGCTGCTTCTTTTTTATCCTTGCTTAAATTACTGTTTAGAGCGATTCCTCCTCCAGCTACCCCAGCAATTTTAGATTGGTCTCCTTCTCCGCCTTCGAATTCAGGAAAAGGGGCAACCCCAATATTTTCTTTATTTTTCACACCGTCGAGGATAGGACCGATCGCCCAGGAACCCGCAAAATGCATCGCTGTTTCTCCACTATTAAATTCACTTCTAGCCTGAGCTTCATCTATGGTGTTCATATCTTCATTAAATGCCTTAAGATTCGTTAATTCATCTATGACTGAAAGTGACTGAACAAATTTATCATTCTCAAATGATCCTTCCCCATCAAGCGTATTCTCCAGGAAATCACTACCAGTATAGCGGTCCGCTATTGTAGAAATATATACGGACTGTAATGGCCACGCTGCTTTATTTCCAAGTGCTATCGGTGTAATCCCTTTATCATTTAAATCGGTTATCAAAGCCTTTAACTCTTTGTACGTCTTCGGAAATTCATCGTAACCTGCCGCTTTTACTTTTTCTTTATTATAGAAAATCAAACTAGTCTCACTGATATTTGCCGGAATTGCGTACTGTTCTCCATCTACAGCGTAGTCTTTCAATATGGCTTCCGGTATCACTCCATCCCACTGATCTTTTATAGAATTTAATGAAAGAAGTGCTCCGCCTTCAACCAATGGTTTGATTCGTGCACCTGGCCAAACACGAAACATATCCGGCAATTGCTTTCCAGCCGCCTGGGTCCGTAATTTCGTTTCATATTGATCATGAGGAATACTTTCAATTTTCACCTCAATATCATCGTGTTCGTTATTAAATTCCTTTATTAGATTCTTATATACAGTATTTTCAGGGCGATCTTCTGTCCAATCATTCCATACCGTCAATTCTGTAACACCATTTCCAGAAGCCTCATTATCTCCCCCGCTGCAAGCAGCTAAACTGATCGTTAATACCATTGCCATCAGCAGCCAACCAATCTTTTTCATATAAATCCTCCCCTTTTGTTAAAGCGCTTACATATAAGTCTAGCAGGTATGATTTTTTACACTATCCTAGAAATCTATAAAAACATCCGAAAAATTACGAAATATTTAAAATAATAACACATTTATTTGACAATCTATAAAAAAGTCCTCTCTTTAAAGGAGAGGACTTAGAAAAGCAAAGCTTATGTGTAAAACTTCGGTCCTTATTTACCGAGAATCGAAAATTTACTCTACCTGTTCTAAAAGTTCAAGCACCCACTCACACCAATCGATTTCTTCCTTATCCATCCGCAGCCTTCTTTTGAACAAAATAAACCTCCCAAACTGCGGTGAAGTTTTCTTCCGCAAGTCCCCTCCAAATTCTTCTTCCATCTCTTTCAGTACAGATTCGTGCTGACTAAGCAAACTCTTATATCTTTCCAGACGCTCCATAATTAATTTTTTCCCTTTCCTTTCATCCGTCAGCCAGATGGCGTAGGCCTTAATCAAAAATTCATCTCGCTGAATGGGCGGTTCTGGCTCGGTTTTCAACCAGTCTTTTAGGACATCCTTTCCACTATCGGTAATGGAGTATATTTTCTTATCGGGTCTTCCTTTTTGCTGAACTTGCTCAAAGGTTACCCAATCTTTATCTTTTAATTTAGTAAGTAATGGATAGATTTGACTGTGTTTGGCTGGCCATAAAACATCTAACAGCATCCTTAATTCGTAGCCGGAGCAGGGTTTTCTTACTAATAAGCTTAGCAGTGCATAACTGAGTGAATTCATATCAAGAGACCTCCTTATATAAATAATTATATATATAAATATTGACATAATAAAGGGTGGAATCCTATACTATGGAAAGATATTTATTAACTTCTATAATTGAAAGGAATGGATAAACATTGGCTTTACAAGAGAATATCCGTAAGCGTGGACGCTTCATTACCGTCCTTGCTACTTTTTTAGCGTTTATGGGAATCGGCGTCGTGGATCCGATTCTTCCCGTGATCGCGAAACAGATTGGAGCGAGCCATTGGCAAGTAGAAATGCTGTTTACTGCTTACATTTTTACTATGGCAATTATGATGATTCCCGCCAGTTTGCTTGCAGGTAAATTTGGTGATAAGAACATGATCAAGTTCGGGCTTGCTGTGGTTACGATTTTCGCCATTTTATGTGGTTTTTCCGGAACGGTGGCTGAATTATCGTTCTTTCGGGCAGGCTGGGGATTTGGAAATGCTATGTTTTTCGCAACAGCCATGACATTATTAATTACCTTATCGAAGGAAATTAGTTCAGCTGTAGGTTTGTATGAAGCAGCGATCGGTCTCGGAATGGCCGGTGGGCCGCTCTTAGGCGGCCTAATTGGTGAAATTTCCTGGCGCTATCCATTTTTCGCAACGGGCGGATTAATATTTATTGCCTTACTTCTTGTCATCTTCTTTGTTCAAGAACCAGAAAAACAAGAAAAACGCAAGGCACCCGGAGTGAAAGAAATGGGCCGCTTACTTAAATATAAACCATTTTCCCAAGGCGCTATAGCAGGAATGCTTTATTACTACGGTTTTTTCACGGTTCTCGCTTATTCACCACTCGTCATAAATTTAACAGCCATTCATCTTGGCTTTATATTCTTCGGTTGGGGGATTTGTCTGGCTTATGGATCAGCAGTACTTTCCCACCAACTGGAAAGAAAGTGGCATCCCATCACATTAATTAAGTTTGGACTTGCAGCTTTTGTTATTCTGCTTGCCCTACTATTATTTGTTGATATTATTTGGCTGGAGATCGTGCTGATCATCTTATCAGGTCTCGTTTCTGGACTAAACAATGCTTTATTTACCAGCTACGTGATGGATATTTCCCCTTATGCGAGAAACGTAACCTCAGGGGTATATAACTTTGTCCGCTGGTTTGGTGCAGCTCTAGCACCACTGCTCTCTGGAATTGTTGGCGAGAGTCTATCAGCTCATGCACCTTTTGGTGTGTCAGCAGCAGTAGTTCTCGTTGGACTACTGCTCATGCTAATCCCAGTTAGCAAGCAAGTAAAGACTCATGAAAATGACACGGAAACAACGATTTTATCTCGAGAAATTGTTCGTGCTCATAAATAAAATAACGGGAGGGAAAGACGATGAATAAATTTCTTGTCCCCATTGACGGTTCCGATCAATCAAAACGAGGATTGAAATCGGCATTAAAACTTATCGAAGGTAAAGAGTCTCAGACAAGATTAATCCTGATTCACGTATCCATAGATAGTGAACAGTACGCCGAAGCAGGGGCTGCGCTAAATGTAAATATCAATCAATCAGCAAAAGCGGAAGGAGAAGAGCTGCTTCAACATGCCCTTCACTCCATTCCTGACGGTGACTTAGAAGTAGAGATCGTTCATTTAGAAGGGCTGATCTCGCAGTCTATCATTGATTTTTCCAATCAGGAAAAGGTAGATTTTATTGTTATGGGAGGAGCCGGAGCGGGATCGATCAGTGAATCGATTCTCGGCAGCGTGAGCCACCAGGTCCTGCATCATGCCGATGCTCCTGTGGTTATCGTAAAATAGTGACTATAACCGGGTAAACTTCCTGCCTATTGAAAAAGAGCGTGTTATCAGATAAACCTGATGCACGCTCTTTTTTTCTATTTCGATTTTGTAACGGCAGATCCCATTAAGATCCGTGAAACCGCCACTGTCTATTTATATATGTAATACACTTGCGCCCTATAATTCGCAAGTAATAAATCCCAATAATCCTATACCTAGGTTTCTCTATATTTTACTTAGAATTAAAATACCAAAAGACTTCTTTAATCGGTAAGGTCCAAATAATTCTATTGGAGTTCTCGAATCTCTGGTGTTTACTTTTACCTTTTGGATCAAGGTATGATAAGTAACAAATCGCTTTAAAGCGTCTTCGGTCATCTGTCTGATTGGTTCAATTACTACAGTGTTATCGATCCGGATACTTACAGACCCTTCCATATTAAGCTGCCAATCATCTAATGTGAGACTGGTTAATTGTGCAATTTTGTCTTCATCCTTTCCTTGATGTCTACGTCAAATTTCAGAAATACTCCACTCTTTTTATCTTTATTTTTCTTTCAGAGGAAGATATTTCCTTTATAATAAACACTTACTCCATCATTTTATCATGCTATGATTTTCCATGCTATTTTGAATCAATTGAAAATACCAGAATAGTTCTTTTGTCTCTCCCTCCTTTAATAGGTTAACCGTTGACTTTTTTATAGGGATAAGCAAGGGTAAATTTGCTATAATCTATTATTCCAAACGGTCATACTGAAAGCGTTTTAAGGGAATAAAACGCTCACTTCTAAACACAGAAAACCCGAACCATTGTAAGTGAATGATTCGGGTTTTCTGATAAACTCTATTCATTTATACCTGTCTTGCAATTAGTGGATCCCTCTCATTAACTTTTGAATTTTTGGAGATAAGACAAGAAGGATAACACCAAGTGCGACTGCAACTCCACCAAGTATGCCGAAGTAAACTACTTCGGTATCAGCATTGTAAAACTTAACAATTTGAGCATTCATCGCCTGACCGCCAGCACTCGTTAAGAACCAAAGGCTCATGGTCTGCGAGGCAAACGCAGCAGGGGCTAATTTAGTTGTAGTAGACAATCCAACTGGTGACAGCAGCAATTCACCTACGACAACTAGGAAGAAACTGAGCAGCAGCCATAAAGGACTTGCCAAATTTTCTCCGCTTGTAATTGCTGGGATCATCATAATCAAGAATGAGAATCCTGCAAAAATAAGACCATAGGAAAACTTCGTTGCCGTGGTAGGCTGTTTCGATCTAAGACGCAGCCATAACCAGGCAAAGAATGGAGCAAGTATGATGATAAACATTGGGTTTAAAGACTGGAACCAGGATGACTGAATATCTAGTCCTGCAAAATCCAGGTTGGTCCGTTTATCAGCATATTGCGCTAGAATGATTGCTCCCTGTTCCTGCAGCGCCCAGAAAACCATCGCAGCAATAAATAACGGGATGTAAGCAAGAACCCGAGACCTTTCCACTTCTGTCGTTTTTTTACTACGATACATTACAATAAAGTAAGCCGTAGGAATAGTAAGACCTAAGAAGCTGACTACATAGGTGAGGCCATTGATCGTGAGAATCCCCGTAGGTATTGTTACAGCAAGCAGTACAGCAATGATAACTGCCCCAATGACGAAACGAGTGATTGTTTTGGATCTCTCGCTCTTTGTTAAAGGGTTGGGAACATTTCTTCCTGCCAATCCAAGACTGTTCTTCTTAGAAATAATGAAGGTAATTAGACCAAAGAACATTCCAATAGCAGCGATCGAAAAGCCTAAATGGAAATTAACTTCTTGACCTACAGTTCCAACTATTAATGGTGCAAGAAGCGCACCTATATTAATCCCCATATAGAAAACACTAAATCCTGAATCGCGTCGATAATCATCAGGAGCATAAAGATCCCCCACTATATTCGAAACGTTCGGCTTTAATAACCCAGTACCAATAACGATGAGTACCATGGAGATGAAAAAGGAGGTTAAACCACCTGGTATCGATAATGCGATATGACCGAGCATAATAAGTACCCCACCATAAAACACGGTTGAGGTAGATCCGAGCAGCCGGTCGGCTATCCAGCCTCCGATAATACCGGACATATAAACTAGCGAACCGTAAATCGCCATTATGGAAGCGGCAGTACCTTCATCAAGGCCCAATCCGCCCTTTGAAACTTCATAATACATATAAAAGATTAATAATGCGCGCATTCCGTAGTAGGAAAACCGCTCCCAGAATTCAGTAAAGAATAAAGTAAATAATCCTTTCGGATGTCCAAAAAATCCTTTTTGGGGTACGCTTTTCACTATTTCTTCTTTGGTGTAATTTGACACTCCCCGAAACCTCCTTGAAAATTACACGACAAATTGTAAGCCTTCTCACTTAATAAAATTTTCAAACAATTTGTCGAATATTGTCCTGACAAAGAAAAATTATAATCCTATCCATGACTGAAAATCAATTGTTTTAACCATATTCCAAATAGAGTTTATTTTCTTATAAGAGTGAATTTTTATACAAATAAGTACTTCCGTCCCTTAAACAAGAATTTAGATGATAGCTGTACCCTATACACCCATTCTTTTGTCACCGAAATTCCCGATTATTACAATTAGAAGACGAAGTGAATAAATATCCATTTCAAACTATTTCTTCTGGGTTTGACGCTATTTCAAAAAGGGGATAGTTACATAGAGCTTTCTATAAGGAGGGTTCATGACAAATGGAAAAATCAAAACGACTACTAGCCAAGCGTTTGTATAAATTCATGAGGAAACGAGCTGTGAAAGTTCTTAAAAATCCCGTCAGAACGAAAAAAATGATCGACACGGCCCGTCATAAATCAGAGGAAAACAAAGGACCGCTGACTCAAGTGTGGAGTGAATTGCAGATGATGTTTAATCTAGTGAGAGACTGGAGAAAAGGAAACTATACGCAGGTTCCTACCGGTTCCATATTAGCAATTGCTGGAGCCATACTCTACTTCATCTCACCAATAGATGCCATTCCTGACTTTATTCCTATCGGCGGTTATCTCGATGATGCATATATTTTAAAATTAGTTTTTGATCAAGTTCAAGCGGATGTCCTGGATTACCGCAAGTGGCTTTCTGAACAGGACCAAACGATGGACGATTCCGCTACTGAGAAGGATGAGGATGCAGTTTTGGATAGAACATAGTCAAGGAGGATAAATGTTGAAGGCTCTCGCAGAGTCACTGGGGAACGACTGTTTTGCTTCTCAAGGAGACTTAGAGCATGCATATGGGAAGATAAGCAGGTGAACGAGCCAAGATCTTTATGTATCTATAAATAAAAAAAGGCATTAAAAGCCGCCAAAAACCCGAACGATGAGGTATCGTTCGGGTTTTTTCACTGTCTGATTAAGCGTTCCTTCCTATCATGGTTCGTCTTAAGAATGACGATTTCCTGATGTCCAACTCTATTTTAATGGATGCTTTTTTTAAATCTTCCTCCCCGAACCTCTGCAATATCAGCAATGGCCAGAAAAGATTTGTGATCGTGTTCATAGACAATATCCTTAAGTTTGGCTTCTTCCAGCCTGGTAATAACACAGAAGACGACCTTTTTCTCATCCCCTGTGTAGGCACCTTCCCCACTTAAATACGTCACCCCGCGGCCTAAGCGATCAATAATTGCATCTCCAATATCTTTATAGTTCTCACTTATGATCCACACCGATTTTGATTCATCTAATCCCTTAATCGTGACATCGATCATTTTATAAGCTACATAGTAGGTTAACAGGGAATACATGGCTCGGTCCCAGCTGAAAACAAAGCCTGCACTGCCGAGGATAAACAAATTCACAAACATAATGATTTCTCCCACAGAAAATGGGAGCTTTTTACTGACTAGAATAGCAGAGATTTCTGTTCCATCCAGACAGCCTCCATAACGGATCACCATACCCACTCCAATTCCCAGCACACATCCGCCAAATAGAGAAGCCAATAAAACATCTGAAGTGAAGGCGGGGACATCATGAAGAACGGCAGTAGAAATAGATAAAATAATAATTCCGTAAATCGTAGAACTCGTAAATGTTTTACCAATTTGTTTATAGCCGATAAAGAAAAAAGGAATATTCAAGATGAAGAGAAACAATCCAAGAGGGATGCTGGTAATATGAGACAGCATAATGGAAACTCCAACTATTCCCCCATCAATGACATTGTTAGGAATCAGAAAGATCTCCAAACCGACCGACATAATAACAGCACCGAGCGTAATGAAAAACATTCGTTTGACGATTTCAGCCAGCGGTATTTTTCTGTGTTCTACTTTTTCAATAACCTGCTCCTCGTAAGCAATCGTATTGGCTTCGCTCATAACGAACCTCCCAATTTCTTTTAAAGAAAGAGCGGCCAGCTCTTCCTGGATTTTCTGTAATCTCATCCGCGGACAGGGCAAAGTATGTTTTTGAACAAATTGGATTGTAATTTAACTTGTATGGAGATTTTCCATCAAGCACTAAGAGGAAGGGACATCAGTATACTTGGAAATCTTCAGCAGAAAATAGAACGAAGTATCAAAGAATGGTATAAAGAGATTTTATTCAGAAAATTCAAGTAATTATATTATATCAATAAATCTTAAAAATAGAAATCCTTTCATGGGGAGCAGTGAGCACCTTAGTAACGTCAGTAAAGGGAAGCGGGAAGGCTGCCGATCTCCATCATAACCCATACAAAAAAACCCTGAAGAAAAACATGCAGGGTTTCGGCCATTCTTATTCAACTGTCAGTTCTATGATTAAAGAATCGTTCGAACAATCTTAATCCAACCAAAAAAGGAGCACCATAAAGGAACGCTTAATAATAATGACCACCTAAGTCCAGTGATAAAATCATTTTCTTTACCCACAGCGATTCCCCTCCCTGTCTTGTCTATACCTTCACTATACCCCATACCTGAATTCTTTATTACACAATAAGTGCCGACTACTTAAAACGCGCAGTTTTTTTATATAAATAACCTTCCTGCTTGATTAAAAAGCCCAATAAATGGAATACTTTTGTTAAGATGAGTGTAGGAGGCGTGATAAATGAACTTAAGGAAAATCAAGCTAATCATTGGAATTACTCTGTTCACGCTTATTTTGGCGGCAGCAGGTACAGCAGCCTATTTTCTTACGATTAAAGATTACGGTGTACAAGATGCAGAAGTCGACAACCTTGTCCAAGACGATTACCAGCTGGACGAACCTGAACTGGCTGAGGAACCTTCTGCTAAAACGGCATCCGCCTCCCCCACTGCAGATTCGAACTCTTCTCCGCAGTCTGCCAGCAAGAAAATGTCCGTTAAGGAAATAAAAGCTGCCTATCAGCCAACGTTTGATGACTTGCAAACTCAAGTAAAAGACCGTCTCGAACAGTTAGCTAATAAGGCAAAGAAAGAGTATAACGACAAGAAGGCAAAGAAAGAGGACATCTCCTATATGTATTTCCTAACGAAATATAAAAAGGCCGCAGATGAACTGGAATCTAAGACAGACAAAGCCTTTAATAAAGTGTACGACAACATGCAGGACGATCTAATGGCCAATGGTCATAACGAAAATGCAGCAAATGAAATGAAAAGAAACTATGAGAATGAAAAAGAGCGATTAAAATCAAAAGTAATGGCCACTGCGCTTAACAAATTTTAAGTTAATTAAAGAATTTTATCATCCAAAAACCCTCACCAATGTATTTATACAGGTGAGGGTTTTTGGATTTTATTGTTTCAAGCAGGGAAAGGTTTTTCTGGCTGTTTCGTATTCCTAAGTCATAGAACCCTTCATCATTTTCCACGAACTTTTTTTAAAAAGGAAGGCTAATTTTCATTCTAACTTCTAATATCATTCCACCCTTATATTTGTAAAAAAATGTATGGTACTTATTCCCCGGGTAAGTTGTCTCTATATTAACCATGAAAATATTGTTAAAATTATTAGAATATTAGTAATTTTAGCACTAAAATCCAAAACAGGAGGATGCCTTTCTATGAAGTTATACTTATCCGTCGACATGGAAGGAATAACCGGTCTCCCGGATTCTACATATGTCGACTCCCATCAACATAATTATGAACGTGCCAGAAGAATCATGACTCAAGAAACAAATTATGTCATTGACTCGGCCTACAAAAATCAAGTGAAAGAAGTCCTCGTGAATGACAGTCACTCTAAAATGAACAATCTTCTCATCGATGAAATTCATCCGGATGCCTATTTGATTACTGGAGATGTAAAACCATTTTCAATGATGCAAGGGTTAGACAGTTCTTTTACGGGAGCAATTTTTATCGGCTATCATGCTCGTGCAGCCCAGAAAGGAGTGATGTCTCACTCGATGATTTTCGGCGTTCGCAACTTTTTCATTAATGATGTGGCGGTTGGAGAACTCGGTCTCAATGCATACGTAGCAGGTTATTTTGGGGTGCCGGTGTTAATGGTAGCGGGCGACGATTGCGCAGCACAGGAAGCTGAAGCTCTTATCCCTAATATTATTACCGCGCCAGTAAAAGAAACCATTTCCCGCACGTCAGTAAAAAGCCTGACGCCTGCCAAAGCAGGCGAATTACTTGAACAGCGTACTAAAGAGGCCTTACATAACAGCCAGAATGTGGCTCCTTTAGTACCACCAGAACACCCTTTACTGCGAATTGAATTTATGAATTATGGACAGGCCGAATGGGCAAACCTCATGCCAGGAACGGAACTTGAACCTGGGACTACCATTGTGAACTTCAGAGCCAAAGACATACTGGAAGCCTATCAAGCGATGCTCGTCATGACAGAGCTTGCTATGCGCGCCACTTTCAGCTAGGAGGAGAGTCTTATGGCCGTCTACATATTAAAACGTTTTGCTCTTATGGTAGTGACTGTATGGATCATTGCCAGCCTCACCTTTTTCTTAATGAATGCAATACCTGGATCTCCATTTAATGAAGAAAGAACGACAAATGCTGCCGTTGAGCAAAACCTTGAGGAACATTTCCACCTGAATGAACCACTTGCTGTACAATATGTACTCTATTTAAAGTCCATAGCCACCTTTAATTTTGGACCGTCAATTAAACAACCGACAGAAACAGTCAATTCTTTGCTGGGGCGCGGCTTTCCCATTTCTGCTGAGCTTGGAATCTGGACCATATTGGTCGCTCTTGTATCGGGAGTCACTCTTGGTGTCTTCGCAGCACTGAAACATAATGGCATGATCGATTATTTAGCTATGACCATAGCAGTTCTAGGGATATCGATTCCTAACTTTGTCCTTGCCACATTGCTCATTCAGGAGCTTGCCGTGAGCCATCCGCTCTTTCCTGCCGCAACTTGGAGCAGTCCCAAGCATATGGTGCTGCCTATTCTAGCACTGGCTACCGGCCCCATGGCGATTATAGCCAGGCTGACCCGCTCGAGTATGCTGGAAACATTAACTCAAGACTATATTAAAACGGCACGGGCGAAAGGATTATCCCCCATCAAAATTGTCGTCAAGCATGCTTTAAAGAATGCCCTGATGCCTGTCGTAACCATTCTTGGTACACTGCTCGCAGGCATATTGACCGGAACGTTTGTGATCGAGAAGATCTTCGCCATTCCCGGCATGGGGAAATACTTTGTGGAAGGAATTAATCAACGGGACTATCCCGTCATTATGGGAACCACCGTTTTTTACAGTGTATTTCTAGTCTTTATGCTTTTCCTTGTTGATATCGCTTACGGCATTCTCGATCCAAGAATCAAACTACATAAGGAAGGAGGGAAATGATGTGATTCCTACAGCTAAAGATGAACAAAAATCCCCATCTTCCATACCTGATGAGTGGTTTAAACCGAAAGAAAAAAATTTAGGAGAAGCAGAGTCTGTAGTACGCCCTTCCCTTTCCTATTGGCAGGATGCCTGGAGACGGATCCGACAAAACAAGCTAGCCATGTCAGGACTGGTTTTTCTGATCTTGCTCGGAATAATGGCTATTATTGGACCCATGATTTCTCCGCATAACGTGTCTGAACAAGCGTTAGCGAATCAAAACCATCCCCCTTCCACAACGCATTGGTTTGGAACCGATAATTTAGGGCGTGATGTGTTTACACGAACGTGGTATGGAGCCCGAATCTCTTTGTTTGTAGGACTAATGGCGGCCCTTATCGATTTTTTCATTGGGGTAGCTTACGGAGGAATTTCCGGATATAAAGGCGGAAGAACCGATAATGTAATGATGAGAATTATTGAAATACTGTATGGTCTTCCCTATTTACTTGTGGTCATTCTGCTCCTCGTCGTTATGGGGCCGAGCTTAACCACCATCATTCTTGCCTTAACTGTAACGGGCTGGGTGGGGATGGCCCGAATCGTCCGCGGGCAGGTACTGCAAATGAAGCATGACGAATTCGTGCTGGCTTCGCAGTCTTTCGGCGCAAAAACAAAACGGATTATCCGTAAAAACCTGCTTCCCAATACGATGGGGCCAATTATCGTGCAGATGACCCTAACCGTCCCCACTGCGATCTTTGCAGAAGCGTTCCTGAGTTTCTTAGGTCTAGGAATCCAGTCTCCTTATGCAAGCTGGGGGATGATGGCGAACGATTCACTTGGAGTGATTTTATCAGGTCATTGGTGGCGTTTATTCTTCCCGGCCTTCTTCATCTCGGCAACGATGTTTGCTTTTAATGTCTTAGGTGATGGATTGCAGGATGCGCTCGATCCAAAGCTTAGGAGGTAAAAAAACATGGAAAAAATATTAACCATCCAAGATCTTCACGTCTCCTTTGTAACCTACGGCGGGGAAGTACAAGCCGTACGAGGAGTAAATCTACACCTCAATCAAGGGGAAACACTCGCAATCGTGGGAGAATCAGGATGTGGAAAGAGTGTGACTGCAAACAGCATCATGCGGCTGATCCCTTCCCCCCCGGGAAAGATTACACACGGGACCATTACTTTTAAGCAAAAGGATTTAACAAGACTACCGACTAAACAAATCCGTAAGATCCGCGGCGTTGACATTTCCATGATATTTCAAGATCCTATGACCGCTCTCAACCCGACTTTAACGATTGGAAATCAGCTTACAGAAGGACTTAAGCAGCACCAGTCCATTAGTTCAAAAGAGGCGCAGCAGAAGGCCCTGGACATGCTCCATCTCGTCGGTATCCCTAACCCGATGGAACGAATGAAACAGTACCCTCACCAGTTCAGCGGCGGTATGCGGCAGCGGATTGTGATTGCTATGGCACTGATCTGTGAACCGGAACTCTTAATTGCTGATGAACCGACTACCGCGCTTGATGTCACAATCCAGGCGCAAATTCTGCAATTATTTAAAAAAATTCAATCCGAGACAGGGGTTTCCATCATTCTAATTACGCATGATCTGGGCGTAGTTGCTAAAATTGCCGACCGCATTGCAGTCATGTATGCCGGCAAAATTATCGAAACTGGAAATCGCAGAGAAATTTTTCATCATCCGCAGCATCCCTATACGCAGGGACTCTTGAATTCAGTCCCCCGCCTGGATCGAAAAGGCAGGAAACTGGTTCCCATCGACGGCACACCACCTGATTTATTTTCACCTCCGGCAGGGTGCCCGTTTACCGCCCGGTGTCCTCAAGCCATGGAAGTGTGCAGCAAAATTTATCCTTTTCATTCTGAACTGAGTGACACCCATGAGGTCGACTGCTGGCTTCAGGATGAAAGAGCTAAAAAATATAGGAAGATTAATACATGATGAGAGGGGAAGTCTTATGAAAAAATGGTTAGCTATTTTATTGGGAATTCTGCTGATTGGCTTGCTGACTGGCTGTACGACTGAAAGCTCAGGGGACAGTGATCAAGACAACAGCAGCGATCAGGAGCAAGCGAGTGGAGATTCCGCCACATTAAACTTAAACAACAGCGAGGAACCTACCTCCCTTGATCCTCCGCAAGGATTTGATTCTGTATCCTGGAATGTCCTGAATAATCTAATGGAAGGATTAACTAGGTTAGGCAAAGATCATAAGCCTCAACCTGCTACAGCTGAAAAATGGGACTTATCTGATGATGGAAAAGTCTATACCTTCCACATACGGGATAATGCCAAGTGGTCTAATGGCGACGATGTAACCGCAGGGGACTTTGAATATGCCTGGAAACGATTATTAAATCCAGAAACCGCCTCTCCGGCCGCATTTCTCGGCTATTTTATTGAAGGCGGAGAAGCTTACAATAATGGTAAGGGTTCTGCAGATGACGTCATGGTCAAAGCGGTTAACGATAAGGAATTGAAAGTCACCTTAAAAGCGCCAACAGGGTACTTTCTTAATATCATTTCCAACCCTGCTTTCTTTCCGGTTAATCAAAAGGTAGCGGAAGAAAATGAGGAATGGTATGCAGATGCCTCAAGCTTTGTAGGAAATGGTCCCTTCACTCTGGCTGAATGGAAACATGACAGCGAGATACTAATGAAGAAAAATGATCACTACTGGGACAAAGGTACGGTCAAACTTGATCAGGTTCATTGGGCGATGGTCAATGACGTGAATACAGAATATCAAATGTACAAAAGCGGAGATCTTGATACGTCAGGCATTCCGCCAGAATTGGCCGATAAACTGCTTGATAGTGACGAAGTGAAAATTCAAGATCAAGCTGGTACGTATTTTTACCGGTTTAATGTCAATAAAGAGCCTTTTCAAAACAAGAAAATTCGTAAGGCATTTGCTATGGTCATCAAACAGAAGGATATCGTTGATTACGTCACAAAGAATAAAGAAGAGCCCGCTTACGGATTCGTTTCTTACGGATTTACCAGCCCTTCCGGGGAGGATTTCCGCAAGCATAATGGCGATTTAGTTCAATACGATCCCGAACAAGCCAAAAAGCTTCTAAAAGAAGGCATGAAGGAAGAAGGCTATGATGAACTGCCGCCTATTACTCTTTCCTATAACACAAGTGAAGCGCATAAAGCGATTGCTGAAACCATTCAGCAAATGTTTAAAGAAACGCTAGGTATTGAAGTTTCTTTGGAAAACACGGAATGGAATGTATTTTTACAGAACCAGAAGGACTTAAAACATCAATTGTCCAGAAGCTCCTTCTTAGCTGATTATGCAGACCCTATCAATTTCTTGGAAAGCTTCATTACCGATTCTTCTATGAACCGGACAGGATGGTCGAACAAACAATATGATCAGCTGATTGAACAAGCCAAACAGGAAACAGATGAAGCCAAGCGCTGGGAAGATATGTATCAAGCAGAAAAAGTATTATTTGATGATATGCCGATATTCCCGATTCATTTCTATAACCAAGTCGTTTTGCAAAAAGACTCTGTGAGCGGCATTGTCCGCCATCCGGTCGGTTATCTGGAATTAAAATGGGCAGATAAAAAATAATAGGATTAAGAAAAGAGGCGCTTGCACATTGGCTGCGAGTCCGCCTCTTTTCTCCATGAGGAGAGAAATAACATGATTAAACCGCGCCAATTACACAAGGGGGATACCGTTGGTGTCATCGCTCCGGCAAGTCCACCTGACCTTAATAGACTGGAGAAGGCCATTTCCTTTCTAGAAAGTCTCGGAGTAAAAGTCGAGCTGGGCTCCCATCTTTCTGATACTTACGGCTATTTGGCAGGCAAAGATGACGACCGGCTGGCAGACCTTCATTACATGTTTGAAAACCCCGAAATTAAGGCGGTTATCTCAGCAGGCGGAGGCTATGGGACGAGCAGAATCGCGGGATCGATCAATTACAGATTGATTGAAAACAATCCAAAAATCTTCTGGGGTTACAGCGATCTAACTTTCTTACATACGGCGATCCGCCAAAAAACCGGATTAATCACTTTTCACGGTCCTATGCTGTGCTCAGATGTGGGAAAAGAAAATTTTGATTCTGTTTCTAAGCAAATGTTCGATCAGCTGTTTCATCCTCAAGAGCTGCGTTACTCAGAGGATATTTCTCCGCTTGTGACAGTGTCCGAAGGAAAAGCTGCCGGAGAAATTGTCGGTGGAAACCTTTCTCTACTCGTAAATTCTCTCGGTACCCCCTATGAATTAGATACGAATAATAGATTATTGTTCATCGAAGATATTGGTGAAGAACCCTACCGCATCGACTCTTTTCTATGTCAGTTACAACTAGCCGGCAAATTAGAGGAGGCAGCGGGCGTTATCATTGGAGATTTCAGTGACTCAGAACCTGTAAAACGAAGAGAGTCTTTACCTCTCGAGGAAGTCTGGAATCACTATTTCGCTTCATTAGAGAAACCCGTCGTTTCCGGGTTTAAAATGGGGCACTGTCTGCCCCACTTTGCTATTCCTTTGGGAGCAGAAGCTGAGTTATGCGCCTATAGTCAAACACTCTCCATCGAACCAGGAGTTACCGGAAAGGAAGCGAATGATGAAAATCCAAAAAATTGAAACTTACCGTGTTGCAGTCCCTCTTCACACTCCTTTTAAAACAGCGCTTCGGACGGTGACAGTTGCTGAATCCATTTATGTGAAAATAATATGTGACAAAGGCATAACCGGCTGGGGAGAGGCACCACCCACTCATGTCATCACGGGAGAGAGTCTAAGCAGCATTGAATATGCCATTCATTTTATGATTGAACCCGCTATAAATGGGGAATCCGTATTAAAACATGAATCGGTGTTTGAAAGATTGCAAACCTGCTGTGTTGGGAATAGTAGTGCAAAAGCTGCCATTGATATGGCCATCTATGACTGCCTGGCTAAAGCTTGTGATCTGCCCTTGTTTCAGCTGCTTGGCGGTTATCGGAGCACGCTTGAAACAGATTACACCGTAAGTATAAATGACAAGGAACAGATGCTTGCTGATGCTCAGAATTATGTGAACAACGGTTTTGTGATTTTAAAAATTAAAGCAGGTAAAGATGACATTGAAAAAGATCTCGAACGTATTCGCACCATAGGTTACAGCTTAGGAAATCAAGTTTCCATCCGCTTAGATGTGAATCAAGGATGGACAGTGAAAGAAGCTGTTTATGCGATTCGTAAAATGGAACAGGAAAACCTTCCTATCGAACTTGTAGAACAACCTGTAAAGGCATGGGTCATCGAAGGACTAAAACAAGTAAAAGAACAAACCTCCCTTCCTATTATGGCTGATGAAAGTGTTTTTTCTTTTTATGACGCACGTCGTGTACTTGAAACAAGAAGTGTTGATTTAATCAATATTAAGTTAATGAAAGCTGGAGGTATTCATCAAGCGCTTAAAATTAATCATTTAGCAGAAGTCTATGGAGTCGAATGCATGGTGGGAAGTATGATTGAAACGAAACTTGGAATTACAGCGGCCGCCCACTTTGCAGCGAGCCAGAAAAACGTGACCCGAGTCGACTTTGATGCCCCGTTGATGCTTAAGAAAGATCCGATAGCGGGGGGTGTCAATTATAATAAAAGCACCCTCACATTTCCGGCAGACTCTGGACTTGGTCTTAAAGAAGTCCAGCTTGATCGAGTACTTTCTTAATATTCCTTAGGAGGTAAACTGATGACGAACACTACCGCTTCACGAACCACTTGGGTCGTCCAAGTCCCCGTAGCCACAGTTTGGACTTCCCCGGAAGCACCAAGAAAAATAGATGAGCCTGGAGTTTCCGTACCACCATTAATTAAGGAATGGTTAAGTAAACTCACTCACGAAACGAGACTTGCTTTAAGTGAGGAAAATTTAGTTCAATCCCAGTTATTATACGGCGAAGAAGTGATTATGGATGATCAATCCGGAGAATGGGCAAAGATTATTATCCCTACTCAACCTTCTAAGAAGGATGAGCGAGGCTACCCTGGGTATGTTCCCATCCGGCAATTAAAGGAAATTCCCGAAACCAGCTGGCAGGGGGAAGGAATTGCGGTCGTAATTGCCCGCCACAGCATACTGCTCAACAGTCAGCGCGAACCAAAGTTTGAAGTCAGTTACCTCACTTCTCTTCCCGCACTGGTGGAAGAAGGAGAATTGATTAAAGTATGTACTCCTGACGGCGAAGGCTACCTCCCAACTAAGGATGTTTCACTCTACCCTTCTCGGGAAGCGATACCCAAAGGAAGCGGAGAGGATATATTGAAATCAGGGGAAGCATTCGTCGACCTTCCCTACTTCTGGGGAGGCATGAGCTCGTACGGCTATGATTGTTCAGGGTTTGCCTATGCCATGCACAAGGCACAAGGCTATGAAATTCCTCGTGATGCCTCTGATCAGGCGAAAGCAGGAGAAGAAGTACCCCTTGATCAACTGCATCCGGGAGATTTACTGTTCTTTGCTTATGAAGACGGTTCGATCCATCATGTAGGATTTTATTATGGGGAAGGCAAAATGCTTCATTCCCCAAACACAGGAAAAAACATTGAAATCATTGATATCAATGGCACCATCTATGAAAAAGAACTTTGTTCAGCCAGACGCTATTGGGGGAAAACGGAGGAATAGCATGGATAAACAGAAAACGCTAGAGGTGAAAAATTTAAAGAAATACTTTCCTGTAGGCAAAGGAAAAACTCTTAAAGCTGTCGATGGTGTCAGCTTTGACATCTATCAAGGAGAAACATTTGGGCTCGTAGGAGAATCTGGCTGTGGGAAATCAACCACCGGTCGTACGATCATGAATTTATATGATCGTACGGATGGAGAAGTGATCTATGAAGGGCAAAGCATCTATGAAATGTCTACACAAGACCAGTTTCAACTGAAACGGAAACTGCAAATGATTTTTCAAGATCCATATGCCTCCTTAAACCCGCGTTCTACAGTAGCAGAAATCATTGCAGAACCGATGGAAATTCACCAATTATTTTCTTCCAAACGGGAACGAATGAACAGGATTTACGAGCTGTTAGAAGAAGTAGGTTTAAATCGCGATCACGCCAATCGCTATCCACACGAATTCAGCGGCGGGCAGCGGCAAAGGATCGGCATAGCCCGCGCTTTAGCCTTAGAACCTAAAATGATTATCGCTGACGAACCCATTTCTGCTCTGGATGTATCCGTTCAGGCCCAAGTCGTAAATTTACTCGAACAACTGCAGGAGGAGAAAGGTTTAACGTATTTATTTATTGCCCATGACTTATCCATGGTACAGCACATCTCTGACCGGATTGGTGTCATGTATTTAGGACACATGGTTGAATTGACGAGCAGCGATCAGCTTTACAGTCGTCCAATGCACCCTTATACGCAAGCGCTGCTATCGGCCATTCCCATTCCTGACCCCGACATTGAAGATGAAAGAGAACAAGTCATCATTGAAGGAGAAATCCCCAGTCCCATCGATCCGCCAAGCGGCTGCGTATTCCGCACCCGATGCCCGATGGCTATGGATATCTGTGCTGAAAAGAAACCCAAGTGGCAGGAAGCAGAGAAAGATCATCAGGTCGCCTGCCATTTATACAATGATGAAATTGCGAACGATTCACCGATCAAAAAACTCCAAGATCGTGTTACGTTAAATATTCGCTAATTGCTATAATTATCCTCGGCAGTGCCTTACTTGTATCACTAAACACAGAAAACCCGAACCCTTGTAAGTAAATGAAGGTTCGGGTTTTCGTATTATTTCGTTCCAGCTTTTTTATTCAGCCTGTGTGTTTGGATTCCATGCTTTCCTCCCCACTAGCCTTCCTTTTCTTCCATTGGCTACTGAGAAAAGGAACTAAGAAAGATAAGAAACTTAGAATTAATAACGTCAGAGATATGGGCTGTGTCACAAATATCTTCCATGACCCCCCAGTTGAAGTTAATGCCTGACGAAGAGATTGTTCCATCATCCCGCCAAGGATAAAGGCAAGAATAAACGGAGCTGCCGGGAAGGAGAATAGCCTCATCAGATATCCGATGACTCCAAATGCCAGCAGTACATACAGATCAAACGTATTGAAGCTGATGGAATACACACCGATCAAACTGAAGATAATCACCAGTGAAATAAGTAACGGACGCGGAATCTTTAATAGTTTGGCGATATACGGAATCAGCGGTAGATTGAGTAACAATAAGATAATATTCCCGATATACATACTCGCGATTATTCCCCAAAACACATCGGGATGATCCTGTACTAACAATGGCCCAGGCTGTATTCCCATTACCATAAAGGCACCGAGCATGACTGCAGTGGTTCCTGACCCGGGTATCCCCAGGCTCAATAAAGGAACAAACGCCCCGCTCGTTGCTGCATTGTTCGCCGTTTCCGGCCCTGATAATCCTTTAATTGATCCTTTACCGAATTCTTCAGGATGCTTGGCTATTTTTTTCTCTGTAATATATCCAATGAAAGAGGCAATTGTCGCACCGGCTCCGGGAAGCACTCCTAGAAGAAATCCAATGATCGACTGCCGTGACATCGGCCCTCGCATCTCTTTCAAGTCACTTTTACTCAGCTTCAAGTTGCCGATATTGGATTGCTCGCTTAAGGAAGAATCTTTCCTATTAATAATCAAAGAACATACTTCTGCAAGAGCAAATAATCCAAGAGCAATGACTAAGAAATCAAATCCTTCAAGCAAATTGGGATTGCCAAACGTAAATCTTGATGTACCCGTCTGGGCATCTATTCCGACAGTCACTGCTATAAACCCCATTGTTGCTGAAATCAATGCTTTAACTGTGGAACCTTCCGACAAACTTGAGATCGCCGTGAGACCGAGGAACATTAAAGCAAAATATTCAGCTGGTCCAAACGAAACGGCTACTTGAGCTAATGCAGGAGCAAAAAGCATGAGCAAAACAACAGAAACCGTTCCTCCTACAAAAGAAGAAATGGCTGCAATGGCTAAAGCCTTTCCCGCCTCCCCTCGCTGCGCCATCGGATACCCGTCAAACGCAGTAGCTACAGTTCCGGAAATTCCTGGAGCATTTAATAAAATTGATGAAGTAGATCCGCCAAAAACAGCCCCGTAGTAAACCCCTGCCATCATCACCAATGCGGTAGAAGGGTTCATCCCATAAGTCACGGGTATCATAATCGCTATCGCACTGATCGGTCCCAGACCAGGCATCATGCCAATAAATGTACCAATAAAGACTCCAATAAACACAAATAAAATCCCTTGTAAACTGAAAGCAACGTGAAAGCCTTGCATCAAACCATCGAATGCACCCATCTGTTATCCACACCTTTTAAAATGGTAATATTCCCTGAGGTAATTTAATCTGCAATAAGTAAACGAAAATATAGTAGAGTGCCGTAGGAAAAAGCACGGATACTAGCAAGTTCGAAATCCATTTCCGGTATCCTAGAAATGCAGAACAGCCAAATATAAATAGTGCCGTCGTTAATAAGAAGCCCAAAATTTCAAACAACAAAATATAAAGGAAAATAATGGCCCCAACAGCAAGGATCACCAAAATCTCTTTCCCCGGTACCTGCCGTTTTTCTTTTTGCTCCGTTGTTTCTGATGATCGATCAAAAAACAGTAAAACAGCTAATCCGAGTAATAAAAACCCTAATACTTTTGGAACTAAATCAGAATCTACAGGTACATAGGGATACTTCTTAAGGTTATAGCTTAAGTATAAATATCCGGCTGCAAATAAAATTAAAAAGATACTTACCTTTTGATTTAATGTTCTCAGCATTTTGTATCACCTTCATATAGAGAAAGGATGACAAAGAATCTTCATCGTCATCCCTTCCTGATTATTTATTTTCCAAGTCCCAGTTCATCAAGCAAGCCGCCTAATTCTTCTGTTTGCTGCTTTAAGAAATCCTTATATTCTTCACTGTCCATATACATTTCTTCCCAGCCATATTTTTTTCTAATATCTGCAAAGGCATCGGATTCACTGACTTCTTTAAATTTATCTTCATAATACTTAACTTCAGCTTCACTCATATCTTTGGGGCCGAAGAATCCTCTCCAGTTTACGAATGTCGCATCAATTCCCTGTTCTTTAGCCGTAGGGAAATCAGATAGAGTATCCCCTTTTAACCGTTCTTCAGAAGTGATACCAAGTACTTTGATCTTACCAGCTTTTACTTGTTCGACCGTTTCGGCAACACCCGCTGAATACACGTCCGCACTACCGTTTAAAATCTGTGTTAGGGCACCACCATCCTGGGCAGAAACATATTTAATCTTTTTAATATCTACACCAGCTGCCTTTGCTAATTTCACAAATTGCATATGGTCCATAGATCCTGGTGAAGAAGCTCCAACTACAGTGACACTGGAAGGATCTTTCTTCATATCTGCGAAAAGATCGTTCAAGTTGTCCCACTTGGCATCAGCTTTGACTGCAAAAGCGCCATAGTCGGCAATCATGTTGGAAAGCGGTGTGAAGTCTGTATAATCCAGTTTAGACTGACCGTTTAGTGGAACAAAGATTAACGGAGGAGAAGAAACAAAAATGTGATTCGGCTTGCCTTTCATACTGTTAATATACGCCCAGCCAATGGCTCCACCACCACCAGATTTATTCACAACCCCAATGTCATCCTTTATGATTCCTTCCTCCTGCATGACTTTAGCTACGCTTCTGGCTGTGGTATCCCAGCCGCCGCCAGCTCCGCCCGGCGCTACAAGCTCTATCGGCTGCTTCGGTTTCCATTCTCCATTTGAATCACTTGATTCCCCGCTGGAATTGGCGGACGAGTCATTGCTGCAAGCTGCCAGCATAAGCATAAGAATTAAAAGTCCAAAAATACTCCACTTCTTCATAAATCCCTCTCCTTTTTAGAATAATTTGAATGTTTATAATTAAATCTTAAAGGACTATTCTCGCTATGTAACCGTTTTCAAAATTAGTTTCTTTTAAAAAATAAACCGAATAAAAATCATAAAAATTATGACCCTAGTGTGGAAGTGCCTCGGGAGACATAACAGGATAAGACTTGAAGCGACCTTCTTACCCATTGCTGGAACTATCCTTTACCAAAACAATAAAAAAACTAGACTCCACTGACTGAAGTCTAGTCTTTATAAAAGTATTTTCGTTCTGGTCTGCCAACTTTCCCGTATTTAGTCTCCGCCTTCCCTTCTCCGACAGAAATTAAATGTTCTAAATATCTTCTTGCGGTTGTTTTGGAAGCCCCCATGTGATCGCTTGCTTGTTCTGCTGTAATTCCTTCACTCGCATTATCTTTTAACAGCTTTCTTACTTTTTTTAACGTAATTGTATCAATACCCTTCGGCTCAGGCTGCCTCATTGGATCTGTTTGCTGTTTGCCTATAAGCTGATCGACTAGACTTTGATCAAGAGTCCGATGCTGATCAATAAGCTTCCGTTTCTCCTGGTAAGCTTCAATCGTAGACCGAAAGCGATCCATTGAAATAGGTTTTATAATATAATCCAGCACCCCGTAATTAAGCGACTGTGAAATCATAGCCTTATCTGTAGCGGCGGTTATCATGATAATATCGAGCTCGTTCGTAATCTGTCTTATCTCATGCAATAAATCCGTCCCCAGCCGATCTGGCATATACACATCCAGTAAAAGCAAATCAGGCTGCATTTCTTCTACTAATTTCAGTGTATCTTCTCCATTTAGAGCTTTACCTGCAATTTCAATATGATCTATTCCATGCAAAAATTTCTCATGCAGTCCTGCTACTCGGAAGTCATCTTCTGCAATTACAACTCGTGTCATCCTGTCCGCTCCTCTCTTTGCTTTTGGAGAAATATAGTAAAAGCCGTTCCCCCTCCAGAAGGCTGACTGATTTCAAATGTACCACCTAACTCATCGATAATTTCTTTCACATTGGACAGCCCGTACCCTCTTTGGCTTCCTTCTTTCGTAGAGAATCCTCTAAAAAATATATAAGGCATAATGTTGTCTGAAATTCCCGGGCCATTGTCTGTAATCTCAAAGATGATCTCATTGCCGATATCTGCCGCTGAAAACTGTACATGTTTTTCCTGCTGATGACTTACAGCTTCAAAAGCATTATCTATTAAATTCCCTAAAATGGTAATTAACTTTGAACGATTGATATGGGGAGGCATCTCCTCTAAATAGGTTTCTTCATCAATCGTAAAATCAACTTTTAACTCTGAGGCTTTACTTAGTTTTCCCAAGATAATCGCTTTCACTGTCTCATCCATTATGGGGTCTAGACTTCTTGTATGAGATTGTGAGGTTTGAAATTCAGATTGAATGACATCCATTGCCTCTTGATAATTTCCTAACTGTAATAAACCTAACAACACGTACATTTTATTTGTAAATTCGTGGGTCTGGGAACGCAGTCCCTCGGAATAACGTTTCACTTCGGACAAAGCTTGAACCATTTCCCTTACTTCCGTCTTGTCTCTGAAGCTTGCCACCACCCCGACAACTTTGTTTCCTTCAAGTAAAGGCGTGCGATTAACAATAATAGTGCGATCATTTAATGAAAGCTCCCGATCCTTTTCGCCCACACCAGAATGCAAGACTCGGGTCATCTCTGTTTTAGGAAAAACGTTTTGAATGAGCTTCTTTGTTACATCTTCATCAATCGATAGCATGTTTCTAGCGGATTGATTAATCATAGTAACTCTGCTGTCTTGATCAATCGCAATAATCCCTTCCCTTATAGAGGAAAGCACGGCTTCTCTATCACGAAATAAGGATGCGATTTGATAAGGTTCCAGCCCCATCGTGTCTTTCCGTATGCTCCGAGTAAGCAGCAGACCACCGCCGATGCCGATGACTAAGACTATGATAGATATCCAGGCAATCTTCTTTAATTTTTTGATAAACGCTGTATGAATGTCTTCAATCAAAAATCCAACAGAAACAATTCCTATTACTTTCCCCTGATCATTAAGGATGGGAGCTTTACCTCTTAGCGAAGGACCAAGTGTTCCAACTGCTTTTGATATGTAATACTCTTTACCTTCCAAAGCCCGTTTATTATCTCCCCCCACCATTTTTTGTCCAATTTTCCATTCATCCGGATGTGCATATCGCACGCCCTCTTTATTTCCTACAACGATAAATTCGGCACCTACTTGCTTCTGAACTCGTTGAGCAATCGGCTGAATGACTGAGGACGGGTTAGTCGTCTGAAAAGCTTCACGAATGGAGGGAATAAAGGAAACCGTGGTGGCCACCTGGAGAGCAAGCTCGCCCATCTGCTTTTCCGTCTGTTCTTTCTCCCAATAAGCGAATATTCCGGCAAGAGAAATGATGATGATGATAATGAGCGTGAGGATCAGTCCGAGTATTTTAGTTTTAAGAGAAACCTGGAGTTTATTTTTCATGGTGGGACAGCCCCTTATGAGAACGCTTTATATTTTTTATAGTTTAACATACTATACTTAAAGCCTGAACTTGGAAAATATTTAGAGTACTATAATCCTCTCAATCTCATTGCGTCCCTTTGCCCCTCCCCTCCTCACCGGTCCGTCTCTTACAGCATAACCTACTCCTAGAGTATTTGAGCTCAAGGAGGATACATTATGGAATTAACTCTCTCCCATTGGATATACGGATTTTTTACATTGCTTATTATTGTAACCATGATCTTCCGTAAAGGTGTGGTGCTGCCGACTTTACTTGGAACGTTTCTTGTCGCCTGGGTTTTTAACGGCAATTTAGTTAGTGGGTTCACGGGTGTATTTATGGCGAATTTGGTGGCAGCGAAAGAACTTTTCAACATCTTTCTAATTATTACGTTCATGGTTGCTTTACTCCATTCGTTAAGGGATCTTGGTGCTGATCGGCGCATGATTCAGCCCTTGCAAAAGATTATGGTGAACAGCCACATCTCTTTCTTTGTATTGGTTGCCGTCACTTATGTTATCTCTTTGTTTTTCTGGCCCACCCCTGCTGTACCCCTTATTTGTGCGCTGCTCGTGCCTGCCGCGATTCGATCAGGACTGCCAGCTATGATGGCAGCTGCAGCGGTGACGCTTGCTGGTCAAGGAATGGCCTTATCCTCAGATTATGTCATTCAAGTAGCGCCAGGTTTATCAGCTAAAGCCGCAGGGATTCAAACAGCAGGTGTTATGGATAAAGCTCTTATCCTCTCCCTCATAACCGGAGCTATCGCTATTGGTCTTGCTTACGTTCTTAACAAAAACAGCTTTAGAACGAAGAATGATCCACTTAATGAAATAGAAATACGCTCCATGCAAGGACTCAAAGATGAAGGAAAGCATACCGAAAATGGTAAAAATCTAACATTATGGAGTAAAGTATTTGCTCTATTAGTCCCTGTTTCTATGCTTGCAGTTATGATTTATATGGTTTACGCAAAACTTAATTCAGGAAGAATGGGAGGCTTTGAAGGCGGATCCGGGGCGGCTTTAATCGGGGGAGTTGCGGTTATTCTTTTACTATTATCGACGGTTGCATTCGGCAAGCATCGTTCCTTAGATTACATTAGCGATCATATTACGGAAGGTTTTGTATTCGCCTTTAAAGCCATGGGTCCAGTCATTCCCATTGCCGGTTTCTTCTTCTTGGGCAGTTCCGATTTTGCAGGTGAGATCCTGTCTTCTTCCACAGATAAAGCACCGGCGCTCTTATTTGATTTGGTCGAATCTACGCAAAGCTTTCTCCCTCAAAGCGCGTTCTTAGCAGCTTTCAGTATCCTTATCATCGGGATGATTACCGGCCTTGACGGTTCAGGGTTTTCCGGTCTTCCACTTACCGGAGCTTTATCTGCTTCTTTAGCCAATAGCCACATTGACCCGTCTGCCTTAGCAGCGATTGGACAGATGGGCTCCATCTGGACGGGTGGAGGTACAATAATTGCCTGGTCTTCTATGATTGCGATTGCCGGATTCTGTGGCGTCCCAGTGATGGAACTAGTAAGGAAAAATTTCTTTCCTGTCATGATTGGTTTGATGATATCCACTTGTGTCGCCATGATTATTTTTTAGTTTGGATTAGATTCATGAAAAAATGGCGGCTTGGCCATCCTTTCGATCAGCTGGAGGAAACCGCATCTTCATTACCATCAAAACAAAGAAAAACCCGAACCAATATCTATCATTGGTTCGGGTTTTCTCTGTTTTACAGATGTTTGATTTTAAGAATTATAAGCTTTGATTTTATCATGAACCTTTTGGATTTCCTCGTCTGGTACTTGATAGTAGAATATCCCGTCAATTCTTTCATTCTTGCCTGTCATTTGATAGGTTGTCAGGTTCTCTTTTGCGCTTCGATAATTCAACAGCATATCTTTCATCGTATCAAAGTCCATGTTGGTAGCCATATTATCCCCCAGGACATCCAGCATATCGGACATCCGACTGACGGACTTAATACTGGACCCTTTATCTATTATGGCTTTAATGACCTTCCGCTGCCGTTCATTTCTTCCTACGTCTCCCTTAGGATCCTCGTGCCGCATTCTTACGTAACCCAGGGCCTGATCACCATCTAACTGTATCGGTCCTTTTTCATAGTGATAGCCTTTTTTATAATAGCCTTCATCATACCAATCGATCTCATTATTAACGGTAACTCCGCCAACGGCATCCACCATCTCAGTCACGCCTTCCATATTCATCTTCACATAGTAATCAAGATCAATATCCAGCAGGTTCTCCACGGTGTTAATCGACATATCCGCACCACCGTAAGCATACGCGTGATTGATTTTATCTCTAGTTCCTGAGTGCGAAGAATTCCCGCCAACTAAAGTAGCTCTCGTATCACGTGGAATGCTGATCAGCTGGCTTCGATTATGAGCGGGATCAACTGACAGGACCATAAGAGCATCCGATCTGCCTGAGTCCCCCTCCCGCTCATCCACTCCCATGAGTAAGATATTTAGCGGTTTTTCATTTTTAATTTTCTTTTGAGTCTGTTCATGATCAATAGAGGAAACTTGTTTATGAATTTTGTCATTTACTGTACTTTTTGCTTCTGCATAAATGCTGTACAGGTAGGCACCTACAGCTAAAAACAAAATGAGAAAACTAGTAAATATCACTTTCCACTTTTTCTTCAATCGTCTCTTTCTTCGTCTTCTTATGCGTTTCTGTTCCATTGTTTCACCTCGTTCAATAGATAGCTGTAATTAGACAATTTACTACAAAGTATTGCAATTTATTTTCTTATCATACCGCAACTCGCTTCAAATGTGAGTTACATTTTATTTAAAATTTTGTAACAAACCCTTCCTTTTTATAGAAATCTATTCAAAATTCGATCTATCTGGACAATTTACTATCATATTTCCCGGGAAATATCTGCTGCTTTGTCGATAATAAATATTTATCCTCATATTGTCTTATTTTCGGAAAAATCAGTAAACTAGTTTGCTAGGGTTAAAAATATTGTTGTATAATGGTAAATGATTGGAAACGCATACATATTTTTAGAGGAGGGTTTTGATGAGTGGTATTTGGTTAGCCATAGCTGGCGGTATTGTGTTTATTTTAGGTTATAAGTATTATTCCAAGTTTCTTGCAGAACGAATCTATCGTTTAGATCCAAACTATGTAACACCTGCTCATAAATACGAAGACGGGGTGGATTACGTTCCTACTAATAAATTTGTGCTCTGGGGACACCATTTCACATCCGTAGCAGGGGCTGCGCCAATTGTCGGGCCAGCGATAGCTGTTTACTGGGGCTGGCTTCCTGCCATACTATGGGTGCTGCTTGGAACTATGTTTGCAGCAGGCGTTCATGATTTTGGAACATTAGTCTTGTCTTTGCGCAATAAAGGCCAATCGGTGGGAACCCTGGCCAGCAAATTGATTGGGCAGCGTGCTAAAGTGTTGTTCTTATTCATTATTTTATTACTAGTGTTAATGGTGAACGCAGTGTTTGCCTGGGTTATTGCTAAGCTGTTCATATCCTTTCCAGCGAGTGTTCTCTCGGTATTTATTCAGATTCCTCTAGCGGTTTGGATTGGCTATAGTGTTTATAAACGGAAGGGCAATATGCTCCTTCCATCCGTAGTGGCTCTTGGAGTAATGTACGCAACTGCGATTCTTGCGAGTTATGTCCCGGCATTACAGATTGATCTCGTTAAATACTTTGGAGGTGAGGGGGCCACATCATTATTTGGAATGGATGCCACTTCTTTAGCGTTTTTCGCTTGGATTATCGTTCTTATGGTTTACGTTTACATCGCTTCCACCCTTCCAGTATGGAAATTGCTTCAACCTAGAGATTATATCAATTCTCATCAATTAATAGTTGGGTTAGGTTTACTCTATTTAGGTCTCTTATTTACAAATCCACAAATAACGGCTCCTGTAAGCAACAGTAATGCGGATACGTCCTGGTTTCCGCTTTTGTTTATTACCATTGCCTGCGGGGCGATTTCAGGATTCCACGGGTTAGTTTCTTCGGGAACCTCTTCTAAGCAGCTCAGCAATGAAAAGGATGCAAGATTTGTTGGTTATTTAGGAGCCGTCGGCGAAGGTGCTCTTGCTTTAGTAGCGATCATTGCTGTGATTACCTTCTTCCCTACTGCTGAGGAATTCCGTGCAACTTACAGTGGCTTTACAGCTGCTAGTGATGCCGGACTAGGAGTGTTCATTAAAGGGGCAGCTCAGCTTGCAGCTGGCTTAGGAATTCCGGCAACGGTTGCTTCCACTATTGTATCTGTTATTGTTGTAAGCTTCGCAGCGACAACGCTGGATTCATCCGTAAGGTTAATGAGATATATCATTGCTGAATTAGGAACAGAATATAAGATTAAACCGTTAACAAAAGCACACGTGGCCACTACAACTGCTGTAGTTTCCAGCGCAGCCCTGACTATACTGCCTCAGGGACCCAAAGGATTTGGCTCTGGCGGCTACTTGCTTTGGCCGCTATTTGGTACTTCTAACCAGCTGCTGGCGGGCATCAGTTTACTCTTAATATCTATATGGCTGAAGCGTCAGGGACGAAATTATTGGCCGACTATGATTCCGATGTTGTTCCTCATGTTCGTAACTCTATGGGCTATGATTACGCAAGTTCTAACCCAGTGGGCACCATGGGGGTCAGGGAGCGACTGGATGTTGTTCAGTTTCGGTGCCATCATTCTTGTTTTCACCTTCTGGATATTACTGACCGCTTTTTCTGCCATTCGCAAAGGAGCGGACGACAGTGTCAGCAAGAGTGCTTAGAGCGCATGAACACGAGGAGGAAGGACCTGGAACAGAATATGCCGTTTATCCGCAATAAATTTATCACCCGTAGACCATTAATAGTTCCAGATAACAAGAAAGTCGTGCCACTTTGCACGACTTTCCCATTGATCAGGAGGTGATCCCCGATGGTTGAAGTGTTAATTATCCGACCGGAGAAGGAAATCGGGATGGGTTGCTGCGGAGGTATTTGCGATGATGAAGATGGTCTCGTCTCTATGAAAGATGCGTTCAATCACCATAAGGAAGACCGTGAAAATCTTGGAAACTTATATAATAAAACCAGGGACAAATATGGGAATGAAGTGTCCGTAACTTTCGTAGACCCGCGAAATTTACTGGCAATCAGCGTGTATTTTGTAAAAAGGATTCGAAACCGTCACATTTCTTTAGCTGAAGCAATTAAGCATATCTTGTTGGATATTAAATACAATGCTGTGTTTGTGGATGGTACCCGCACAGACAATTTAAGTAACTATGATCAACTGATCCAAGAAAGGCTGTATCAATATGAAAGATAAGAAATTCTCTTTTAAGCGATTAGCCGCCTATTATGATGAAGTGTTAAGTCTGCCTCATAAAATGGAAGTCGCACGAGAACTAAGGGACGAGGAAGATCTGTTTATGCTGCTAGTCTATTCAGATATGCTCGGCATCCCTAACCCTGCCTTTTATTATACGCTTGAACTTTATCCGCACATGATAGAGAAATTCCACGATTGGCATCTCCGCATGGGGATGGAAAAGTCGCCTCTCGATGGAATTCGCTGCTGTTAGAAAGGAGCTTCTTCATGAATACAGAAAAACAAAGCCCTCATATCCTCTTTGTCGGAGGAAAAGGAGGGGTCGGCAAATCGACGACTTCTGCCGCCCTTGCGCTTGCCTTTGCGAATGCCGGCCAGCGGACGTTAGTCATATCCACAGACCCTGCGCATAACCTTGGGGACATTTTTCATAAACCTCTTGGACATGGCAAAACGAAGCTTGCTGAAAATCTCTGGGGCAGTGAAGTAGATCCAGTTCGAGAATCTAAACGATATATCGAAGGGGTAAAAGATAATCTAGAGGGACTGGTTAAATCGAGAATGGTAGAAGAGGTTCACCGGCAAATTGACATGGCAGCCGCCTCTCCGGGTGCAGATGAAGCCGCTTTGTTTGACCGCCTTACTTCTATCATTTTGGAAGAAGCAGATCAGTTCGATAAAATTGTCTTTGATACGGCTCCTACCGGCCATACCATACGGCTGCTTACTCTGCCTGAACTCATGAGCGTTTGGATGGACGGGATGATTGAAAGAAGAAAAAAAACGAACGACGATTATACTCAACTGCTCAATGATGGAGAGCCAGTGGATGATCCTATATTCGACGTTCTTCAAAGGAGAAAACAAAAGTTCGCTGCGGTGAGGGATATTATTTTAGATGAATCAAAAACTGAGTTTATGTTTGTACTGATTCCTGAACGCCTGCCGATATTAGAAACGAATAATGCCCTTAACCAATTATCTAAGCACCGTCTTCCAGTTAAAACTCTCGTCGTTAATAAAGTACTCCCCGACTATGCGGATGGAGAATTTTTAGCAAAACGCCGGCAGCAGGAACGAGAGTATTTAAAGCAGATTGACGAAACCTTTACAAAGCAGAAAAAAATCAGGATCCCCCTATTCGAGCAGGATGTTTCTGATATGGATAAGCTGTCAATAGTAGCAGAACATTTTCAGCCCTTTATTACTAATCCTGCATAACAATAGTTAACGGAAGCTGTGTCCGCGGAAAGCGAAAGAAGCAGGTAAAGCGTGATCCTTGAATATCAAACTCAGAAAACCCGAACCAGTGTAAATCAATGGTTCGGGTTTTCTAGCGAATAAAATCCATCCTCTTTAATGTTCACAGACTAAGAGAGCAGCTTTCCAAATATCTCCACGATCTGTTACAATTTATAGACTCATAGAATTCAAATGGTATATGCTAAAGATAATACATACATAAAGGAGCGGGACCACCGTGATTCGTAAGCGATTTATAGGTTATACAATAGCGATGACACTTCTAACACTTCTATTATTTGGACTAGTAGAAGCTGCAATTCAATACTTCCCAATCAACATGAATGAGGAAATCCTTCGTATGGCTGCATTAGCGATTATTTTAGCCCTTACAATTGGTCTATTTATGCATCGAGCTTCCTTTGGTGTCACTACTCCTTTGCATAGACTGCTGGCATCAGCGAAGCAAATCAACGAAGGCAAAACGGACCAGTATATTGAACGTTTACGAAGAGATGAAATCGGACAGCTTGCAGAAGATTTTGAAACGATGCGTATCAAGTTAAACGAATCCAAACAGCTGGAAGCACACTTTGAAGAGAACAGAAAAAAATTAATGGAAAATATCTCAAAGGATTTAAAAACACCGGTGACTTCAATTAAGGGATGTGCAACTGAACTGCGGGATGGTACTGTGGTTTCTCAGGAGGAAGTCAGCCGTAACGTACAAACGATTCATACAAAAGCACTGGTGATCGATAAATTAATCGATGATCTTTTCTTGTTTTCCCAATTAGATCTAGGGAAATTAGCGTTCCGCTTTAAGAATATTGATTTAAGAGGATTCTTTATGGATATTATGGAAGAATTCGAGAAAGAGTGGGATGAAGTTTCTTTTACTTTTTCTGCTGATCAAGAAAAGTCTTTTGAAACAAGAGTAGACCCGGACCAAATCCGCCGTGTGTTCGTAAGCATTTTGGACAATAGTTTAAAGTATATTGATAAGTCAGATAAAGCGATTGAAATTCATTTGGAAGAGAAGCTTGGAGAGATCATCGTGACTATGAAAGACAATGGGCCGGGGATGTTGGATCAGGACCTGCCTCATATTTTCGAGCATTTCTATCGGTCTGATATGGCCAGGGATGTCGCACCAAGAGGCAGCGGCCTGGGACTTACGGTAGCGAAGCGTGTCATTGAAGAGCATGACGGCAGAATCACAGCTTCCTGCAGGAAAGGTCACAGCACCACGATTACCTTTACTCTACCTAAGAAAATATAAAAAAGCTGGCCTTTTGAGGCCAGCTTACAGAATATAAGTATGCCTTCACTTAGACGTTTAAACCATTTCCTTAATCAATTTAAGCCAGCCAATAAAAGAACACCATAACGGGATGCTGAGAAGGAGCGCCCATCTAAACCCTGTTATAAAATCATTCTCTTTAAACATTGGATGACCTCCATTCCGTCCATACTCCACTTTTACCTGTGGTAATTTCTATCATGACACAAAAAAATCCTGACGTATGTATGCCATACGTCAGGATTTTTTTACAATTCTAACCGCGTAAATATCTCTTAATCTTTAATCTACGGCGCCGTTTGGAAAGAAATAGAACGAACCTGAAAAGATCTTAGCGATTCATTGAATCCTCCTCCAGTCTCGTCTAGTTCCTCAGACTCAAAAGAAGAATCTATTGATAATATTTATACAGAGCCTGAGTTCCGCTGTCCGCTTCCCCATCTTTGGCTATTTGATCATACATTTGCTTGGCAAGCTTAAGTCCAGGTAAATCAATCTCCATTTTTTCTGCCGTTTCAAGCGCAATTCCCATATCTTTAATAAAATGCTTCACAAAAAATCCCGGAGAAAAGTCTCGTTTAATAACCCTTGGTGTAAGATTACTAAGCGACCAGCTTCCGGCTGCCCCTCCGCTGATACTTTCAAGCAGGGTATCCGGATCCAGGCCGGCAGATTCTGCGTAGACTAGTGCCTCTGTCACACCAATCATATTGGTGGCAATGGCGATCTGATTGGCCATTTTTGTATGCTGACCTGACCCCGACGGTCCCTGAAGTACGATTTGACTGCCTAATACCTCAAAGATTCCGAGTACGTGTTCAAAATCGGCTTGATCTCCACCGGCCATGATCGAAAGCTTTCCATTCTTTGCCCCGATATCTCCGCCAGAAACAGGAGCATCAAGCGTATGAATTTCTCTCTTTCTTGCTTCCTGATCAATCTGTTTTGCCAGAGCTGGAGAAGAAGTAGTCATATCAATTAGATAAGCGGAAGGGGCAGCATTTTCAATTAATCCCTGTTCGCCAAAATAAACTTCTTCCACATCTTGCGGATAACCGACCATCGTAATGATAACCTCAGACTCTTTGGCCAGACTTTGGACACTATCTTTCCAGGTAGCTCCCTGTTCAAGTAATGATTCAGCTTTTTCATATGTACGGGTAAATATATTAAGTTGATAACCTGCCTCTAGTAATCTAGCAGCCATGCTTTTTCCCATAACGCCTGTACCGATGAATCCAATAACTGGTTTGTGCATATTATTCCTCCTCTTTCTATTCCTCTACCCTAATTATAAAAAAAACACACGAAAAAAGCCTGTTCCCAGCTTAAAAAACAAGGAATAGGCTTTTAAGATCATTATTGTTCTAATTCATAAGATAACCAGGCAAGCTTCTGTTCATCTTCGAATGGGACAGGTCCTGTTCCGCCTAATAAGACGAATCCGTGAATGACGTTGTTCTTAATTACGCTTTCTGTAGAAGTTGTTAACTGCTTACCCTTTACTAGAAGTAACGGAGCTTCTTCCTTTGCTGCCAAAGCTGCACCCGTTAAAGCGTCTGCAAAGTCTTCCCCTGTGGCCACATATGCTTTATCAGTCTTAATATTTCCATATTTAATACTGTAGTCTACAATCGCTTTAGCAGTTTCGTAGCGATTTGTTCCATTTTTTCTGATTGGCTGAGGGAGTTGACTTTCTACTTCCTCGCTAACTGCATTGAGCCCGCCTGTTACTAAAGTATTTTGAACGCCTTTCAAGGCTTCCTTAGTACTAGCAGGTAATTGGTTTGGTTTTGTTAATAAAATGGGGATTTCATTTCTCGCTGCATAAGGCGCTGCAGCTAAGGCATCTGGGAATTTATCCCCTGTCGCTACGACTGCTTTACCACTTTTGGAACCTAATTCTTCTGCAATAGCTTGCGCGGTTTGATAACGATTAGATCCGCTGATTCGTTCATGCGTGATACCGAGGTCGGTTAAACGGTCTGCAATGGTTGGGAGAAGTGCGTGTTTGGATCCGCCTAATAAAATCACATGCTGAGCCCCTAATTCTTGGATAGCTTCTTCTGTACCCTTCGAAAGTTCTTTTGAATTCGTTAATAATATTGGAGCATTGAATTTGTGCGCTAAAGGCGCTCCTGCTAAAGCATCTGGAAATTCGTCGGCACGTGTTAGTACGACCGTGTCCGCACCATCTTCCCAGCCGTCTTTTGCAATCTCTATTGCTGTTTCAATACGATTATCACCCTTCAATCTCTTCGGTAACTGTCTGATTGCATTTGAGGTTATATAACCCGAATTGTCTCCGTAATTAATCTTGTAGTACACGAAGTGATTAAACCTATTTTCATTTTTTAAACCAAAAACGGGTTTACTATTGATTGTAACCACTTTATCGTGAATTTCACTTCCCTGCCCATCATTTAAGCTTTGCTTTAAATTGGCTGCGGGGATATAGTATTGCTCTTTTCCACCTTTATACATTTGAGTAGATTCTGTCAGCAAAAGGGAAACATCATAATTCAATTTATTAAAGATGATATTTGCATCTGAATCACGATCATAAGTAAAGTCTTCCTTTTTAAAAGGTAAATTTGCTAGTTTGTGATCCAGACTGGAATTTTCAATTCTTTGAAATACTTTATACTGATAGCTATCCACATTAACATTCCCGTCACGGTCAATCGGACTATTAACTGGCTTTAAACCATTGTAAGCCATCACTGCAAAGTACCATGACTCAATTTTGTGGCGGTCATTACCTTCAATTGTCGGGATCGCTCCTTTGCCGCCGAGCTTCCACTTCTCATTTAAAACTTCCACGCCAGCATTAATATTATACTGGATATCATTCTTTAGCTTATCTTCATCGTAACAGCCATTAGCTTCTGGAGTTTGATCATCGTCACAGATATTAGTTGTCACCTGCATGATTCCGATGCCGCCATCGCTGCTTATCAAATCCTGCTTCCATCCGTTACTTTCCACGAAGGCAATGGCCTTAACAACTTCTGGTGGAACATCTGCCTCATTCGCTGCCTCTGTCAGCATCTGATTAATCTCTTTAGTTGAGTGCGTCTCTGCATGGGCTGTGTACGGCAAGGAAAAAACAAACAATCCTGCCACCGCAAGAGCACATACTTTTAATAATTGTTTAATGATAAGGTCCCCCTTTAAAAATGGAAAGCTTTTTTGCGTTTTTTTAGATTTATTTGCGGATAATGAGATTTATTTGCATAAATCATCCTATATTTGCGCATTATAGCTTTTTATTTGCGAAAATAACGATATATTTGCTTACCAGGACGTAGGTCCTAGTAGAACTATCTCTTAGTCTATCATTTATTCCATCAATTACCAACAAAACCCATTAAAAGACCAGCATTCTATTAAATAGAATGCTGGTCTCATCGCACAAATTAAGCCCACCACATCTCTGCTGGCTCTTCTTCAATAATAACGGATTTCAAATTCTTCACGGCTTGGCTGAATCCTTCATTTATAGACATGATCGGATCCTCATGTTCAATGCTGATCACATAATCATAGCCGTATGTTCTTAATGCACTGATAATGTTAGACCATTCCTGAGTACCATGACCATATCCTACAGAACGGAAGGTCCATGCTCTTGTTTTCACATTGCTGTAGGGCTGCATATCGGTTAGCCCATACATGTTCACATTGTCTTGGTCAATGTATGTATCCTTCGCGTGGAAATGGTTAATAGCGTCTTCATTTCCCAGGATTTTAATAGCAGCTACCGGATCAATCCCCTGCCACCACAAGTGACTTGGATCAAGGTTAGCTCCCACGGCAGGACTGGTTGCTTCCCGAAGCTTCAGCATTGTATAAGGGGTATGAACAAGGAAACCAGCGTGAAGCTCGAGTCCAATCTTCACTCCATGTTCCTCGGCAAATTTCCCTTGTTCCTTCCAATAAGGAATTAGCTTCTCATTCCACTGCCAATCCAAGGTATCCGAATATTCACTCGGCCAAGGGGTGACGGGCCAATTCGGTGATTGATCGCCCTCGTGACCGCCTGGAGTTCCCGAGAACGTATTCACCACAGGAACATCTAGTAAGCTCGCAAGTTTTACAGTTTTCACAAAATCCTCATGGCATTGATTCGCAAACTCTTCATCAGGAGAGATTGGATTCCCGTGACAACTGAAAGCGCTGATAGAAAGACCTCGGTCCTGCACTTTCTTCATATATTCCTTTCGTTTATCTTCGCTGTCTAATAACTCATCCACATTACAGTGAGCATTTCCAGGGTAGCCGCCCGTCCCAATTTCCACTGCTTTTAAACCAGATTCTTTGGCACGATCAAGCATCTCTTCAAATGATAAATCAGAAAATAATACAGCAAATACACCTAGTTTCATTCTGCATTCCTCCTACCTTATAATTTAATGCTCGTTCCTTTCTCGCTGCTTTCATAGATCGCTTCTATGAGCTTTGTTACTTTTAAAGCTTGCTCTGGTTCAACAATCAAATCTGCATGACCTAGACAAGCATCCACAAAGTTGGCCGCCTGGGCAACTCCTGGATCGTCCATTTCATTTCGCATCTTCACGGTACTATCCCACAGCTCACCATACTTAGTCTGGTACAATTCAAATGGATAGACGCTTAGTCCTCCGTCCACTCCGGAAATCGTTAATTTGGTTTCATCCTCTTTAATATTTGCTGCCCAGGAGCATTCAAATTGCATAGACAGCCCATTTTCGAAAGTAATATAACTCGTTACATGATCATCTACATTAAACGATTCGTGATCAAAAGCTCCCCAGTCATTGACCTGGCCCGGAGTTTTACTCAGTCGATCATAAGTTCTTCCAATCACCTCGACCGGCTTAGGATCGTCGAGCAGCCAGAGAGCCAAATCCAGCAGATGGCATCCAAAATCAATTAAGCTTCCTCCGCCTTGAAGATCTTTATTCGTAAACACTCCCCACCCAGGAACCTTTCTCCGTCTCATCGCTTGGACTCTTGCAACCAGAGGTTCGCCAATTTCCTGATTGATCATCGCTTTTTTTGCTACTTGAGCTTCCTGCATATGCCTGAAGTGATAGCCTATGGAAAGCACGCTATCATAACGATTCGCTGCTTCAATCATGTAATGACATTCACGGGTCGACATCGCCATCGGCTTTTCACACAACACATGAACTCCAGCTTCTAGCGCAGCAATGGCGATTTCCGCATGGAACTTATTCGGCGTACAGATGGTTACCGCATCTACTTCTTTAAACAAGTCTTGATATCGATTAAAGGATTTCGGGATGTTAAATTTATCCGCGACTTGTTGTGCCCTTTCCTCATTCACATCTTGAACTGCGATAAGTTCTACTCGGTTGTCTAAACTTTGATAGGAAGGGATGTGCCTATCCTGAGCAATCCCTCCCACTCCTATAATCCCCATCTTCAACTTTGTCATTTGGCAACCTTCTCCAAGCTGCTGATTTGACGAGTTTCTCCTGACTTGAGTGCCCCAAGAATGACTTCTAGTGACTTCAAACCTTCTTCACCGTTAATAAGTGGTTCAAGGTCATTCACGATGCTTCCGACAAAGTGTTCAACGACATGGGAATTGCTTTGGCCGCCGTCATCATTGGACTGAATCTGTCCCAATTCATATTTAACGACTTCGCCATTTGCATACTGCGCAACAAGGGAATGTACCGGGTCATCTTCAAGTCGCAGGGTAGCTTTTTCTCCATAAATGATCGTCGAGTTATCCTCTTGAGGTTTGTATGCCCAGCTGGCAGTTAGTGTTCCAACTACCCCGCTTTCGCTTCTTAAAATGCAAACCGCGTTATCATCCACTGTAATATTTTCTTTAGCATTATTTTCAATAAAGCCGGCAACATCTGTAAATTCTTCTCCCAGAAGATAGCGGAGTAAATCTGCCTTATGCACGCCCAGATCCCCCATAGCTCCAATGAACGCTTGTTCCTTTTTAAAGAACCAGGTATCTTCGCCTTCTGCACTCCATCCTTCAGGACCGCCGTGACCGAAAGTAGTCCGGAAACTGTAGATTTTGCCGAGTGCTCCAGCTTCAATTAACTCCTTCGCCTTCTGATGAGAGGGTACAAATCGTTGATTATGACCAATCATCAGTTTCTTACCACTTTGCTTCGCTGCCTTGATCATGTTCTCTGCTTCTTCTCGAGAAGTGGCCATTGGCTTTTCACAGAGAACGTGACAGCCTGCGTTCAACGCATCAATAGAAATCATTGCGTGAAAAGCATTCGGGGTACAAACGCTTACTGCGTCAACGTTTTCTTGTTTTAAGAGATCTTTATAATCCGTGTATACGGCTGACACACCGTACTTTTCCGCCACTTGCTCAGCTCGTTCCTCGACAATATCGCAGACGGCCGAAATTTCTACTTCAGGATGAAAATCATATTCCACAAGATGACGATGCTGCGCAATGCTTCCACAGCCAATAACAGCAACTTTCAATCTAGACATTAGAAAAAACTCCTTTATTAATTATTAATGGTTTCAAGCGGCTGAGCATTTCCGTAAACCGGTGCAGGAGTGCTCGTATTCTTCACCCAGTTGACACCATTTTTGATCACCTTCTGCACTTCTTTGTTGTAGTAGGTAGGATATGTCTCGTGACCGGGGCGGAAATAAAAGATCTTCCCTCTTCCTCGTTTAAAGGTAGCACCGCTTCGGAACACTTCTCCACCCTCAAACCAGCTGAGAAAAATGAGTTCATCAGGGGCTGGAATATCAAAGTGCTCTCCGTACATTTCTTCTTTCTCAAGCTCAATGTACTCCCCAATTCCCTCCGTGATCGGATGGGTAGGATCCACTACCCATAATCGTTCTTTCTCATCCGCTTCTCTCCATTTCAAATCACATGAGGTTCCCATCAGCTTTTTAAATACTTTAGAAAAGTGGGCCGAATGCAGAACAACCAGTCCCATTCCGTCAAGCACACGCTGCTTAACCTTTTCGGCAACTTCTTCGGTTACTTCTTCATGAGCCTTGTGTCCCCACCAGACTAAAACATCCGTTTCTGCTAGAACTTCATCAGTTAGACCATGCTGTTCTTCATCCAATGTTGCAGTTGTAACGCTTACATTTTCTTCATTTAAAAAGTCGGCAATCACTCCGTGAATGCCTTCAGGATAAATCTCTGAAACTGCTGGATTAGATTTTTCGTGACGGTTTTCATTCCATACTACGACGTTCATATAATCTCTCCTCTTTGGTTTATCATTTAACTTTCATCGGTTTACAGGACTCTCTCTTCACAATGCTTGCAGGAATAATGACAGGTTTTCTTACTATATCAGGGTGCTGTAATTGCTCGATCAAATTCCTGGCAGCTTCATAACCGAGCTTGCTGGACTGGGTATCTACGGTCGTAAGCTTGGGACGGGAAAGTCTGGTAATCATCGTGTTGTTAAACGTGATCACACTCATTTCCTCAGGCAGAGATATATTTTTCTCTTGTAAAGCAGCAAGCACGGACAAGGCATTATAATCGTCTGAAATCACTAGACTAGTTGGAGGGTCTGACAAATTAACAATTTCAGAAACGATCTGATAGGAGCGGGTGGTTTCAAACTCTAGCGTCTTGATGTAGGATTTATGAACAGGAAGATTTGCTTCCCTCAAGGCTTGTATGTACCCTTCCAATCGGTCACTAGTGACTTCAAAATGTGAATCTCCTCCGATAAATCCAATTTTTGTATGCCCTAATTTAAGCAGATAATTCGCCGCTTCTTTACTTGCCTGAGTGTTATCATTGTCGACATATAAGATTTCCTTGTCCCTCCCAGCTGGAGTACCAACCATGATAAAAGGACAGCCGGCCTCCTTTAAATAAGGAACGACTTTATCGTCTTTCTTCGAATACAGTACAATGACACCGTCTACTCTTTTCCCTTGTACCATTTTAACGACATCTTTAAAAATTGCTCCCTCAGAATCACCGGTCGTAAGATTAATACTGAAATCGTTTTCATGACAGGAAGCACTGATTCCCCTCAATAACTCTGAAAAGAATGGGTTGTCTAGAGAATGACTGGACGAGTACTTCATTACAATCCCAATAGTCTGGGTGGATTTGCGGACGAGGACCCGAGCATTAAAGTTAAGGTGATACCCCATCTCTTTCATAACGCCTCGAACTTTACGTTTGGTTGCTTCGCTAATCCGCGGACTGTTTGAAATCACTCGGGACACTGTAGAGGGTGCAACATTGGCTTTCTTGGCGACATCTTTGATTGTGACCGACATGCTCCCCCTCCTTGGAATAAGTGAATCCGCTTTCATAAATGATTAAAAAAATAGATCCATAATCTTTTCAAATAGCTTGCGCATACGTTTGCACATTCCTATTGGTAAAAAGATTATGTAAATAATAACATGAGTACTTGGCAAGGACAACAGAAAGCTATCAATATTACAGAAAATTTAATAAACAGTATACTTCTCCAAGCAAGTCTTTCCTAAGATTATTATCCTCGCTTATTAATAGGAAGCTATTTGTAAAAAAGGTCGGATCACAACTTCTTTTCACCTATGATAGAGAGCCGCTCAAATTACAATGGTTTTTTGAGCGGCTCCTTATTATTCTATTGGATTTGAGCAATGACCGGTAATAGAATGTGGGAAGGATATTTCTCTCCTTGATAAATGACTTGTCTCGCCTTCTGCATTTCGGTACTTTCCAACGTTGAACCTCCAGTATTAGGATTTACATCATACTGAGGGAAACTGCTTGAAGAAATCTCCACTCTAAGTGAATGTCCAGGAAAGAACACATTACTTGTGGACCCTATCTCAATTTCATAACGCTGAACCTCTCCAGAACTAACAGCTACCCGATTGATCCCATCGGTTAAATTATAGGCGTTCCCTTCTGGACAAACATCAATCAGTTTAGCCGTGAAGTCAGTGGATGGAACATCGGACGCAGCATAGAGAATTACTTTCACTGGACCGGTGACTTCCAATGGTTCTTCCAATACGCTGGAGGTGTAAACAAGTATATCTTCCCTGCGTTTCCAATCCTGTTGATCTACAGGACCGCTGTTCATTCCTAAATAAAACAGTGTCCCACCTCCTCTAGTCGACACAGGATTCTCCGGGTCATAAATGTAAGAATCATATCCCACAGACGAAGGAAGCTGAGGGGTTAACTTAGCCGAATACTGATGGGCATTTCCATCACTCGATAAATAATAGGGCGTATACTTCGTTCGAGCTAATGGCCATTCTTGTTCTCCCCGCCATTCGTTAACGCCCATAATAAATAGTTGGACAGGCTCTGTCTCTAAATCTGTCTCTCCTTGATTTTTGAGCCATCGATCAAACCATTTAATGTGAAGTGACGTAAGACTTTCTTTGTGTTCAATCGAACTTCCTGAACTTTGATTTCCAAAGAATCTCTCGCCAATTAACGCTTGGAAATTCCCATGACTCCATGGACCTACAATAAGTTTTTGAACGGAAGAGGATTCTTTCATCTCCTGATAATTTTTTAAAGAAGACTCTAAAAAGCAATCGTACCAGCCCGCTAAGTGGTAGGCAGGCAGATCCAAAGCCTTCGCTTCTGATTTCCTATGCACTTCATCTATGATTCTCTCATTCGCATATAAATAACAAGTAAACAATTTTCCCAGGGACGGATGAATATGAAGCGGCGGCCAATCTTTCATTGGTTTGTAGGCGTACCAATCGAAAATTCGGTTTAGATCCTGATGAATAGTTTTCATATGACTCTCAGGGTTCTGGATTCTATTTAAATAATCCGGAGCCACAGAATCTAGCAGCCATGTAGTAAACAGGCCAAGATGAAAGATGCTACCCGTGGAAATCAGGGCATCATAAAAATATCTCCCTGACATCGCAGGAAAAATCGCCTTCAAGGATGGGGGCCGCTCTGATGCTGCGTACAATTGCGTAAACCCGTAATAGGACAAACCAAACATCCCCACATTTCCATCACTATACGAAAGGTTCGCAGCCCATTCTACTGTGTCATACCCATCCTTTGGCTCTTGAATAAAAGGCTGAAACTCTCCTTCAGAAGCAAACCTGCCCCGTACGTCTTGGATAATAACAACATAGCCGGAGCGTGCCAATTCTAGTGGATCTACATAACGATGAGAAAAGTCAGGAAGATTCTTGTTGTAAGGGTGACGGGTAAGCAAGACGGGGTAAGCCTCATTTGTTTGGGGCCGGTAAATATTAGAGTATAGAATTGTCCCATCTCTTAGTTTACAAGGTACATCTTTATCTATAATAATAGAGGGATTTTCTAGCATTTTTCACCCTTCTTTCCTCTTATTGAAAAGGTACTATTTAACCAATCTACACACGTATGATTCCATTTAGGAGGAATTATGAAAGGACCTGCATATCACTATACAGGTCCTATCTCTGCTTCTTATTTACCCATCATTTTATCTACTTTATCCTGATGGTTATTGATCCATTCACGAGCCACTTTCTCCGGATCTTTCCCTTTTTCTTCGATCTGGACGATCATTTCCTCTACATCGTCAATTGAAATACTCCAATTGCTTAAGAACTTGTAGGCATCAGGAGCACGATCTTTAAGCTTGCTGTTCGTGATGACATGAACGGAAGAGGATTCAAAGTACCCTTTGTCGTTTTTCAGAACTTTGAGATCAAACTTGTTGAACATGCTGTGTGGACGCCAGCCAAAGAATACGACCGGCTTCTTCTGAGCAATTTTACGAGAAGCTTGGGCGATCATGCCGCCTTCAGAAGAATTCACCTGTTTCATATCCAGTCCGTAGTCTTTGATCATATCGTTGGACTCTTCTGTGGCACTAGCGCCTTCTTCAATGCCATAAAATTTGTTGTTAAACTCATCTTCTTTTCCTTTTAAATCGGAAACAGAATTGATATCTTTCATATAAGTTGGAACAACCCAGCCAGTAGCAGCTTTCGGATAACTGACGGCAGTATCATCTAATTTATCTCCGAACTTATCCAAATATACTTTGTGCATTGGAAGCCATGAATCCATAAATACGTCAAGATCTCCGCGTGAAAGACCCATGTAAACTCCACCGGCATCGGCTTTCGTTTCTTTCACCTTATAACCCATGTCTTCTAAAATCAGCCCGGCAATCTTAGTCGGAGGCACCGTACTTGTCCAAGGGGTTACGCCGAAAGTAATTGTCTCTCCCTTACTTGATTCATCTGAAGATTTGCTGCTTGCCTCTTTATCTGAGGAACAAGCTGCCATGATCGATAATAATAAAGTAGTGATTACTGCTAATACTATACGCTTTTTCATTAGTCATCTTCTCCTTTAGTTTTATACTTTTCTTCCTAAACCTTGAGTAATTCGGTCAAGAATAATCGCTAAGACCACGATTCCTAATCCACCTGTTAATCCAAGACCAACATTCACTTTGGAGATTCCTGAAAGCACGGTAGAACCAAGACCGGGTGCTCCAATCATGGAAGCAATAACTGCCATGGACAGAGCTAACATGATTGTCTGATTAATTCCTGCCATAATGGTCGGTACTGCCATTGGAAGCTGAACTTTAAACAACAGCTGTTTAGAAGTCGATCCAAATGCTCTTGATGCTTCCACAACATCAGCAGGGACTTGTTTAATCCCTAAACTCGTCATACGTACGGCAGGGGGAGTTGCGAAGACAAATGTTGAAATAACTGCGGGTACGCCGCCAAGTCCAAATAATAGAATGGCAGGTATTAAATATACAAAGCTTGGCAGGGTTTGCATGAAATCTAAAATTGGACGAATAATTTTGTCAAATACTGAGTTGGTTGCACTTAAAATCCCAGCCGGCACACCGACGATAATGGATAAAATCGTAGAAACAATGACCACGGCCACTGTCTGCATCGCTCCATCCCACAGATTGACCGATCCTAGGTAAATGCAGCCGATTAAAGTAAATAAAGCAATTCCTTTCCCAGCTGCTCTCCACGCGAGTAACATAAGAACAAGAGTAATAATTTCTGGAGGGATCGCCATGAGCAGATTCGTTACTCCTGTAATGAACGCTCCCAGCGCAATGCTAATTTGATCAAAGAAGCCGCCCAATACAGGGAGAAGCCAACTATTCACAAATGTATTCGTCCATTCTTCTAATGGAAAATAGAAATAATTCATGATGCATCCTCCTCTGTTTGATCTTTACCGAGTACTAAGCCTGAAAGAATAGAAACTCTTGAGATAATCCCCATCAATTTTCCATCTTCAAGGACCACAATCGGATATTTCGTCTCCGCGGCAATTCCTATTAATTGATTGAGCGGGGTGGTAAGAGATGTTGTATCTACGTCTTCAATCAGAACATTTTCTAAAGGTGTCCCGTTTTTATAAGCATGAATGGCGTCGTCAATCGTCAGCAGTCCTTTGAAATTGTCTTCTTTATCGACGACGAAAATACTAGAGGCACCGACTTCTTCCATTTTTCTAACGGCTACACGCGGACCATCTTTATAGGTGGTTAACACCTCAGGTTTCTGCATGACATGATTCGCTTCAAGAACTTTCGAACGATCAACATCTTTTACAAAGTTTGAGACGTAATCATTCGCCGGATTTTCAAGGATTTCTTCCGAGGTACCCACCTGAACAATCCGCCCATCTTTCATAATGGCAACACGGTCCCCGAGTTTTAAAGCTTCATCCAAGTCATGGGTAATAAATAAAATCGTTTTGCCTAATTTCTTTTGCAAATGAAGCAATTCATCCTGCATCTCTTTACGAATGAGCGGATCAAGCGCACTGAAGGCTTCGTCCATCAACAGAATGTCCGTATCATTGGCAAGCGCTCTTGCCAGGCCGACACGTTGCTGCATTCCGCCGCTTAATTGATCGGGATAGCTTGTTTCATATCCTTTTAGCCCAACATCCAAGATTGATTTTCTCGCTTTTTCTTCTCTTTCCGCTTTCTTCATCCCTTGAATTTCTAGACCGTAGCCTACGTTATCCAGGACGTTTCTATGGGGAAACAGACCAAATTTCTGGAATACCATGCCAAGCTTCTTCCTTCTTGTATCAATAAGCTTGTCCTGAGTCATTTTCGTAATATCATCGCCGTCAATGTAGACTTCACCAGCAGTAGGTTCAATAAGACGGTTCACCAAACGAATCAAGGTAGACTTACCGCTTCCGGACAGTCCCATAATGACAAAGAATTCGCCAGGCTTAACGGCAAAGGAGGCTTGGTTGACCCCTACCGTTAATCCTGTTTCTTCAAGAATTTGATCCTTTTGTTCTCCTTTATTTAAACGTTCCAGCCCTTTATGGGGATGAGCTCCGAAAATTTTCGTCATATTATTGACTTCTATCTTATTCATAAACATTCTCCTCTATATTCCTGATCAAGTGATGACTTATCGTCTTATCCTAATTTGTCTGCCCACTTGTTTAGGTGTATCTAAATGTTCATGCGCTTTACTTATTTGCTGAATAATATGAGCTACTGTTTCAGGGAAGGGCGCCGGCCGGTTCTCTGCGGTACTCATTCCCATTAACATTTGCTCACTAGTTGCAAGTGAATCGCCTTTGCCGTTTTTCATAGTAAAAATAACGTGCATCCTTTTGGAATCGTGATCTAATACTTGGATGGAAACATTAACTTCTTCCTGTTCATGCGCTTCCTTTAAGTAGCAAAGGTGTGTTTCCAAAGTAAAAATCGTATATTCATAGGATCCACGGGCACGTTCATCTAAGCCAATGTAATCCATGAATTGATCCACCGCGTGACTAAAAACAGCGGCATAGGCTGCGTCATTCATATGTCCGTTATAATCGACCCATTCATGTCGGACATGATCCTGATAATTAAATGCAGATTCAAGCACATTCATCACTCCATCTTCTATTTTTTTACTCTTTAGCAAGACTTTTAGATGCTGGCCAGTAATCTTCCACTAAATCTAGTAATTTCACGAGGAACTCATTGCGTTTCGCTTCTAGCTCAGCGACAGATTCATCACCAGCATAGCTTTCACAGCCTTCAATGACACGTTCCTTTAGCTCATCCGTTAATTCTGGTGCCTCCAGTTTCGTCCAAGGCAGCTTAAGGGCAGGGCCGAATTGTTCTAGCATGTGGCGCATTCCTTGTTCTCCACCTGCTAAGTGGAAAGTTAAGAATGGTCCCATTTGTGCCCAGCGTAATCCTGCTCCATAAATAATAGCTGTATCGATTTCTTCCGTTGTCGCCACACCATCATTGACAAGGTGCAGAGCTTCGCGCCACAAAGCTTCCATTAAACGGTCAGCCACGTGACCATCAATTTCGCGGTGAATAACAAGAGGTTTCATAGCTGCTGACTCAAAGAAATCGCACACTTGTTTGATAGTGGCAGAGGATGTATTCTTTCCTCCAACAACTTCTACAAGCGGGAGTAAATATACGGGATTAAATGGATGAGCAACAATGAATCGCTCTGGATTCTGCATACCGGATTGCAGCGTACTCGGAATGATTCCTGACGTACTGGAAGCAATAATAGCTTCCTGTTTACTATGCTCATCGATCTGCTCAAGGACGCTTTTCTTCAGTTCTTCACGCTCTGGCACGTTTTCTTGAATGAAGTCTGCATGAGAGACTGCCTCTTCGATCGTCTGTGCAAATGTTAAACGATTCTGGTCTGCCCCTTCGGCAAGACCTCGTTCTTCTAGAGAAGTCCAAGCAAGCTGGACGGCATTCCGAGTACGTTCTTCAGCACCTTCTGCTGGATCAAAAGCGATAACATCATAACCTTGCGCTAGAAAACGAGCGATCCAGCCATTGCCAATGACCCCCGTTCCAACTACGGTAATATTTTTAATTGTTGTCATTAGGATTGACCTCCCTTGTATGGATTTCTAAGGTTGAATTGTTCGCGTGCTTCCTGCGGTGTCATAATATCGATGCCATTTCCGTGAAGCATGCCAGCTGCTTTATCAACCAGTTGTTCATTTTTTGCCATAACACCTTTTTTCAAGTAAATATTGTCTTCTAAACCTACTCGTACGTTACCGCCTATTAATGCTGCTTGTGCTGCAATCGGCATTTGCATCCGGCCGATTCCAAAGGCAGACCAATTTGCATTCTCAGGAAGACGATTCTTCATATATAACATCGTTTCAGCGTCAGCTTCAGCTCCCCAAGGGATTCCCAGGCAGAATTGAAACATCGGATCGCCGTCAACCAGACCTTCAGCTATTAACTGTTTAGCAAAACGAATATGGCCAGTATCGAAGCATTCCAGTTCAGGCTTGACGCCGCTTTCCTGGACAAGTTTCGCCTGCTCACGAAGCCAATCTGTCGGGCTAAGATAGATCATATTTCCGAAGTTTGTACTGCCGCAGTCCAGCGTGCACATTTCCGGAAGCAGCTCTCCAACAGGCTCGTGTCGTTCTGCCGGTGTTTGCATATCCGTACCTTCTCCACCTGCTGCCGGCGTAGCAAGACTTGGAATAAAGTCACCGCCGCCTCCAGAAGTAATATTAATGATCACATCGGTTTCTGACTCTCGAATCCGGTCGACAATTTCACGGTAATGTTCAGGATCATGACTGATGCCGCCCGTTTTTGGATCCCTTGCATGCACATGGGCAACTGTTGCCCCTGCTTTAGCCGATTCAATTGCTGAATCCGCGATCTCCTTAGGCGTAACCGGTACGTGAGGATTTTTTTCGGTCGTATCTCCGGCCCCTGTAACAGCCGCAGTGAGTAATACTTTTTGAGTCATATTGACTGCCTCCTTCTGCTTAATTATCTATATAAAAAAAATTACTGTACCATCCAGACGGTTTTTCAACACATTCAAAACTGTACCATCCAGACGGTTTTGTTTCAAGGGGGTCTTGCCAAACTATTGAGGAAGTAATTATGTAGAAAAGGCTTACAATTCAGTTATACGGCGTGGTTTAGAAGACTGGTACAAGAAAGGATTTTTCCACGCAAAAAAAGCTCCACCCGGTTGGGTAGAGCCAATAAAGCTTGGATTATTCTTCTGTCAGAGCTTTCAATGTTCTATACACTTCATCTTTTTTCGTAGTCTCAATTTGATAGATATCAAATAGTTCTGATAACCAAATACCATCAATAGCCAGACGGATAATAGTAGCCTGAACGGGATCAAGTCCGTCATTTTCAATCTCATGCTGCCAGTTAGAATAAGCTTCGCGAATGGGATGTAATAAATCAGAGTTAACCGCCTTTGCTGCCATCAGGCCCGCATTCATATCCTTATTTTCATAACTTTGATTAAAGGTGACATCAAGAAAAGAACGGGTCCATCTCCCTTTTTTCACGGGGTCCGCTTCAGCGTTCTCTCTGATTTTCTCTTGATAGTTGGCAGCCAAATGCTCAACCATTCCTTTAACTAATGCTTCTTTAGACGGAAAGTGATAGAGCAAACCCCCTTTAGAAATGCCTGCTTGTTTGGCAACGGCTTCTAAAGTTAAATTGAATATACCCTCTTCACTGACGATCTTTGAAGCAGCATGAAGAATTTCTGTTTTCCGAGAACTTCTGCCCATTCGAATCTCCCTTAACTTACAAATTTATGCTGTTAACTATACAAGCAGGATGGTATAGTTTCAACTACTTCTTCTATACCCCGTTCTCATTTACATATTCATTCAGCTAATAAAAATTAATGTTAGATCTTAGTGCTAGTAGTTATACGAGAGCCTGATTATAGGAATTCATTATTCCAGTTTAGCTCCCGTTTCGAGATATTTAGAAAATTTCCTTTACGATTACCAGAGAGTGGAGGTCGGCTTATGACGCGAGTGTCTGGGCGATGCAGCTGGCCGAGTCATTTCCAAGCAATCCCTTCATGAAAGTAAATCATAGGGAACAATATTCTTTATCCCATCAAATGAACATTATGAACAGGAAAAAAGTAAGTCGTTGGTCGATTTCTCCCCTTTTACTGAAGAATCGAGAACAAAGAAATCTTTTAAATTTCCAACTCATTTTTAGGTGGTGACTTGAAATGATTTCTAGAGAATGATGATGCGAAGTCTGGAAGGAGTCCCTTGATTTCCCACCTCTCTTTTTGATTAAGGAGAGAAAGGAAATATAAAAAGAAGTGTGACAATAATAAGCTCTACATGTACAAGGTAGAAATGGACCTCACATTTATAATCATGATTTTATAAGAGTAAGAAAATGGATTCAGTGACTTGGAAAAGGGGCCGTTCACTATTTAAACGTAGGGGTGGCGAAGGAAATGACGAGACTCCCGTGGGAGAAGGTGCTAGGCGAGACCCCACAGGGAGTGAAGTGACCCCTTATATTTGGACACTATGTAATTAAGCTATTTCTTGAAGTTTTTCACGATATTGCACAGGACTCATTCGAAGTTTTGATTTAATTCGTTTGTGATTATAGTTGATGATGAATTTCTCAAGTTCTATTT
>NZ_JAUTWQ010000015.1:0-147360 GCF_046719735.1 Halobacillus rhizosphaerae
TCGGGTCGATCCCCGTGAGAGTAGGACGTCGCCACGTTGTTTGATTTTAAATTTCATATATTTAGTAAGAGCATTACCGCTTTTACATTATCGCGGGGTAGAGCAGTCTGGTAGCTCGTCGGGCTCATAACCCGGAGGTCGCAGGTTCAAATCCTGCCCCCGCAACCAATTTTAAACCGCAGCACTTCAGTGCATCCAATATAGCACGTAAGTGCAACCCAATTTATTTAATGGATTACTTAGTAGTTCATTAAATTTTGTAGTTTTATTAGAGGATTTTTTTACTAGTATTTCATTTTAGTGGTCCGGTAGTTCAGCTGGTTAGAATGCCTGCCTGTCACGCAGGAGGTCGCGGGTTCGAGTCCCGTCCGGACCGCCATTTAATTTTAATTTTTCAGCCTTAGGAACTTTTCCTAAGGCTTTTGTTATGGATTTTTTTAATTGTCCGCTTCCATTGGTATAATAGAAATAGTGAATGGAAGTAATTGAGGTGAATGTTTGTGGATGAATTTGCATTTATACAATCTATCCGCCCTGCCTATCTTCATCAGAAATCACTTATTCAAGGAATTGATGACGATGCTGCGGTGTTTCGTCCTGGTAATAGGGATGTGGTTACTACTGTGGATACCATGGTGGATGGTGTACACTTTTCTAAAGACACGATGGAGCCCTTCCATATTGGATACAGAGCCCTTGCGGCTAACTTAAGTGATCTTGCAGCGATGGGGAGTGTGCCTGCTTTTTATCTCGTGTCGCTTGTCGTTCCTAAAGATTACAGCCATGAGGAATTGAAAGGGATCTATGAAGGGATGAAGGAACTCGCTGAAGCTTATCAGGTAGATTTAATTGGGGGAGACACGGTTTCTGGCAAGGAACTGTCGATCTCCATTACTGTAATGGGTTATGTTAAAATAGGTGAAGCTCGGTATCGCTCTCACGCTCAAGCAGGAGACCGTATCTTTGTAACCGGTACTCTGGGTGATTCCAGGGGTGGTTTAGAATTACTTCTTAACCAAATGGATAGTTCTTCGGAGGCAGCTGCTTATTTAATACAGAGACATCGACAGCCATCTCCGCGTGTGCGTTTCGCTGCTTCGATCCATGATATCGATCGACTTGCGTTAAATGATGTAAGTGATGGGATAGCCAATGAAGCAAATGAAATTGCGGCAGCTTCTCAGGTTGATCTTCATATTGAGAATAATTGGCTTCCTTGTTCCCAAGCCTTAGCTGCTCTGTTTCCTAATGATTCACAAGAGTGGATGTTGTCGGGCGGAGAAGATTTTGAACTTCTAGGTACGGTCGCTGAAGAGAATTGGCAAGCAGTACAAGCAGCAGCCGATGAATTGCATCTTCCTATCCACATCATCGGTCAAGTCGAAGAAAAAGCGAAGGAGTTTGGCCAAGTTATCCTGCATAAAAATAGCGAAGCTGCTGTGCTTAAAAAATCGGGTTATACGCATTTAAAAGGAGGAGAATAATACGTTGACAACTTTTGAACTGCAAACCACTTCTCCTGAAGAAACGATGGAATTTGCTGAACGGTTAGGACGGGAGCTTTCCCCTGGAGATGTGTTAACGTTAGAAGGAGATCTTGGGGCGGGAAAAACGACCTTTACAAAAGGTTTGGGGCGTGGCCTCGGGGTCACGCGTACGATCAATAGCCCAACCTTTACTATTATTAAACAATATAAGGGGCGGATGCCCTTTTACCATATGGACGTTTATCGTCTGGAAGATAGTGATGAAGATTTAGGATTTGAGGAATTTTTTGAAGGAGAGGGCGTCACGGTGGTAGAGTGGGCGCATTTTATTGAAGAATATTTACCGGAACAGCGTTTGGCCATCCAGATCAAGTATGTGGATGACGAAAAACGTACCATAATGCTAGAAGCTTCTTCACAGCATTTTGAAGAGGTTTGTAAGGAGTTAGGCAGATGAACATATTGGCCATAGATACATCAAACTATGTAATGGGTGTGGCAATCTTAAAAAATGGTGCCGTTGCCGGGGAGTTGGTTACCCATATTAAGAAGAATCACTCCGTCCGTTTAATGCCGGCAATCAACGATTTGATGAAGGAGACAGGTACGGCACCTGAAGAACTGGATAGGATCGCAGTTGCACAAGGGCCGGGTTCTTATACAGGCGTGAGAATCGGATTAACGACGGCGAAGACAATGGCGTGGGCCTTAAACATTCCTGTAGTTGGAGTTTCCAGTCTTGAGGCAGCAGCGCGGCAGGGAGTATTTTTTGATGGATATATCTGTCCGTTTTTTGATGCGAGACGTGGGCTGGTTTATACTGGGCTTTATAACAGCTCCATGGAACTGGAGAAGAAGGAAGTCAACGTATTGATGGAGGATTGGCTGAAGGAGCTGCAAGGTTTGGATAAGCAGGTTCTATTCATTAGTCAGGATCTATCACTCCATGAAGCATTGATTCGCGAGATCTTAGGGGAGCAGGCGGTTATTCCGGAAAGCCCTTACCACTACGCACGACCGGCAGCTGTAGCTTTGGCAGGGATGAAGCAAGAAGCTGGTTCCATTCATGAACTTGTGCCCAATTACTTACGACTGCCGGAAGCAGAAGCCAAGTGGCTCGCCCAGCAGGAGAACAAATAAATGACAGTGCTGATTAGACCGATGGAAGATGAGGACATAAAGGAAGTCATGGTGGTGGAGTACGCTTCCTTCGCTGTGCCCTGGACTGAGGAAACCTTTTTTAACGAGATCAATGATAATCCGTATGCTCACTATTTTGTGGCAGAAGTTGATGAGAAGGTTGTTGGCTACTGTGGTTTGTGGCTGATTATTGATGAAGCGCACATTACCAACATCGCCATACATCCCGAATTTCGAGGAATGAAGTACGGAGAAGAGTTATTCAGACAAACCTTATTAGAAGCGATTGACCGGGGGGCTGTGCAGCTTTCGCTGGAAGTACGGGTATCCAATACAGGAGCACAGCACTTATATCGTAAATTCGGGCTCGTCCCTGGAGGAATTAGAAAAAATTATTATACCGATAATGGAGAAGATGCTTTAGTAATGTGGGTGGGATTAAAATGAAAAATGATCAATATATTGTAGCAATAGAAACCAGCTGTGACGAGACCGCAGTGGCGATTGTGAAGAATGAACGGGAACTTGTTACGAACATTGTGGCTTCTCAAATCGAGAGTCACAAGCGATTTGGCGGAGTGGTTCCAGAAATTGCTTCCAGACACCATATTGAACAAATTACCTTAACGTTAGAGGAAGCATTTACCGAAGCTGGTCTTACGCTTGAGGATATGGATGCGATTGCCGTTACTGAAGGACCTGGTCTGGTAGGGGCATTGTTAATCGGTGTAAATGCTGCGAAGTCATTAGCCTTTGCCAAGCAGAAACCGCTCGTCGGTGTTCATCATATTGCCGGCCACATTTATGCCAATCGATTAGAAAAAGAGTTTGAGTTTCCACTGCTTGCTTTAGTGGTCTCAGGCGGTCATACGGAACTAATCCTGATGAGGGAACATGGTTCTTTTGAAGTGATTGGAGAAACGAGAGATGATGCAGCTGGAGAAGCTTATGATAAAGTGGCCCGCACGCTGAAGCTCCCTTATCCAGGAGGGCCGTATATAGATCAGCTCGCAGCAAAAGGAGAGGAATCAATAGACTTTCCGCGAGCCTGGCTTGAAAAAGGATCGTACGATTTTAGCTTCAGCGGCTTGAAATCCGCAGTTATCAACAGGCTTCATAATGCCAAGCAAAAAGGCGAAGAATTAAAGCCAGAAGACATTGCTGCAAGTTTTCAGGCGAGTGTCATTGATGTGTTATCCACAAAAGCATATCAAGCGGCGCAGGATTACAACGTGAAACAAGTGATCGTTGCCGGGGGAGTTGCTGCTAACAAAGGACTGCGTGCAGCGCTTCAGGAAAAGTTCAAAGACGCAGGAGCAGAGTTGCTTATTCCACCCCTTCACCTTTGCACGGATAACGCGGCGATGATTGCTGCAGCAGGGGCTGTCGCGTTTAATCAGGGTCACAGGGCAGGCTGGGATTTAAATGCAAATCCGGGCTTAGATCTTGAAAATTATGGAGATAGAAAATTAATGAGTTATAAGGAAGACCTTTCTTAGGAGTCTAAGAAAGGTCTTTTTTTAGCTGAAAAGTTATGCACAGATGAATAATTATGCAGTGGATAAGTTGTTAATGGTATGTTTATTTGTGTAAAGAAATCGTTAACATAAATGTGTATAACTCTGTGGACAAATGTGGATAATGTGCATAAATGATTTAAGTTCGATAATATCAACGTTGATAAGTGGATAGAACTGTGGATAATATATTTGCCTCTCATACAACAATATACAAACAGAATAAAAAAGAATCCCCGTAGGCCATTGGTATAAGCCTTCGGGGGATTTAACATCTAGCTATGGAGAGATTCCCACTCTTCCATGAGTGCTTCCAGCTGGGTGTTCAGTGCTTCGTTGCTTTCGGTGATTTCCATGGAACGTTCATGGTCTTGAAATACTTTAGGATCACACAGCAGCGTTTCATTCTCCTCTAACTGTGCTTCAATTTGCTCAATCTCTTCTTCTATCTCTTCAATTCGGCGATTTTTTCTACGTTCTTCACGCTTAGCCGCTTTATCCTGTTCAAAGCTGTTTTTCGCCTTCGGTTCCTCTTCTGGACCAGCTGCCTGCTGGCGTTCTTGCTCTTCTAACTGCTCCAGCTCATATTCCTCTCGCTTTTTCTCAACATAGTAATCGTAATCTCCGAGGAACATGCGCGTTGCATCCGGCTGCATTTCCACGACCTGGGTCGCTATTTTGTTAATGAAATAGCGGTCGTGAGAGACAAACAGAAGGGTCCCGGGATAATCGACAAGTGCTGCTTCTAGGACCTCTTTGCTATCGAGGTCCAGGTGGTTGGTCGGCTCATCGAGCACTAGAAAGTTCGCCTTCTGCATCATCAGCTTGGCAAGGGAGAGGCGGGCTTTTTCTCCGCCGCTTAACGCTGATACGGGCTTTAGCACATCTTCTCCGGAAAAGAGAAAGTTTCCAAGCACGGTGCGAATATCTTTCTCATTCGTAAGCGGATAGTCATCCCATAACTCCTGCAGTACAGTTTTCTTCGGGTTCAGGTTCGTCTGCTCCTGATCGTAATAGCCAATTTGCACATTGGTGCCAAGCTTCACGTCTCCGTTCGCTTGAGTGAGAGTTCCCAGGATCGTTTTAAGCAGCGTAGTTTTTCCAACACCATTCGGCCCCACTAAGGCGACCGAATCCCCTCTATTTAAATCCACGTTCAAATCTTGAAACAGCAGCGGCTTATCTGCCTGATACCTGAACGAAAGATCTCGGAGCTTTAACACATCATTGCCGCTTTTGCGGTTAATTTGAAAGCTGAACTTGGCTGATTGGCCGTCTTCTTTCGGCTTTTCCAGTTTATCCATTTTCTCAAGCTGCTTTCGGCGGCTTTGCGCTCGTTTACTGGTGGTGGCCCGGACGATATTCTTTTGAATAAAATCTTCCATCCGCTTTACTTCCGACTGCTGCTTTTCAAATCGTTTCATTTCAAGCTCAAAGTCTGCTTCTTTCTTCTTTAAATAATCACTGTAATTGCCTGGATATTTCTTAGAAGCCTGGTAAGCAATCTCGTAAACGGTATTGACGATCTTATCGAGGAAGTAGCGGTCGTGGGAAACGATCACTACAGCTCCCTGATAAGACTGCAGATAGCCCTCGAGCCAGGCGAGTGTGTCAATGTCTAAGTGGTTGGTCGGTTCGTCCAGAATTAAGACATCCGGACTGGTCAGCAGCAGTTTGCCGAGAGCGAGCCGTGTTTTCTGGCCTCCGCTTAACGACGTAATCGCCGTGTCCCAGTCCTTCTTAGTGAAATTCAGCCCGTTCAGCACGGATTTAATCTCCGCTTCATACTGATAGCCGCCAGCGGTCTTAAAGTAATCCTGCTTGCGGTCATATTCAGCCAGCAGCTGTTCGTACTGCTGCGGGTTATCTAATAAATCAGGATCGGCCATTTGCGCTTCCATCGTTCGCAGCTCTGCTTCCAGCTGCTTTAAATGGGTAAAGACCATTTCCATTTCCTTATAAATCGTTTGATCTGACTGCAGACCTGTGTTCTGCGCTAAATAACCGACGGTCGTTTCTTTCGGTTTAAAAATATCACCGGAATCATGGCTCATTTCGCCCGCCATCATTTTCAACAGCGTCGATTTTCCGGCTCCATTCCGTCCGACAATCGCGATTCGATCATTCATTTGTACTTCCAATTTAATATTCGATAAAATTAATTCCGCGCCAAAGCGCTTCGTTAATTGATTCAGCTGCATGAGAATCATGTCGTTTCACCTCAATGAAATAAGTGTATCTTATATAGGAAGAGAGTAGCAAGGTTCTAGTTCGCAGTTTGTGAAATCTTTAACGACTTAAGGTTGATTTTTTGGTAGAATAAGAGTAGTCTTTCAGTGTTGAGATTGTGAAATTTAATAGTTAAAGGGGCATTCAAATGGCTGAGTTTACCCATTTTAATACTCAGGGCCGAGCACGAATGGTCGATATTTCTGACAAAGAAGAATCCGTCCGCACGGCTGCCGCACGTACGAGTGTGCAGGTCAATGCAGAGATTTATAATCATATAGCGAATAACTCGATAAAAAAAGGGGACGTGCTCGCCGTCGCACAGGTAGCAGGCATTATGGCAGCGAAGAAAACGTCCGACTGGATTCCCATGTGTCATCCGCTGTCTCTTTCAGGCGTAGATGTAACCTTCGATTGGGACGTGGAAGGTAAACAACCGGAATTGCACATCCATGTTTCAGTGAAAACAAAGGGAAGTACCGGTGTGGAAATGGAAGCGCTAACGGCCGCATCCGCAGCGGCGTTGACGGTTTACGATATGTGCAAGGCGTTAGATAAAGGGATGGTAATCGGACCGACTTACCTGGAAGAGAAGACAGGCGGGAAGAACGGAGATTACCAGAGGAAAGACCGGTAGAAGGAGGAAGTCAAATGGATCTTGAACAAACCAAAATACCCCAGGCGACGGCAAAGCGGCTTCCGCTTTATTACCGTTTCTTAAATAATCTGCACAGCCAGGGAAAAATGCGAGTCTCTTCCAAAGAGCTTAGTGAAGCGGTGAAGGTCGATTCCGCAACGATACGCAGAGACTTTTCTTACTTCGGGGCACTTGGCAAGAAAGGCTACGGCTATAATGTTGAATACTTACTCTCTTTTTTCAGAAAAACTCTGGATCAGGATGAAACCACAAAGGTAGCATTGATTGGTGTTGGGAATTTGGGCACCGCTTTTCTAAACTATAACTTTACGAAAAATAATAATACGAAGATCGAAGTGGCATTTGATGCGAATTACGACCGGGTCGGGCAGGAAGTTGGCGGAGTACCTGTTGAACATATTGATAATTTGGAAAAGAAAATGGGAGATCTGTCCGTAGCTATTTTAACGGTACCGGCATCCGCAGCACAAGGGATTGCCGACCGACTGGTTGAAGCCGGGGTATCTGGTATCCTGAATTTCACACCGGCGCGGATCAGCGTTCCTGCCAATGTCAGGGTGCACCATATTGATTTGTCTATTGAATTACAAGCGCTTGTTTATTTCTTGAAGCATTATCCGCTCTCAGAAATGCAGGAGGATGAATGAAGAAAAAAGGGGAACCGTTCTGGTTGTCCTTTTTTTGTCTGGAATTCTAATAGAGGGTAAAAGGGAAGATGATAAGGGTTCGTAGAATAACAAGAAAAGGTTGAGTGGGTGCACGGGGAGTATTTGATTGGTCTCTTCTATAACGGACGGTACCGTTTCACATAAAAGTGTGGGAGAGACGATAAGTGAGGGAGCAAGTTCAATCGCATATGCTGGCTCTACGTTAAAGGAGGGTATTATGGACAGAAAAAAGGATCACATCTCTTTAATGTTTTTGTTTCCTTTGTTTACGTTTACTTTTACAGTTGCAGGCTTAACCATTTACCTAGCTATCATTATAGGAATCATTGGGTTTCTTACCGCTTTGAACTTGATCTTCTTGAAAAAGAATGTTAAATCAAATGTGATCTGTCTAGGACTTATTCTGATCATTCAGCTGTTTCAGCTCTATATATTTGTAAGTGTTTAGGTTAAGGGGAACTTCGTAAGGCGAAAGATTGGAGGGTCTATGATGAGTAAGGTACAGAATAAATGGCTCGTGGTTGTATCCGTTTTGTTTGGAACGTTTACGGTGATATTAAACAATAGTATGTTAAATCCGATCCTCCCCAGGTTTATTGAGATCTTTCATTCTAATGCGGTCGCAGTAGGCTGGATTCTTACCATTTTTATGGTTTCCATGGGAATGACGATGCCTTTAACTGGTTACTTTGGAGATCGGTTTGGGAAGAAAAAGGTGTATTTGACCGGACTTTCCATCTTTATTCTCGGTTCGTTGTCTGGTTTTTTCTCCAGTACACTGCCTATGGTTATTATCTCAAGAGCCATTCAAGGCATGGCCGGCGGCTTGATGATGCCGATTGCGATGGCTTTGATTTTCAACTCATTCCCCCGTCATGAAAGAGGGCTGGCCGTAGGAGTCTACGGTGTCGCAGCGATGGTAGCCCCGGCTGTTGGGCCAACTGTCGGCGGGTTTTTAATTCAGTATTTGGACTGGCCGTGGTTGTTTGCTTTCAACATTCCATTTGGTTTAACGGGACTTATTTTATCCTTTAAATTTCTGGAGCGGACAGAAACAGATCCAGAGAAGAAGTTTGATTTAGTTGGGTTTCTTATCATTACCCTCGGCATTGGAAGTGTTCTCTATGCGTTAGGCCGGGGAAAGACGCTTGAAAATCTTGTAGATCCACTGAATTTGACTTTAATTATTGCAGGAATCGCAGCGGTTATTGCTTTCGTTTTCTATGAAAACCGGCAAAGCGATCCGCTGCTCAACTTATCTGTCTTCAAAGTGCCGACCTATACCGTTTCAATTCTCGTCACTTCATCGGCCTCGATCGGCCTGTTTTCAGGGATTTTCCTGCTGCCATTATTAATTCAAAATGTGTATGGATTAAATGAAGTCATGACAGGGGTACTCTTTCTGCCTGCTGCAGCGGCAAGCGGAATATTTATGTCCATAGGCGGGAGAATTCTTGATAAAAAAGGACCAAAATACGTCGTGCCGCCCGGTTTGGCAATTATGGCTGCGGCGACGATAGGGTTAGGTATGTTAAAGCTGTCGACGCCTTACTGGCTGATCCTTGCTCTGAACACGGTCCGCGGACTTGGAATGGGTATGGGAAATATGCCAGCCACAACTTCAGGAATGAACGCGATTCCTGAGTCGCTCGTCGCTCAAGGGTCAGCGATGAACAATATTATCCGGCAAATCTCCTCATCGCTTGGGATCGTGTTCTTCTCGATTTATTATGAAGTAAGACGCGCGCAGATTATGTCTGTCACAGATATGGACAAAACGGCGGCTGCGCTGCAAACGCTGAATGAAGCGTTCTTAGTATCGGCAGCAGTGCTGATTATTGCCTTGCCGTTTTCCTTTATTTTAAAGGGAGTGGAAAGTGAGAAAGAATAGGTAGACGTGCTCAAGCAGTTCAACTCGTGTACAGCATTGTACGCTGGGGTGAACTGCTTTTTTATCTGGGAATTTAATCGCTTCCAGATCGATATCTGCCATTTTATGGTATTGTTAATGTAGAGGAATGAAACTTTCCTGTGTTGTGATACGTAAAAAAGCAGAGGACCTTAAGGGAGGGGCTGGAAGATGAAAGAATGGCTCGAGAGTAAAAGAGTCGTGCTGAGAAAAAGTAAACAAACCGGTCATTATTCGGTCTGGGACTTTGTCTTTGATTTATTGGATTGGGTGCCAGGCCTGTTTGTACTGTTGGCGAGAATGGTTTTCTGGATGCTCCGAGGCTTTGTACGATTCGTTCATATGATGACTTCTAATTAAAATAAGCTAAGCCATAGAGAGGATGGGAATACTGAAAAATAATTTGATTTTAAGAGAAGCAACAGAAGCGGATGCAGCTGTAATTCTAGATATTCAAGAGTGTGTAGTAGCGGAACTAGATTACTTAATTACTGCGCCGGAAGAGTTTAATAAAACGGTGGAAGAACAACAGGAATGGATACATAAGGTAATACAAAGTGAAAGAGAAACGATTGTTGCAGCTGAAATAGATGGAGCAGTAGTTGGCTGGATTGCATTCCAAACGAGTTCACGCAGCAGATTAGCACATACCGGGTCGATAGGGATGATGATCAAGCCTTCCTTTCGAAACAGAGGAATAGGAAAAGCGCTGATTATGTATATCTTAGACTGGGCAGCTGAAAACCCGCTTATCGAAAAGGTTTGTCTCGGTGTGCTTTCTACAAATGAACGGGCCATCAGGTTATATGAGGGTCTTGGATTTGTGGAGGAAGGTCGCAAAGTTAAAGATATCAAGTTTTCTGAGGACCGTTATGCGGATGATGTATTAATGTATAAGTTTGTTTAATTGAGACCCGTGAAAAGACACGATATGAGGATTCCATTGATTAGGTTTTGCAGATTGGAGGGAGTTATGGAAGAGAAAACATCAATAAAAGAAGTGATCTTTAATAAACATAGACATTCAAACACTAAAAAAGCTCTTGGCATATTATTAATCATTCTCATTGCTCTTCCAACCAATGAAAAGTTCGAGAATGCTTTGTTGTTACTTGTTACCTTCACAGGCAGTATTTTTTATCTTTGTAAGCTCTCTATTTATAATACGAAACGAAGTAACCATGACATCATTATGCTGATTATATATGTAGGTTTTTTTATTGCCTTAGTTCTATTAATAACTCTTACAGATTTCTGATAAGTCCGTTTATCAGAGTGATATTTAAATTCTACAATTCAGGAGATCATTATGGAAATAACAATCATTAGGCATGGCAGATCCACTTATGTAGTGAAGAATCGTATGAAGAGTTCTGCTTTTAAGTCATGGGTCGATAACTATAACCTTGCGGGGGTTCTGGACGAGGTCGAGTATCCACTAGTCGCCCTAACAAGGATTTCAACAGCTGGCATTGTGTTTTCCAGTCATCTACCTCGTTCAGTAGAGTCGGCAACTCTATTAAATGCAGAGGGAACGGTGAGTGATTCGTTATTTCGGGAAGCGGAGCTGCCTCACATAAATAGAGACATTCTTAAGGTGAAAATGCCTCCTGGTTTGTGGGCAGTCAGTTTACGAGTGATTTGGCTTCTTGGTTATTCCAAAGGCTGCGAGTCTTATAGATCTACGAAGAGGAGAGCATTACAAGCAGCAGATAAATTAATTGAATCCGCAGAATCCCATCAAACAGTGGTGTTAGTGGGGCATGGATTCTTTAATCGAATGATCGCACGAGTGCTTAGAAAGAAGGGGTGGTCAGGCAGGAGAAGGCCAGGCGCGAAGCATTGGAATTGTACGAGTTACTCTTTGACTCAGCAGCGGGAGTCTGAAGTGGATTGAAATGGCAGTTTGGACCATCAAGCTGCTGACCGCGGGAGATTTAAATAAAGTGTTGATTTACTGGAATACTTTGCTAAGATAAAACTATATTGTATTGCAAGTGTTTTTTTAGATAACTATCTTGTATAACAAGTTAATATTTAAAAGGAAACGGAGGAAGAAATCCTGTCATCCACTCAAATTTTAAAAGGAATATTGGAAGGATGCCTGTTATCGATTATTGGTAAAGGCGAAACGTATGGCTATGAAATGATTGAGAAATTGAATGATTATGGATTCAACATGGTGAAAGAAGGCAGTATTTATCCTCTGTTACTAAGAATGAAAAAGGAAGGCTTGGTGACGACCACTCAGAAGAAATTACCTTCCGGCGGCCCGAAACGGAAATATTATCGGCTCACCCTAGAAGGCCAGGAGGAATTAGAAGAATTTAAGCACAATTGGAGTGCTATTTCGAAGAGTGTGAATCGGCTCATTGAGGAGGAAGGGTAATGGAATTATCGGGTAAAAGTCGGGAATTCTTAGATCATTTACGCTTGTATTTAGTCTCAAGCGGTAAGCAGCAGGAGGACATTGACGAAATCGTACATGAATTGCAGGATCATTTATTTCAGGCAGAACAACAAGGCAAAAGTGTGGACGATGTGATCGGCCAGTCGCCGAAAGAGTATTTGCAGCAAATATCAGGTGAGCTGCCTTTAGGTATGAAGGATATCCTCAAATACAGTGTGCTGATTGTAGTGGGGGCTTTTGCTTATATTCTATTAGGAGATGCGATTAAAGGAGGTATCGAGTACTCTCTTTTGCAGTTGATTGGTTATCCGTTTATTGCGGTGTTTTATACGGGAGTTGTTATTATGTCATTTCGTTATATTGCCGTCTCCGGTATAAATATAATCAGGCAGTGGGTTTTATTTTCAATGATAGGGATCATCCCGGTGGCTCTATTTGTAGGTTTATTGGTTTTAAACAAGGCATATAGCACCCCCACCGTCGTGTTTACAATGACTTGGAACATTATTGCGGCTGGTTTCGCTATCGCTGTTTTTATCGGTATGGCGATTTGGTCAAAGACATGGATCACCATCATCATTCCTGCCCTGTTGTTTATCCCTGATCTCGTCCTGGAGGCAGTAGATGTTCAAGAAAGCACGAAAGCAATCTTATCAAGCCTGGTTGTGTTTATCGGCATGGCTGTTTACTTGTTAATGGTATGGAGGAAAGAGAAATTGTATGCTGGCGAAAATTAATCGCTTGGGTTAGAAGTCTAAGACTAAAAAAAAGAGGCCGCCTTCCTTAAATAGGGGAGCTGCCTCTTTTATATTTCACTCTTTTTCTTTGCGCTTTTCTAACCATTCCCGTCTCAACATTCCATATAAACACATGTCATACCCTTCGCCATCCCGCAGGATAAATTCACGGTGAGCTCCTTCATAGGTGAAACCTAATTTTTCATACATCTTAATGGCGGGTCGATTATATTCAAAGACCGTTAACTGCAGACGGTGTAAATTCAATTCCTGAAAAGCATACTCCATAATCAGTTCCATGGCTTCCGTACCATAACCTTTGCCTTGCAGGTTTTCATCTCCAATGCCGATGGTGATCCATCCGTTTCTGCGCGACCAAATGATCCCTTCTAATTCTATGTAGCCGATAAATTGATTAGATTCGTGAATCGCAAATAAGAAGTGATTATCACTTTTATAAGCTTCATCGCGCCAGTTCTTACACTCTTCAAATGTCTTAGGTTTTGGCGGCAGAGCATCAAAGAGTCGGAGAAATCGGGAATCTAAATACCAGCTAGAAAGTACGTGTAAGTTTTCGTCTGTTAAAGTAGAAAGTTTAATACGGGAACCAGTTAATAAATGAGTCATCCGAATTCTCCTTTTTGATTACTTATTTCTGTGAGTTGCGAATGCGGACATGAAGATTGAACAGACGGATCGATACCGCAATATTCACGGTAGCAACCATCGCTAGAATCAACGTCGTTGCATTCCAGATCGTTTCCTCTACCGCCTGTGACGCGATATAGGTAAACCCGGCCCCCATTCCCAAGTATAGAAGGGCCATAACAAACGGGGAAATTTTCATATTACATAAAGCCTCCAGTAAATATGGTTTGCATTTGTTCCTGAAGCTGTCTGATTTTCTCCTCCGTTAAATTAAACTGCGTCAGTACGACCAGTAAATTCATCGCCATATGAGCAATGATCGGAGTAATAATTCGATTTGTTTTCACATAAAGGAAGGCGAATACGACTCCCATGGCGAAGTAAACAAATAAGTGAGTAATGTCAAAGTGAAACAGTCCGAAGACCAGTGCTGAAATGACAACAGCTATGAGGAAATTGGTTCGTTTATAAATGGATCCAAAGACAATCTTCCGAAAAATAATTTCTTCTAGAATCGGCGCAAAAATCACTGGGATAAGAATGAAAATGGGAGCTCTGCGTGCGATTTCCATTAAACTCATCGTATTTTCCGAAGCGGATTTAATGCCGAACAAGCTTTCAATATAGGCAGCTATTGCTTGAGAGAATAAAGCTAAGAAGACACCGGCAATGGCCCACAAGGCTGTTTTCCCAGCGCTTGCCTTATCGCTTCTCATTGATGCTTCCTTCATATCCGGTCTTAAGCACAGTAAAGTAATTAAGGTTGTAATCGCAAAAGAAATCACAGACCAGATCGCCACGGCGTGGTATTTATCTAGCCCGGTTGTTTCATATAGAAATTTAACCCCAACAATGGCAGACAGCTGGGCAATGAGTACATAGCTGAGTATAATACCCCAATAACGCTTAGGCATAGGTTCACGGCTCCTTTTCTATGTTAGCAGGAAAGAGGATTTCGCAGGTTGAATACCATACGGCCGCTCTCCACTTTTCTTACTTTATGTATTTTATCACAATTTAAAAACCTCACATAAGAATAACGGTTTCTGAACAAGAAAAAGATGTTAAAAATTTCAGCTTTTTTACTTGAAAAATGATAGCGAATTGATTATGATAATAATTGTGTTAGCACTCGTGAGTGTTGAGTGCTAATAATCGACAAAAAATGATAATTGACCTTATCGAGGAGGGTGTCCTAATTGTTAAAGCCATTAGGTGATCGTATTGTTATTGAATTAGTGGAAGAAGAACAAACAACTGCAAGCGGAATTGTACTTCCGGATTCAGCAAAGGAAAAGCCGCAAGAAGGTAAAGTCGTTGCTGTGGGTACAGGCCGTATCACAGACAATGGAGAGAAAGTCGCTCTTGAAGTAGCTACAGGCGACCGTATCATCTATTCTAAGTTCGCAGGTACTGAAGTGAAGTATGAAGGAAGCGAATATTTAATTCTTCGTGAATCTGACGTACTAGCCGTTATTCAGTAATTACTTAGAGTAATTATTAAAAAACAATACATGATTTCGATACGAGTTTGATAAGGAGGACATATAGTTATGGCTAAAGAAATTAAATTTAGTGAAGACGCACGCCGCGCGATGCTTCGCGGGGTAGATTCATTAGCAAACGCTGTAAAAGTAACACTAGGACCAAAAGGACGTAATGTGGTGCTGGATAAGAAATTCGGTTCCCCATTAATTACCAATGACGGTGTAACCATCGCCAAAGAAATCGAGCTTGAAGATCACTTCGAAAACATGGGTGCTCAGCTTGTTTCTGAAGTAGCTTCTAAAACAAACGACGTAGCCGGTGACGGTACAACAACTGCAACGGTTCTTGCTCAGGCAATGATCCGTGAAGGTCTTAAAAACGTTACTTCTGGTGCTAACCCAGTCGGTATCCGCCGCGGAATTGAAAAAGCAGTCGCTGTCGCAACAGAAGAACTGCGCAAAATCTCTAAGCCGATCGAAGGCCGCGAGTCCATTTCTCAGGTAGCCTCCATCTCTGCTTCTGATGATGAAGTTGGACAAATCATTGCTGAAGCTATGGAACGCGTAGGAAACGACGGCGTTATCACAATTGAAGAATCTAAAGGCTTCAATACAGAACTAGAAGTGGTTGAAGGTATGCAATTCGACCGCGGCTATGCTTCTCCATACATGGTTACTGACCAGGATAAAATGGAAGCGGTTCTTGATGACCCTTACATTCTAATTACAGATAAGAAAATCAACAACATTCAGGAAGTTCTTCCTGTACTTGAGCAAGTTGTTCAGCAGTCTAAACCTTTACTTCTTATCTCTGAAGACGTAGAAGGCGAAGCTCTTGCTACACTTGTTGTGAACAAACTACGTGGAACATTCAACGCTGTTTCCGTTAAAGCACCAGGATTCGGTGATCGCCGTAAAGCAATGCTTGAGGATATTGCTACATTAACTGGCGGTCAGGTTATTACAGAAGACCTTGGGCTTGATCTGAAGAATACAACTATCGATCAGCTTGGCCGTGCAACTAAAGCGGTTATTACGAAAGAAAACACAACGATCGTTGAAGGTGCTGGTAACCCAGACCAAATCGCATCTCGTGTCGCACAAATCCGTGCACAATCAGAAGAATCTACTTCTGAATTCGATAAAGAAAAACTACAAGAGCGCCTTGCGAAACTTACTGGCGGAGTAGCAGTGATCAAAGTTGGTGCTGCCACTGAAACAGAACTAAAAGAACGCAAACTACGCATCGAAGACGCCCTGAACTCTACTCGCGCAGCAGTAGAAGAAGGAATCGTTGCCGGCGGTGGTACAGCTCTTGTGAACATCATCAGCTCTGTTGAAGGACTAGGTCTTGTCGACGACGAAGGCACTGGCGCAAGCATCGTTCTACGCGCGCTTGAAGAACCAGTACGCCAAATCGTTCACAACGCTGGTCTTGAAGGATCCATCATCGTTGAACGCTTGAAATCCGAAGCAGTCGGAGTAGGCTTCAACGCAGCAACAGGCGAATGGGTAAACATGGTTGAACAAGGTATCGTAGACCCAACCAAAGTTACTCGTTCCGCACTGCAAAACGCAGCTTCCGTAGCAGCTATGTTCTTAACTACTGAAGCAGTAGTCGCTGACCTTCCAGAAGAAGACAACGGCGGTGGCGGTATGCCTGACATGGGTGGCATGGGCGGAATGGGCGGCATGATGTAATCATGCCCCAAACACTGGTATGACAAGGTTTTCTTACTTTGTAAATAGGTTTTGACTTAATTTCTATAACTAGTTAAAAACCACTCTTAAGATAATTATCTTAAGAGTGGTTTTTTATTGCTTTTTTAGCTGAAACAAACCATAATTTAAGCTCATATTTACTGCCTTTAGATTCTGCATCGGTTTAAACTTGCTCTTTTATTCAAGTATTTCATAACTGGAGAGAAAGGAGTCCCTCTCTCCTTTTATTTAATAATTACGATTCCAAGGATAATGAAACTGATAAAGAAGAATTTTTTTCTGCTAGCTCTTTCGTTAAAAAGAAGAATTCCAAATAATGTGGTGGCCATAATGGAGACACCGCCCCAAATAGCATAAGCGATTCCGACTTCGATGGTCTGTACACTCATCGTAAGAAAATATAGACAGGCACCGAAAAAAATAAACGAAGTGATACTAGGAAATAAACGCTCAAAGCCCGATGAGAACTTTACTGAAATATTGGCAATGGTCGCTAATACTAGGGAAAGGACTAAATAACCCATAGTTATACACTCCTTTCTTTTCCAGGTACAGTCAGCCCCATCATTCCTGCTATAATCAGCGTCAGTCCGACAACTTTGGACATCGTCACCGATTCATGAAATAATCCGACACCTAATAACATAACAAGGAGCGTACCACCGCCAGACCATAAGGCGTTAATCATACCGATTTCATTGTCTTTTGTAATAAATATATACATAGAAATAGCGAGAATATAACAGCCAACGACTACCATACTGGCAGTGAAATTTGTAAACCCTTCGGAATATTTCATGGCTGTCGCTCCGGCAACTTCAAACAAAATGGAAATCCCTAATAAAAGATAGGTTTTCATGGTCGATCCCTCCTCGTTTCTTTCGTCTATACTTAGGATAATAGAAAATCAAGGCAGATAGGAACAATGGATTTGTCATAACATCATAACCTGAGGTTATAATAGAAGTGGCTAGGAAATAACGAAAGGGGGAGGCAGCTTGCTGAAGAAATTAAACGCTTTTATCGAAGTAGCTAAACAACAGAGTTTTACGAAAGCAGCGGAAGCTTTATACATTTCTCAACCAGCACTGAGCAAACAGATGAGAAGGTTGGAGGACGAACTGAGCTTCTCGCTTTTCAACAGGGCTTCTTACGGAGTAGAGCTGACGGAGAAAGGGAGAGGAATGGTGGACGAGCTAACTCCGCTATTTGGGCGTATTCATCAAACAGTAAAACAATACCAATTTCATGAAGATAAAATTCGTTTTGGTTCCACGCCTGTGCTTACTTCCTATTATTTGCCCAAGTATTTCGAAAAGCTTGCAAGAGGGAATCTACATGTGACTGTAGTTAAAGATGATAGTAAAGATCTTCTTCCATTACTAGAGGAAGGGGAAATTGATGCAGCAATCATACAGGACACACCTTCTTATCAAAAGCTTCTGTCTTCCTACTTGCTCACTGATCATTTTGTGGCCGCCATCCCTATCTCTTCTCCATTAGCTGGGAAACAAGAAGTCACTCTCAAGGAATGTTTGGAAGAAACGCAAATCGTCCCTACAAAAGGTCCTTTATCTGAGAAACTGCAGATCGTTATGCGGGATTATGAATTTACAGGTGAAGTTGTGGAAACCCAGTACCACGCCATGGCAGGATTGGTGGCACTTGGAATGGGCATCGCTTACCTTCCAGAGATGATGGTCCAACAAGTGGAATTTCGTGGTGTGGTGTTTTTACCGATTCAAAACACCCCTTTTAAACGAGATTTGTATCTTTATGCGAGAACGTATGAGAACCTTGATTACTTGAATGGTCTATTTACAGATATTTAATAAAAATTAGACCTTCCGAATACTCAAAACCTAATTGGAAGATTGTTATATCGTTCAATATTCAACCTCCTTTTTTTAAGGTAACTAAACTCGAAGGGACAAGGTTCCTGTCCCCAATGTCCCCATTCGGATCTGGGGAGGAACGGAAGAGATGGGGGTTTGATAATTTTTAGATTTTTTAGATTTTTGTAAAAATAGTGTTGAATTTACAAAAATCGATGCGTATAATACAAATCATAAGAAAACGTTTTCACAACATATCAGAAGTTGAAAGGGCTTACATAAATTGGTTTATTCTTTGGAATCTATCTCAGATATTGTGGTTTCCAGACTAATTAAGCCCTAATTTTTTACAAAAATGTGGAAACGTTTTTATGTCAAACGGATAGGACGAGCTTTCGGTCCATCCCAGTCTCTAGCATAGATTTGGATTCAAAATGGGAAGGGAGGGAAATTCAAACAGCTTACCTTAACAAAAAAATAGGAGGGACCACATGTTAAGAAAAAATAAGAGTTTCATAGTGGCGATGATTCCTGCTGGTATTGCGTTAAACTGGGTAGCGAACTCGATCGTCGAAATGTTGAAGCTTCCATTGTTTTTAAACAATATCGGTACGGTGTTAAATGCGATTGTACTTGGACCGGTATGGGGCGCAGTAACCGCAATCATGACGAATGTCATTTTAGCACTCATTGTACGGTGGACTTATCTTCCGTTCGCATTAGTAGGTGTTGTTGTTGCCTTTTTATCTTATTTCTTCTTTAGAAAAGGATGGTATAAGAAGTCTTGGAAGGTAATTACTTCCGGTGCTATCACTGGTATAGTGGCGTCAGCCGTTGCGACTATTATTTCTGTTTATGTGTTTGGAGGATTCTCTGGTCATACGATGGATGTACTGACAGCTGGACTCATTGCATCTGGACAAAAAATCTTCAATGCTGCTTTTATGGCGACCCTTCCTGGGACCATTGTTGATAAAGTACTTACGTTCTGGATTGTATGGATGATTCTTAAGATGTTTCCTGTTCGCTTTTTACCGAATGCTAAAGAGATTAAAAGTAAGATCGGCATAGTTAAAAAAGGGGAAAGAAGCAAAAAGAAAATCTCTGCATAAAAAAAGAACATCAAATCAACGACTGCTTGAGACCATTCGCTGATTGATGCTCCTACCTTAATCCCAATCTTATAGAAGAATAGATTGGAGATCAAACAAAAAGATTAAAGAATTTGAAAATAAAGATTCCTGCATAGGTCAGGTTGATCGCTACTCTGGCCTATCATTACTTTTGAAGGAGGAAAATAAGTGAAATTTGTCCGCTTTACTAGTGAATCTACTGTGAAAATGGGGGTTCTTTCTACAGAAGGAATTAAAGAAATCAGCGGGGATTTGTTTTCTACCTGGCATTATACAGGAGAAACGTTTTTATTAAATGAAGTGACCTTACTAGCTCCAATCGAGCCTAATCAAGTGATTGGAATTGGCGCGAATTTCGTTAAAAGTAAAGAAGAGCTTCCAAGTCATCCTCCAGAGATGCCGGTATTTTTCTTCAAGCCTGCTTCTTCTGTCATTGGACCGGAGGATACGATTAAAATCCCTGCAGACATTGATTCGGTGAAATTCGAATCCGAAATTGCTGTCGTGATCGGTAAACAAGCAAAAGATATAGAGGAGCATGAAGTTTCCGATTATATTCTTGGGTTTACGGTCGGAAATGATGTGACGGCGCCTCAGTATTTCCATCAGGATGGACACTGGACGCTAGGAAAATCGTTTGACACATTTACGCCGCTAGGACCTGTGATCGAAACAAATCTAGATGTGGAAACTGCTCGAATTAAGGCAGTCCAGAATGGAGTAAAGAAACAGGATAGTGGTGTGGACGTCATGATTGTTTCGATAAACCGAATGATTTCTTACTTAAGTAAAGTTATGACGCTTCAGCCAGGTGATGTGATTTTAACAGGAAGCCCAGTCGGAGCTGAGTTTCTACAAGACGGAGATCACATTGAGTGCGTCGTCGATGGAATTGGTTCTTTACTTAATTCAGTTGTTCAAGTTAATCAAAAAGCGAAAGTATAACCCTTACTGCCCTATCCTAAAGTGGTGATGATATTATGTGGAAACAGGTTTTCATAGAAGCCCACACTAGAAATACTGGCTATTAAAATATCGGAATATTCATTCGAATTCATTGTTCTAATAAATAGTAGAGGGTATAATGGTGATTTAATAATTGGGAAATGTTTCTAGTGGTTCTATATTTTTTTCTTAACTTGAGGAAACGTTTCCACATAATAATAGGAGTTGGGAAGATGTCAACGATAAAAGATGTTGCAAAAACAGCAAATGTATCCATTTCAACCGTTTCCAGAGTTTTAAACAATAGCGGATATACAAGTCAAGATACGAAAGATCGTGTATATCATGCAGTCGAAAAATTGAACTATCAAAAAAATCTAGTTGCTGCTGCGATGATCAGTAAGCAAACAGCAACGCTTGGCTTAATCATCCCGGATATTAAAAACGTATTTTATGGTGATTTAACAAGAGCAGTGGAAGATACAGCTCACAAACTTGGATTTAACGTCATTCTTTGTAATACAGACAATGACTTGAATAAAGAAAGGGAATATATTGAGTTTCTTGTACAGAAAGGAATCGACGGAATCATTTTCTCAACTCCAGAAGTCGAGGATAAGAACATCCGTGAACTCGTCAAAGCAAAGCCGGACCTTCCTATTATTCTTTTAGGCAGTGAAGTCGATGGGGCGAAGGTGGATCAAGTCTTAGTCGATAACTTCCAGGGTGCATATTTGGCCACGGAACATCTCCTGCAATTAGGTCATCAACAAATCGGCTATATCAGCGGTCAACCGGAATCGTATTCGACCATTGAACGACAAAAAGGATATGAAACAGCCTTAAAAGATTATGGGATCTCTCCTTCTGAAGAGAACATTATCTTAGATGAATTTAAAGTCGACAGCGGCTATAAAAATGGTAAGAAAATGCTCTCCCAAGAGAACCGCCCAACGGCAATCTTTGCAGGGAATGATGCCATTGGTGTAGGAGTTTACAACGCTGCTAGAGAACTTGGTCTTCGTATCCCTGAGGATATATCCGTCGTTGGTTTTGACCATTCTCTGTTTTCTGAGATTGTTTATCCAAAATTAACGACAATAAAAACGCCGATTCAAGAAATGTGTGAAAAAGCAGTCCAACTGATTGTGGAGATAGCAGAAGATAAGAAGAACTTTAAAGAAACGATTACCTTCGAACCTACTTTGATGGAGCAGCAATCCACACAGGCTCTTAGTAAAGAGGTAATTAGAAAAATTCAATAACGTAAAGGAGGAAGTCGAACATGAATAGCTTGTATATCCCAAAGGATAGCTTGCTTCATCGTTTAGACCCGCGTACTAAAATGATTTTCGTCCTGTTTGTCGTGATTAGTTCCTTCCTTTTAAATGATCCAGCGCTGCAATTGATTCTATTAGCGGCACTTCTTCCACTAGTGGTCATGTCCAAGCTGGTGAAGCCGTACCTCATTTCCATCCAATTTTTAATTTTGTTTGCCGTATTAATTATGACCGTTCACGGCATCTATAATCCGGTTGGGAAAACACCGATCTTTGAAATTTTCGGAGAATTTACGTTCAAATATGAATCGATGGTATTTGCCTCCGTCATGTCTTTTAGGATCTTAGTGATAGGAACAGCGGCCGTATTGTTTGTGATGACGACTCATCCATCTGATATGGCAGCGGCGCTAGTGAAATGGAAGGTTCCTCATTCATTTGCGTTTATCCTATTATCTACCTTCCAGATCATCCCGATCATTGCTCGTGAAGCAAAAATCGTAATGGAGGCACAGCAAGCGAGGTGCCTGGATGTGAAAGGTAGCTTAGTACAACGAGTTAAAAATCTAGTTCCGATGTTTGCCCCATTATTCATCATCACGTTCATGAAGGTACACCAATTATCCTACGTGTTAGAGTGCAGAGCGTTCAGTAGAAAGGGGACGAAAACAAGTCTTCGAGAGACTAAGATTACCTCACTTGATTATAGTTTTTTACTAGCTATGCTTGTTGTCCTGTTATTTGAGGTTTACTTAAAGCTCTTCATGATGAGCTCCGTTCACTTTACAACGAACTCGTTATTAATTGATTCACTTATTGGAACGTGGATTATCTTTAGTTTCTTGATTGTGAAATTCCTATACAAACGACTACATGGGATGGTCGGAGGAGAGGTGTCATAGTGACCAATGAAGCCGTAAGAGTAGAGAATTTAACCTTTCAGTATCCTGATACGGAAGAAGAAGTATTGAAGAATATTAATTTCACTCTTCACTTTGGAGAGATTCTCGGGATTGTCGGCCCAACTGGTGCCGGAAAGTCGACTTTAGCGATGTGTTTAAATGGATTAGTTCCTCAAGTCATTGAGGGAGAATTAAGAGGAGATGTGTTTGTAAAAGAAAAAAACATAAATGAAACTTCTGTCGCTGAGATTTCAGAACATGTGGGCTTTGTGTTTCAGGAACCAGAAAATCAATTAAGCCAAATGACGATTGAAGAAGAAATTGCATTTGGAATGGGAAATTTAGGTGTGGCACGAGAGGAAATGATTAACCGAATTAAGGAATCCCTTGAACAGGTTGGTCTGAGCGGCTTTGAAAAACGCAGCCCGCTTGCCCTCTCTGGGGGTCAGCAGCAGCGCCTGGCAATTGCTTCTGTTATGGCGATGAGACCTTCCATCATGATTATGGATGAACCTACTTCGATGCTCGATCCGAAAGGGAAAAATGAGGTCTATGACGTGCTTCAGAATTTAAAGGAATTTAATATGACTGGAATCATTATCGACCATGAAGTAGAAAGAATCGCCACCTATTGTGACAAGATTCTCGTTCTAGATGAAGGGCAAGTCAAAGCATTTGGATCTCCGGAAGAAGTGTTCACTCAAATTGAATTGCTTCAGCAGCTGCAGTTAAATGCTCCACAAGTAACGGGGTTTCTCTATCAATACAACCGCCAATTTAACCGACGCGCCAAGCTTGCTACGACGGTGGGAGAAGCTGTTACCAGTTTTGAAAGCGAATACAATTAATATCCCCTGGGAGGTGTCTAGATTGGATGCGTATATTTCCATTAAAAATGTCTCGCATACTTACAAAAATGGAGTTACAGCGATTAAAGATATAAATCTAGAAATCTATGAAGGAGAAGTTGTCGCAATACTGGGCAGTAATGGATCAGGCAAGACAACGCTTGTAAAACATTTCAATGGGCTGCTCAAGCCGACCAAAGGAACAATTGAAGTTGGAGGATTAAATACCAAAAAAGAAAAGATCTCAACCTTATCGAGCCTCGTTGGCTACGTTTTTCAGAACCCTAACCACCAAACCTTTCTCTCGACGGTCGAACAAGAGCTGTCTTATGGATGTAAGAACTTAAATATGGAGGAGGATGAAATCGAAGAACGAGTAGACAAAGCGATTGAATTATTCGAACTTCATGATCGCTTGGAAGACAACCCGTTTGATTTGAATTCGAGTCAACGGAAAGAAGTAGCCATGGCCTCGATTATGGCCGTGTCTCCAAAAGTGATTGTGCTGGATGAGCCTACCACAGGACAGGATCATAAGGGATGTAAACGGGTTCTGCATCTGGTGCAAATGTTCAAGGATTTAGGACACACAGTGGTTTTAATTACGCATGATATGAATTTAATTGGTGAGTTGAATTGCCGCACTGTTGTCATGAACCAAAGTGAAATTATTGCCGATGACAAAGCAGATCAGGTCTTTTCCGACAAAGGGATTATGGAAGAAGCCGGACTGCAGCCTCCGCAGATTACTACCTTTGCTAGTAAAATCTCAACTCTGAATCAAGAACAAACGTACTTAACCATCGATTCCATACTTAAAGAAATAGCAGTTAATCAAAAGGAGGACGTTAAAATTGGTACAGGATCTTAAATGGAAAGCTAAAGCAAACCGCCCCGAATCAGCCGATCAATCGCAATATCATATAAGGTGCCGCCCAGGTGATGTTTCAAAGTATGTATTACTACCAGGTGACCCAGAACGAGTAGGGAGTATGGCTGAGCTTTGGGATACGAAGAAGCATGTGGCTACCTATCGAGAACACGTGACCTATTCAGGCGATGTTTCAGGAGTACCCATTTCTGCCTGTTCCACTGGAGCTGGTGGACCTTCCACAGCTAGTGCCCTGGAAGAGTTAGCGGAGATTGGTGCCGATACTTTTATCCGAGTAGGAACCTGCGGAGCGATGCAAGAGAACATTAATCCCGGCGACTTGATTATTTGTGCAGGAGCTGTTCGCTATGATGGGACATCGGATCAATATGTCGATGCCAAGTATCCGGCTATTGCCAACCAGGAAGTGGTCATGGCTTTAATTGAAGCAGCTGAACGCTTAGGAGTGACGTACCATGTCGGTATTGGTTACACAGCTGCCTCCTTCTTCTGTGGTCAAGGACGTCCCGGCTTCAACAATTATCAACAAAGCTGGATGGAGACGATCATGGAGGATATGCAGAATGCAGGCGTGAAGAATTTTGAAATGGAAGCAGCTACCGTGTTAACGCTTAGCAGTTTATTCCAACTACGTGCTGGAGCTATTTTCACAGCTGTCGCCAATCGAGTTCGTGATGAATTTGAATATAAAGGAAGCGGAGTGGAACAATCGATTGCTGTTGCAACCGAAGCGGTAAAAATTTTGAGCCACTGGGACGAACTGAAGAAACGTTCAGGAAAGCCGTACTTCTTTCCATCGTTATTAGCTTCAGAGGTACAAAAAGAGAAAGAAGTCATCGCTCCAAAATAATTAAGGCAGGGAGGAACCGGAATGAAAGTAGGGATTATTGGTGGAACAGGTTTTTATGATTTAGTAGATGAAATGGAAGAACTTCGTGTGAACACGGAGTATGGAGAAGGGATTGTCTACAAGGGCTCTTATAAGGATAAGGATATTTACTTCTTACCTAGACACGGAAAGCACCATGACAGCCTGGCTCATCAAATTAATTATCGTGCCAACATGAAGGCACTGAAACAGTTGGGTATCCATCACGTCCTTGCCATGTGTGCGGTAGGTTCGTTAACAACCGAAATCCCTGTTGGATCCCTGGCACTCTTAGATCAGTTTATGGATGTCACCACCAATCGTGTGAATACATTTGATCAATATTCGGTAGAGATGACCGAACCGTATTGTCCTAACCTCCGCCAAAACGTAATCGAAGCGGCCGGTGAGCTTGGGTTGACCATACGTCCAACAGCTAACTACATTTGCGTAGATGGTCCGCGCTACGAGACAGCTCTAGAAATTAATGTATATAAAAACTGGGGGATGCATGTGGTCGGCATGACCAATGGAACTGAAGCAGCCCTTGCTAGAGAGCTTGGAATTGCCTACGCCGTGGTATGCCTCTCTACCGATTTAGCTGCAGGGACTACAGAGGTACCGCCAGACTTAGATACCCACAAAAATGTCGTCAAAGATAATCAACAAAAGTTAAAAGACTTATTTTTGAAATCGATCGAAATGATCCAAGAAGATCAGCCTTCGATTGCTCATGATGCCTATCAACGGGCATTATCTGCTCGAAAAGACAAGCTAGCCGCCTCAGCAAACTAAAATGAAAACTCTTATCAAGAATGCTGAACTTGTAACCATGGACAAGGATGTTGACTTATTGAAGGGGCACGTCTTAATCACAGACGGAAAGATCGCTCGAGTGATTCCTGCTGGGGATGAGATATCAGGGGATGACCTAGATGAAGTGGTCAATTGTGAAGGAAAACTGGTGATGCCGGGGATGACCAACGCCCATTACCACTCTTACTCTAATTTATTAAAAGGGACCGAGAATAAGCTCCCGTTGGAATTATGGTCTCTTTACACTGTAGCTTACGGCCATTCACTTACAGATGAAGACATTTATTTGGCTGTATTGCTAGGAGCCAGCGAGATGATTCGAGGAGGGGTGACAGGGTGCGTCGATCATTTTCCCCACCTCCCTAGAATGGAGTCTGCGCTTCACGCCTATGAGACATCAGGGATGCAAGTATCCTTTGCTCCAATGATGCAGGATGTGACGGACCATCAATTCCTGTCTCTATCTTTTCCACCTTCTATTCAGTCTAAGTTAAATCAGCAACAGCCCATGTCCGTAGAGGCTATGAAAGACCTTTATGATTCACTAATCAAAAGCTGGCACCGAAAACACGACAGGATTCATATCATGCTTGGACCCAATGCACCTCAGCGCTGTTCAGATGAGATGTTAACTCTATGTCGAGAGCTACGTGATCAATATGAATTGAAGGTGCACACCCATCTGCTCGAAACCAAAATGCAAAAACAGATAGGGGATCAAACATATCCCAATGGCATTATAGGATTTATGGAGGATAAGGGGCTGCTGACCGACCGACTCTCTGTTGCCCATGCAGTGTGGGTAACTGAAGAAGAAAGGGAACTTCTGAAAGCGAGACAAGTCCAAGTGATTCATAACCCTGTTAGCAATATGATGCTCGGCAGCGGAAGAGCTCCTCTATCTAATTATGTGAAAAGTGGCATGACCATCGGGCTTGGAACCGATTCATCCAACTGCGGAACACAGCACAATCTTTTTGAAGCGATGAGACTCGCAGCCATGCTGCCTCGACTCAACCAGCCAGATTATGAAACCTGGCCCACCCCAAAAGAGACATTGAACATGGCGACGGTTGGGGGAGCGTCCATCATGGAGAGCGGGAGTCTCCGGGGGAAAATTAAGGAAGGCTATGATGCTGACCTCGTCTTTCTTTCAAATAACACGATCCCGTGGGCTCCCACACAAGATGTCCTCTCTCAGCTTGTCTTTCAAGAGACAGGTCATTCGATCGAATCTGTCATGATCAAAGGGGATTGGATTCTGCGGAATAGACAGATTATCAGCTTTGACGAACAAGAAGTGATCGACCGGATCAAGGAAAGAACGGAACAAAGGATGTCTAATAGTAAGGATTCTTTACAGTTTGCTGATTTACTCAAGCCATATGTAAAACAATTTTATCAAGATTTTTATCAATAGGAGGCGTTTAAATGGATCTTCAATTATTAAAAAAAGAGCTGCAATATGTATCTCATAAAGTTTATCAAAAGGGCTTTACCCAAGCGACGGGTGGGAATATTAGTGTTCGAATACCTGGTACGGATCATGTGTTAATAAAACGAAGCGGTGTCAGTTTAGGAGAGGTTAGCATAGAGGACGCGCTAATCGTCGACATGGACGGAGAGGTTGTTGAAGGGCAAGGAAAGCCTTCGAAGGAAATCGGGTTCCATTTAGGTATCTATAAAGTACGACCTGATGTCAATGCCGTTGTTCACTGTCATCCAAATTATACGGTTGGCTATGCATGTTTAGGGATGGAACTGCCTTTGCCAACCGTGACGGCACGCAAATTACTGGGGTATGTCCCAGTAGCAGAAGAAGCTCCTTCAGGTTCTAAGGAACTCGCTCAATATGTGACTGACGTTTACGTGAAGAATCAAGATATTCGCATTGCTCTAATGAAAGATCATGGGGTCTGTTCTGTAGGGAAAACGTTGGAAGAAGCCTACAATGTCGTCGATTTGGCAGAAGCTACAGCCAAACAAGCCTATATCGTTTCCCAGCTGCGCGCCCATTCAAAAGCCCCAGTCCCAAACTAAGCTTTTCCAAATGATTTGAAAAGGAGCGGATGAGATGAAACGAATGGAACATTTGGTCCAACGATTACAGGAACAACAGTTAGCTCTTCCTATCTGGTTTGAGAATAATCGCTTAAAGGTGCTTGATCAAAAGAAGCTTCCATCTAAGGAAGAGGTCTACAGTTTCTCAACCGTAAATGAACTAGCGGAAGCGATTCGGTCCATGACGATTCGCGGTTCTGGGGCGATTGGCATCTGTGGGGCATACGGAATGTTCTTTGCCGCCCTGCAATCCAATGGAGATGAGAACTTTGTCAAAGAGGCAGGTGCCCTGCTTAAGAGTACCCGTCCAACTGCAGTTAATTTAATGAAAACCGTAGACGAAATGCTTACAGCTGCCAGCGGATCAGGAGCGGATTTGATTGAAAAGCTCGAGGATAAAGCAATTGAAGTATTAGAACGGCAGCTGCTATTCGAATACCAACTCGGTGAGCATGGCGCATCGTTAATCGAAGACGGTGATACCATTATGACTCACTGCCATTCAGGTGCACTAGGGGGATCAGGCTATGGAGGACGAGCTCTATCCGTCATTCGAACAGCTCATGAACAAGGCAAAAACATTCACGTTTATACATGTGAGACCCGTCCTTATCTGCAAGGAGCCCGTATTACCGCCTATGAGTTAAAGAAATTTGGCATTCCACATACCTTGATTACCGATAGCATGTCCGCGTTTTGCATGAGTCAGGGACGCATTCAAAAAGTAGTCGTAGGCTCTGATCGCGTCGCGGCTAATGGAGACTTGGCTAACAAAATCGGAACGTACATGCACGCTCTTGCTGCTAAAGCACATCAAGTGCCGTTCTACACCGCCACTTCCAGTCATACCATCGACTTTCATACGAAGAGCGGCAGTCAAATAGAGGTAGAAATGCGAGCAGCAAAGGAAGTGACCCATTTTAACGGTCTGCCAACAGCACCGGAAGGGACACATGCCCTCTATCCTTCCTTTGATATTACACCAAATGACTTAATTTCTGGCATTATCACAGAAAAAGGGGTATTCACAGCGCCTTACGAGACCAATTTAAAGAAAGAACTGGATTTGGAAAGAATTCTGCAAAGCTAAGATAATAGATGATGGAGGTGCCCTATGGTAAAAGAGGCTGTCTTGGCCTTACTAGCCGGCATGTTTATCGGGATTGTATTTAAAGTAATCAAGCTTCCTTTGCCGGCACCACCTGTACTCGCAGGCGTGTTAGGGGTAGCGGGCGTATATGTAGGCGGGAAAATCGTAGAACTCCTTTCCTACCGCCTCCTCTAACTTTTGATGAAGAGTACTTACCGAAAATGAGAAGGAGGAACATGCATGACCGAATATATTAAAGTGGGGAATTTGCAAGTTGCGTCGAATCTATACAGGTTTATCAACGAACAGGCTTTACCTGGATCACATCTATCAGGAACACAATTTTGGAGCGATTTTGAAGAGTTGATCGACGATCTTTACCCTGAGAATCGATCTCTATTAAACAAAAGAGAAAAATTGCAGAGTCAAGTTGATGAATGGCACGAGAGTCATGCATCAAAGGAAGACCATTCTTATAAAGAATTTTTAAAAGAAATTGGCTACTTAGAAGAAGAAGTGGAAGACTTTGCTGTTACCACAAGTCATGTCGATGAAGAGATTACAAGCCAAGCTGGACCGCAATTAGTTGTCCCTGTCGATAACGCCCGCTATGCATTAAATGCAGCAAACGCCAGGTGGGGGAGTCTCTATGATGCGTTGTATGGTACAAATGTGATCAGTGGAGAGAACGGCTTGGAAAAGGGATCTTCCTATAACCCGTTAAGAGGAAGCGAAGTAGTGGAGTACAGCAAGAAGAATTTCCTCGATCAAGCTGTCCCGTTCCAGGGTGTTTCTCATCGTGAGGTATGTACTTATTTAATTGAATCAGGAGAATTGATAGGAAGAAAAGCTAATGGGGAAAAAGCTACACTAGAAGAACCATCCCAATTGATCGGTTATCAGGGAAATAGAGAAGAACCAACAGCCATCCTATTGAAGAACAATGGATTACACCTTGAAATTCAAATCGACCGTAATCATCCAATCGGCCAATCAGATGATGCGGGAGTGAAGGATGTCCTGATGGAATCTGCGACCACTACGATAATGGATTGTGAAGATTCTGTCGCAGCTGTTGATGCGGAGGATAAGGAACTCGTCTATCACAATCTCCTAGGCTTGATGAAAGGCGACTTATCAGAAAGCTTTAGCAAAAACGGAAAAACCGTGACGAGAACTTTGAGAGAGGATCGTTCCTATACCACGCCATCTGGCGGAACGAAAACGCTGCATGGCCGTTCTCTCATGTTTATTCGCAACGTAGGTCATCTGATGACGACCAATGCCATACTCGATTCGAATGGGCACGAGATACCTGAAGGAATCATGGACGGCGTGATTACCAGTCTTGTCGCCAAGCACGATGTTCTGCGTAAAGGGGGCCGACAAAACTCAGCTAAAGGTTCGATCTACATTGTTAAGCCGAAAATGCATGGATCTGAAGAAGCGGCCTTTGCGAACAAGCTCTTCAACCGAGTTGAAGATATGCTAGGATTAGAGCGTCACACGATTAAGATAGGGGTCATGGATGAAGAACGGCGAACTACGTTGAATTTGAAAAATTGTATCAACGAAGTGAAGGAACGAATCGTCTTTATCAACACTGGTTTCTTAGATCGTACCGGGGATGAAATCCATACCTCTATGAAAGCAGGAGCCATGATTCGCAAAACCGAAATGAAAAATTCTATCTGGCTGCAAGCCTATGAAAAATCCAATGTAACCGTAGGACTCGGGACAGGCTTACAAGGTCACGCTCAAATCGGCAAAGGAATGTGGTCGATGCCAGACCGAATGAAGGAAATGCTAGATCAAAAAGGCAGCCAGCTATTAGCGGGGGCGAACACAGCGTGGGTTCCTTCTCCAACAGCAGCTACTCTTCATGCACTTCATTATCACACCATTAATGTCAATGAAGTGCAAAAAGAAATGGCTAACGATCCCCAAGACTTTACAGACCAAGTACTGCATATTCCAACCTCTCCTGACCAGCAGTGGAACGAAGAAGAAATCAAGCAGGAGCTTGATAACAACGCGCAAGGAATTCTCGGCTATGTCGTTCGCTGGGTTGAACAAGGAATCGGCTGTTCGAAGGTGCCAGATATCAATGATGTAGGGCTGATGGAAGACCGCGCCACGCTTCGTATTTCCAGTCAGCATATGGCCAATTGGCTCCATCACGGAATTGTCACCAACGAACAGGTAGAGGAAACGCTTGAGCGCATGGCGATCGTTGTTGATCAACAAAATGAGGGAGATCCTCACTATGTAAAGATGGCTCCAAACTATAACGAATCGGTCGCTTTTCAAGCAGCGCGGAGTCTTATTTTCGACGGGGTCAACCAGCCGAGCGGTTATACCGAGCCGATCTTGCATCGTGCAAGAATTCAGGCAAAAGCCAAAAAGTTTTCGCGAACGATGTAACCATTCTAGGAATCACTGCCTGGTAAAGGGTAGTGATTCTTTTCTATCTATTGAATAGGAGGGGCTGCTATGCAACTAGTGAAGTATGGAATTCATCTGATCATACTGTCTTTCTTTTATATGCTGGGGACGTGGATTCAGCAACTATTCCATCTCTTCATTCACGGGAGCATTATCGTTATGTTTCTTCTGTTTCCGGGGCTCTCTTTCAAACTGATCAGTCCCCATTGGATTGCTCAAGGATCGAACCTGCTGATCCGTCACTTATCATATATGTCCTATCTACGAAACTATATAAGCGCATAAAACCTCCATTTTACTACCGGTATTTATCTCTACCATTCTACTCGTATCATTTTACTGATCTGCCACGTATCTTACAGAGCTATATGTTAGGTGCAAATTGGATCAATAAACTCCTTAGTCCGGCCGTCGTCGCCTTTGCCTACCCTTTATACAAACAACGATCCATACTTAAAAGTTATCTTACATCCATTCTGTCGAGTGTAGCCATTGGTGCAGTCTCGGGCATTACATCGGCCGTTTTTCTTCTGAAATGGACCCATTTCTGTGAACGCATCATCTACACGGATCATTCAGAAAAACTCCAGGACACCAGTTTCTATGGATGTCGCGAGCAGCCTGGGTGGAATTCTATTTATGGCAGGAATGTTTGTCATCATAGTAGGCATCAGCGGAGCTATCTTTGCGTCACCTCTTTTCAAGTGGATCGGCATCAACCACTATCTTGGGAAGGGGATTGGAATGGGGGGGCGGTTCACATGTGATTGGCACCTCGCTGGTGTGGATTTTGTTGTAGGGGAATGGTGTCTTTTTTTGTTCCTTTTTAAAATTTACATAGCCCTTTTCATTTAATTAACGATTACAAGGAGAGCATTTACATTAATAGATTGTCTTATTGTGAGCAAGAAGGGTTTATTGAATGATTTCATAAATTTAATTTGGCCTCTCAAAAGTTCATTAAACTTTTGAGAGGTTTTCATCTTTAACCCTAAGTGGTTTACTCCGTTCGTGAAATAAGTGGGAGTTTTCCTCGGAATAAATTAATCACTTGTAATTGTTCTTAAACAACTGGGTAAGCGGACAGTCAAAAAGGCAGAATGAAAATAGACTAATATCAATATGTTAACGAAAAAAAGGAGGAAGAAAAAGAATGGCATTTCCGTCTAATAATCAGTTTCAACCATTATTATTAGGCGCTCAACCTATCTTTGATGTGGTAGGTGATGAAGCTCCAAGTTCAACGGACATCGTAGGTAATACCCAGTTTCCCGCCGGGTTTTTCGCCTACGACGGGCAGAATATTTATTTTCGGATCCGGCTGAATACGAATCCCATTAATAACCAGCTCACAGGATTTAGAAACTTTGCCTGGGGGGTACTTGTCAACACCTCAGGGACGCCAGGGGTGTATGACTGGCTGGTGAACGTCAATGGGCTGAATAGCACCATTAATCTTGTTCAAAATACAGTAAGGCAGTTCAACTCCTGGAATGATCCTGCAGAGGGGACGAATGGTCAGGGAGCACCCAATTTTTCAAGACCAATCGTCAATTTTGACGTGGCTCGTGCCAATTTGACAAATGATGGATCCAACTTTGGTGGGAATCCGGATTATTTTTTAGATTTTCAGTTTTCTGCCAGTACCTTTTTTCAGACGTTAGGGATTACAGAGAGCACACCGCTTCAATTTATTATATTCTCATCAGCCAATGCGAATAATTACAACAAAGATTCATTACGTGTAAGTGAAGGATTTCAGTTTATTAATGCCTTGACGAATCCTGTACCTCCAGAGGATGTCGATGTTCGAGCTGAGCTTTCAGTGACTAAATCAATCACATCGGGACCTCTTAGTATTTTAAATGGAAATGAAGGGACTTGGTCACAGACAGTCACTATTACGAATACCGGCCGTTCTTTAGCTAGGCAGGTATTTATCAATGATCTTTTCCAAATTGATCAGTTAACTAATGTTAATAGTATTGTTTCATCATTGGGGACGACAGCTTTTAACAGTTCTACAAGGACTTTATCCTGGAATATTGGAAATTTAAATCCTGGTCAGACGGCTACATTGACGTATGGACTTACCGGTACGTTTACAACTTCCGGAACGAGAACGCTGAATACAATTACGGCAACAGGAATTGACGATTTTACAGGGGGACAGCTACCAGTTCAGACGGTATCGAATACCGTAAGTGTCCAATCCGCTGCGGCGATTACAGGGCAGGTTACCTCAGGCTTAAATGGACTACCTTTAACAGGCGTTATGGTTGAGTTGCGTAATGCCATGAATGTATTAATTGCGACGACTACCACAAACGGTAGTGGAGCCTATAACTTTACCTCACTAACTCCTGGAACTTATTCGTTAACCTATATCCTTGCTAATTACATGACAACGACCCGTTCCACTACGGTAGCATCGGGTCAAACCCAAGTCGTCAATGTGTTGTTGCCTCCAGATCCTGGTTCAATTACGGGAACTGTCACCACAGCTGGCAACGTTCCTATCTCAGGAGCGCAAGTTCGGTTGATCGATAGTTTTAATACGGTTTTGGCTACACAGGTTACGAATGCCCAAGGGGATTATTCGTTTAACCCCGTTCAACCAGGAGCGTACGTTCTTACGGTGAGTGCTTCAACTTTCCAATCTCAAACAAGGGGGACAGAAGTCCAGTCCAATTCGGTGACAGTGGAAAATTTCCAACTCCCAGGGTCGCCGGGAACGGTAACTGGGACAGTTCGAAATCAAGCCAGTGTCTCGATACCAAATGCCACCGTTCAAGTTCTGGATCTCGCCAATAATGTCATTGCGACTACAACCACTGACGCTTTAGGCATGTATACGATCGATCAATTGGCTTCTGGAACCTATACATTGAGGACCTTAGCACCTTTGTACCAAACAAGTCTGCTTGGGTTTACGGTTGCTCAAGGCCAGACCGTCATGCAGAATGTTACTTTAATCGATCAGCCAGGAACATTATCTGGTGAAGTCACAGACGATACAACGGGAGACCCTGTTCAGGGGGCTTCTATCCAGATGATTAACCAGAGCGGGGTTACCATTGCAACAGCTACTACAGATATGGCTGGTAACTATACCATTGATAATCTTCCTCCGGGGTCTTATACAGTGACCGTTAGTCAACCCAGGTATGCATCTCAAACACTTGGGGTAATCATTGTTGCAAATGGACTGACGGTGCTGGATGTGCAGCTCACCCTGCGTGCAGGTGTAATTCAGGGAACGGTAGAAAATAGTAATAATCAGCCCATAAGTGGTGCTGTTGTGCAGCTAATTCTTAACGGAGTAGCTATCGCTTCTACCATTAGCAGCGAGTCAGGAGAATATACGTTTCCAAATCTTGCCCCTGGCAATTATTCGGTTCGAGCTTCTGCTGAGAACTTCCAAACCCAGGTACTTGGTACTTTAGTGAGTGAATTTCAAACTTCTATAGTAAACTTCACTTTATTGGAGGATCCGGGCATTCTTCAAGGTACGGTTACGGAAGGGAACCTTGATCCAATCCCTGGAGCGGTGATCACGGTAAGAACGAGTGTAGGAGATATAGTGGTCGGTACAGGAGTAGCAGATGAGGGCGGCTTTTACACCATTCCTCAATTAGCACCGGGTTCCTATACCGTCACGGCTACAGCCTCTGACTTCCAAACAGCTTCTCAAGGCGTCTTAATCCAGTCCAACATGACGACAATGGCAGACTTCGTTTTAGAGCTTAACCCTGTATCCATCATTGGCACGGTCATTAACCAGCAAACAGGGGATCCGATTACAGGGGCTCAGATTGAAGTCAGAGTGCTGGATATCAATGGGGCAGTCGTTCAAACGACGTTCACGAATAACAGCGGGGAATTCCTGGTGGATCAATTGGCTCCAGGAACCTATACTGTCTTAGCTTCCGCGCCATTCTTCCAAACGAATGTTGCGACTGTTACCGTCCCCCCTGGGGGACAGGAGAGCATCCTTATTGCTTTGACACCAAATCCAGGAACTATCGAGGGAACTCTTACTTCCGATGCAACGGGAGATCCACTTGTAGGTGCCATTGTTCAGGTTGTTAACCAGAACAATGTACAGCTTGGCACTGTGATTACAGATCAATTTGGACAGTATTCGGTGACTGGTTTGGCACCGGGTAACTACAATGTCATTGCAAGTGCGGAAGGTTTTCAAACCAAAGTCGGCGGAGCGATTGTCCTTTCTAATACTACGACGGTTGTCAACCTTTCTCTTTTAGCTTCACCTGGGGCCATCAGTGGAACGGTTACGCCAATGCAACTAAACACCATTGTCCAGCTCTATACGGCGAATAACGTTTTTATCGCCAGTGTGTTAGCAGATGTAAACGGAGTCTATGCATTTACGAATATAGCTCCGGGAAGCTATATTCTTACCGCTAGTGCTCCTAATTATACGACGATTGCTGCAGGGGCAGTGGTTAATGCAAACGATACAACGGTCGTGGACTTTACTTTGGTAGCTAATCCTGCATCGTTTTCTGGATCGGTAGTAGACGAAGGTGGAAACCCGGTTCCTAACGCCATTATTAATGTATTGGATGCGACTGAAGTTCCTATAAGTCTGGCTGGTACGGATGCTAGCGGATTCTATTCTGTCAGCAATTTGCCGGCAGGCTCCTTAACCATTGTTGTTTCAGCTCCTGGATATAGTCATGTGGTATCCGGAATTATTTTGACACCAGGGGCAAGTGTTTCGGATGTTAATTTTACTTTAATTGCAAACTCTGGATCAATCAGCGGTCAGGTTACGAACGTGGATACAGGAAGTGCGCTCGCTAATGCCATTGTTGTCGTTCGCCAAGCTGGGGCGACGGATCAAATTGTAGCTACGGTTACGACAAGTCCATTTGGTAACTATTCGGTTACCGGGTTGGCACCGGGGAGCTATACGGTGACGGCCTCATTGACAGGGTTTGGCACTCAAACTGCTGGAGCAGTAGTCGTCAGTGACATGACTACGAACGCTAATATTTCCCTATCAGAATTAAGTGGGTCAATTGATGGACAGTTGGTGGACTCGAACGGGGATCCAATTACCGGTGTAAACTTGCAATTGCGTTTATTGAACGACTTTAATGTTGTCATCTCTACCATTCTTGCAAACCCTGATGGGAGTTTCATGTTTCTGGATGTCGTCCCGGGTACGTACATCATTACGGGAACTGCCCCAGGTTACCAGACCGGCTCTGTAGGGGTCCTAGTTGAAGCGGGGCAGGTGACGCAAACTATTATTCCTCTGAATGCTTCCCCGGCTATTTTAACAGGGCAGGTGATCAGCGCTCAATCTAGTATGGGAATTAGAGGAAGTACCGTGACAGTAATCACCCCGCTTACAGGAGTGATTGTAGGGACGGCCATCACGGATCAAGATGGAAATTTTAGAATCGACAAACTGCCAGCTGGGACGTATAACGTGTCTGCTTCAGCCACAAACTTTGGTTCCGCTTCGACGGCTGTATTCCTAGTGGCGGGAGGAACTTCTACGACAACCTTGTCCTTGTCACCGAACCCGGGAGCGTTGAGTGGAACTGTGATCGATCGAGTTACTGGGGGAGTGCTTGCAGGAGCAAGTGTTCAAATTTTTGACCAGACTGGTGCCTTTTTATTCTCGACTGTAACCGATGCTTTAGGCAATTATGTAGCAACCAATCTTTCTCTTGGAAGTTATACAGCCGTAGCCAGTTTAAATGGTTACAGCAATCAACTCATCAGCTTCACTATTCAGCCCAATGAAATTTCTATTGCTAGTTTTGCCTTGGACCCGAACCCTTCTACCCTGCAAGGACTCGTTACTGATGAAAACGGGGACCCTATCGTTGGAGCAGAAATAGTGATTCGCCAGTTTACAGCAGCTGGACCAGTTATCGCCACTGCTATTACTCATGCGGATGGGGGATATTTAATTCCTTCACTGCCAGAGGGGTCATTTACCATTATTGTAACTGCTCAAGGCTATGGTACAGAGACGGCTTCTGTTTTGCTTGAACCTGGAAGTATGGCCATACAGAATTTCACTTTAACCCAGCTGGTTTCCAATGTTGAAGGGACGGTGACTGACGCAGATTCAGGAGATCCGTTGCCAAACGTACTTATTCAATTGTTTAATACGAATGGAGTACTGATTGGTTCCTTCCAAAGCGAAGTAGATGGGACGTATCGAATTGAAGGTTTTACACCTGGTCAGTATACGATTACGTTTGGTCGACCAGATTATCAGACTCAATCGATTGGCTTCATGACGAATCCAAATGAAACGGCAGTAGTGAATGCGAGTTTAATAGCAGATCCAGGAGCAATTATCGGTCAGGTGCTCGATTCCGAAGCAAATCCGTTAATCGGGGCTTCTGTAAGGGTATTTCCTTCCATAGGCTTACTACCTATCGCTACGCTTATCACAGACGGTACCGGTACGTTTTCTCTGTCTGGATTATCACCCGGCTCCTACACCCTCATCGCTACTTTTGAAAATTACTCGACTGGGCAAACAGGGATCAGCGTATTGCCTAATCAAACGAGCAGCTCGACGATTATTTTACTACCGAATCCTGCAACGATTACAGGAAATGTTAGTGACACCTCGGGGGATCCTATATCAAACGCTTCTGTGCGGGTACTTGATCAAAACGAATCTGTTTTAGGCACAACAGTTACAGATGAATTTGGGGACTATGCATTGTCTAATCTGCCTCCAGGGAATCATCAGGTTATTGTAAGTGCACCAGGGTTTGCTACTGTTGTTGGAGGAATCATATTAACTCCTGGGGAACAATTGAACAACGTTAATTTTGTACTGACTCCTAACCCGGGCAATATTCAAGGGCAAGTAACCGATCTTACCTCTGGTTTGCCGATTATTGGCGCCGTTACAGTTGCAAGGACGGTTGGAGGTATTCCAGTTATTGTAGCGTCAGTTGTGACTGATGGAAATGGGAATTATATGATTGGAGGGCTAGCCCCTGGTTCCTATTCGATCTCGAGCTCTGCGGCTGGCTATGCAATAAACGCCGTGGGTGCTCTAGTTGAAAGCGGGCAGACGACAACGGTGGACATCGCATTGTCGCCTGCGGCAGGCAGTATTTCTGGGGTTGTAACCGATGAAGAAGGAATGCCAATATTGAATTCCTTCATCGAAATTAAAGTGTTTGATCAAGCAGGAAATCTTATTCAAACCGTCTTAGCAGACTCCCAGGGAGAATTCTTAATTTCAGGGCTATCTCCAGGAACTTATCAGCTTTCTATTACGGCAACAAATTTTGCGGGGGCAACTGTCGGAGCATTCGTTGAAGCAGGGGAGACTACATTCCTATTTGTTCCTTTAAGCCCAAATCCTGCCCGAATCATCGGCGAAGTCTTTGATGCAGATACACTTGCTCCTATTAGTGGGGCAATCGTTTCTGTAACTGATGTAAATGGACTCCCAATCACAAATACAGTAACCGATGAAAATGGAAACTTTTCTATACCTGGCCTTCCGCCAACCACCGTTATAGTTTCTGCTGTTGCCCCTGGATATGGGGCGGCATCGACTGCAGTTTTGCTAACTCCAAATGCAACGGTTTCAACAACACTGGCGTTAGTGGCTAACCCGGGTGGAGTAACGGGAACGGTAACGGCTGAGGGAATTGGTGACCCTATATCTGGAGCCGTGGTGCAGATTTTTGATGGAACGAGGGCTTTAGTAGCCACACTGGTAACCGACCCTGATGGGGTCTACCAATTCAGCAGCTTATCAGCAGGGATCTATCGAATCGTTGTCTCGGCTACTGGGTTCGGAACTGCTGTTCAGGATGTGCGCATTGCGTCGAATCAATTAACGCAAGCTGATTTTATACTGAGTGAGAACCCTGGTAACATTCAAGGGCTTGTAATTAATGAGTTTACTGGGGAGCCGCTCATCGGTGTTACGGTTATCATCCGCCAATTTTCTCCGACAGGACCCATTATTCAGACTACCGCAACAGACAGCAATGGGGAATTTCTGGTCATGGGGCTGGACCCAGGGGTATACGCGGTAACTGCTTTCATCCCTTCCTACGGCTCGCGAACCGCCACAGTATCCGTTACTGCAGATACAACGACGATGGTTACGCTCGCTCTCTCGCCTGACGCAGGAGCTGTAGAAGGGATCGTCACTTCTGCAGTTACCGGAGAAGGATTAAGGGATACAAGGGTTTCGGTGTATGATGTTAACGGTGTTCTTGTCGTTGTTACTCAGACTGATAGTGAAGGAAGCTACCGGGTGGAAGGGCTGAGTCCAGGAAGCTATACGCTAGTATTTTTCCACCCATCTTTCCAAATAGCAAGTATCGGAACAATGATTCTGGCTAATGAAACCTTGATTGTTAATGCAGCTCTTAATCCATCGCCTGGAATGATTGAAGGGCAAGTATTGGATGCGTTTGGTGAATTTCCGCTCTCCGGAGCAGTTGTTCAATTATTTCCGGCACAAAGTCTTATTCCTGTTGCCAATGCTGTAACGGATCAGGACGGTTTCTATTCGTTCAGCGGAGTGGCACCTGGGGAATATACTGTTACGGCCTCTTTAACTGGTTATGCAAGGGGAGCAGTTGGGGCAACCGTGATTGAAAATCAAGTGACGATTGCCGATATTTTCTTAATTCCTAATCCTGCTTCCATCAGTGGGACCGTCACATCCAATGATGGCTCTCCTATTCAAGGAGCGACAGTACGTGTAGTCGATCAAAATGAGACGGTCTTAGGAACAGGGGTTACTGCATTTGATGGTTCCTATGTAATCGGTAATCTCCCACCGGGTTCACATACTGTCATCTTTAGCGCATCTGGATTCGGGAGTGTGGTTATTGGAGTCATTCTTTCCCAGGGAGAAGAAGAGACTGGGGTAGATGCGGTGCTCCAGCCAAATCCGGGAGCGATTGCAGGAGTTGTTTTCAATTCGGCAACGGAACAAGGAATCATCGGCGCAGACCTAGTCATTAGGAGGGTAATTGGGGATACGTCCATTGTAGTGGCTACTACCACTGCTGATTCGGATGGAAGGTATATGGTGTCTGGACTTTCGTCAGGACTTTATACGGTCACCGCAAGCGCTACAGGATATGGTCCGAATACGGTTGCTGTTGTGGTGGAAGCAGACGTTACCGAGAGAGTGGATGTTCCATTGACTTCCTTAACGGGCTCACTCGAAGGTCAAGTATTAGATTCAGAAGGGCTTCCTATTATGGAACAAGGGATAAGTATTCAAATTTTTGATGAACAAGGGCGTCTGGTGGAAACGCTGTTGGCAGATAATCTAGGTGGATTTACCGTATTGAATTTGGAACCAGGAAATTATCGAGTGGTTGTCTCAGCACCAGGGTATGAAACTGCCTCTGTAAGCGCCATAATTACCGCTGGACAAACGACGATGATTACAATAGTTCTTCAAGAGGAACCTGGTACATTATCAGTGAATGTAAGAGATCGTATGACAGGAGTTCCGATTTCAGGTGCGAGTGTTACTGTTACTCTCTCTGATGGAACTGTTGTCGGTTCTGGTGTGACGGACAGCAATGGAGATGTGATTATTACAGGATTGCCAACGGGCGAGCTTCTCCTATCTGTAGCTGGGGAGAACTATATTCCGGAAACTCAGACTATCGTAATTGGTTCAGGCGAAGTATTGGAATTAACCATCACTCTTCAGCGTATTCCACTGGGGAGGGTCATTGGTCAGGTTGTGGATCAGGAAACTACTTTTCCGATAACCGGAGCACTCGTTGAGTTAATAAATACGGCAGGGACTATTATTGCTTCCTTCACTACAGATGAAGAAGGACTATTCAACTTTGAAGATGTGCCAGAAGGAACCTACCGCTTACGTATTTCCAAGATCGGATACGAAACAGAAACGGTGGTTATTGAAGTAATGAACGGTGAAACAACCTATGTTCGTATCGAATTAGAGGTAGGAGATCCGTGTCTGCTTGAAAATCAAAGGGGCTTCTGTACCATTGAGAATCTCATATGCCATGAGACTGGGAATCCAACTCAGAGAGAAAACGTTACGGTGCAGCTGCCGAATGGAGAACAAGTAGAATTGCAACTCATAAATGTAGCTATAACTTTTGATGTAACCATTACCATAGAGGGTACAAATGGGGTTTGTGTAAGTGATCCGGTTCAACGGACAATTTGTAACCAAGTGCTCATGTGTGCGCCTCCAGACACTAATATCCATTGTTCAGTCGCTTTAAGTGATTGTATAGTAGACCTTGAGTGTAGAAATGGAAGCCTCAGTTCTGTTATTCTTCGATTATTTTGGAACCAAAGTCTTCAAACTCAAACTGACGCAACCGTGCGATTAGGTGGTACGTTAAACTCAGCTAGAGGTAAAGAGGTGGAAGAGCAGCAGTATGAGACTGATATATGTGTAAACGTCACACGTGTTCTTGATTGGATTCAGATATGTGTAGAGAAAGAGATAATTATTGATGGAGAGAGGCTCATTTTTAGGTGTAACTTTAGTTAAGGTATATGATAATTTATTTCCAGAACACATTTTTTCGTCATTTTATCATGATGGCGTTCTAAAATTCATTAAGCTCTAATTTAAGGGGAATTTCTTAAAATTGATGGCAATCTCAGGGGCAATACTGTATTTCAGTGCCTTATATACCCAGTGAAAAGATAATACTTTAATGCAAAGGTTATTGATGAACTACTCTTTTAGCTTGAAGGAGATGCTGTGATCTTTCTTAACATATGGAACCTTTTACAGTCATCCACTATTTTTTATAGGCTTTCACAAATGACATACCTTTTGACATACTAATCTAAAGGTATGTTTATTTTCTTTTATTACTGAACTTTAACATAGTCCTAAGTGTATTGCTTTTAACCATCCGTTTATAGGTTATTCCCCTTTATTAACTTAAGCGCATCCATGGGCGGCATAATGAAAAACGCCAAAGCCACTTCCGCCGTAGGTTTTGATAACAAACGGGCAGTAAAATTTAAAAACTCAACTAAAAATAAAAAGGCTATCAAAAGTTTTTAAAACTTTTGATAGCCTTTTTATTTATTCGAAAATATGACTCAGGCATCAGGATCGCTAAACCGGTATCCCAGCATAGATCGCTTTAGGATGGACGTTTAAGAAAAAGTTAAGATTTTCTTAATAGAGAGATTAGATGCGTGTTTTACATTTAAATTGCCTTCAAAAAAGTTCTTATTAAGGAGTGTGAAAAGATGGAAACGAAAACTTCCGTGCTCATCATTGGTGGTGGGTTATGTGGATTGTCAGCTGCGTTATTTTTAGCCAATCGTAATATAGACTGTATCGTCATTGAAAGGCATCGGACGACTTCCATTCAATATAAGTTCAGTGGGATTTCTGCTCGGACTATGGAGTTGTATCGTCAGGTAGGAATTGAAAAAGAAATTAGAGAACAGCGGCAAAGACAAGAATCCAATAATGTGATCATCGCTAAAAATTTGCAAGATAAGGATTATAGAATCATGGAAATTGAACAGGCGGACACTAGTCAGCTAAGTCCCATCCGTCACGCGACTTGTGAACAGGATCGACTAGAACCGATTTTAAAAGAAAAAGCGGTAGAACTAGGAGCGGATATTAGGTTCCATACAGAGGTTACTGATATAAGACAAGACAAGGATAAGGTGAAAGTATCGATTAAAAACCTAAGTAACCAGCAAACTTCGGATATTCATGCAGCTTATGTCATTGCCGCTGATGGGACAAATGGTAAAACACGAGAAAGGTTAGGGGTCAATCGGCAAGGACCTGGTCTTCTACAGAATTGGTTAAATGTGATTTTTAATACTGATGTCGAACCTATGATCAATGGCCACACTTTTACGGCTTCGATGTTAGAGGATATTAATGGTTCATTGGTACCTAGAGAAGGGTCAACACGGTGGTCGATGTCCGTACAGTATTTTCCTCAAAAGGGGGAAAAGCTAAGTGACTATAACGAGGAACGATGTAAGGAATTAATAAAAAAAGGAATGGGCCGGGATAAGGTGAAAGGAAACATTGTCGATATTCGAAGTTGGGAAGCGGCTGCATGGATTGCCGAGCAGTTTGTAGTCGGGAGAACTTTTTTTATTGGGGATTCCGCCCATGTCATCCCTCCAACAGGCGGCTTTGGTGCTAATACTGGCATTCAAGATGCTTATAATCTTGCTTGGAAGCTGGGAGCAGTTATTAAAGGTCCAGCAGGTGAAGACTTACTAACGACCTATGAACAAGAACGACAACCCGTTGCTTATAAGACGATGCAGCAAGCGTTAGCACGACTGCAAGCTTGGTTTAAAGACCCGAGTAACAAACTTCCACCTGCAGAGAAAATCATTCCAGATAATTATGTGGTATTTGGGTATCGATATCAATCTGGTTGTCTTATTCCTGAAACTGGACAATTCAATCAAGAAATATTTGAAAATGCGAATAACCCGACAGCGGTACCTGGAGCACGGGCGCCACACCTGGACTTAAAGGGGAGTGGGGAAAGTGTTTCAACGATCGACTTATTCCTCGATCAGTGGGTGATGCTTACTGGAGAAAACGGGGAAAAATGGGAAGAAGCTATACAGCAGTCCAAGTGGGCTAATCAAGTAGCAAGCTATAAGCTTGGACCCAATGGGGACTTAAACGATGGAGGGAAATTTTTAGAAACCTATACGATTGAAAAAGATGGAGCGGTTCTAATCCGTCCTGACGGTTTCATTGCCTGGAGGTCTATGCAAATGAAAGATCATCCTGCTGAACTGATGGACGAAGTATTTGAACGTTTATTCTATGTACAAGAAAAAGATTAAAACGGTTTAGGGTTTGTAAGAATAAAGAGGAGGGACAATATGGAGAAATTATCTAGTTCCAAGAATAATCTAATGCAAGATCCAGTCCTGTCGAAGAGTACAAAATATGGACGGTATCTTTTTCTAGGGGCAGCCATTATTTTTGTGGTGTGTATCGTCACTCAGGTTTTCCTAGCCGGAATGGCCGTATTTGTAGACCCTGTAAACTGGTCTAAGCACGTGGCCTTCGTAAGGATTTTTAATTTTCTTCCTCTACTCATGCTCCTTTTTGCCATTATAGGAAAATTAGGGAAAGATCTTTATTCAGTGACCACCGCAATGATCATAATGATTGTGCTTCAATATATCACCGCAAACCTTACAGATGTAGTGCCTTATTTATCAGCTTTACATGTAATATTCGCGCTTATGTTGTTTGGTGCCTCCACGAATACAGTACGAATGAGTTGGAAAAAGATAACAGTGAAAGATTCCATCCAAACGGGTGGATAGAGAAGACAGGTAGATTGCCTGTCTTTTTTTGATCCACCTCTCTAGATTTATACTTTTGTAGTTAATGGCACGTTATAACAGGCGTTTATCTGTCTGTTTTGGGTTTACTAAGAATGGATTTAATCAATTTCTCAGGCTATATTAGATAAAGAAGCCCAGGCAAGTGTGAGTATTCATTCCATTATACTCATAAGTACGCGAAGAACATGAATTAAGGTTAATCAAAAATGTTGAGGATGAAGGATATGACCATACGTAAACGTCTCTTTATATCAAATGCAGCTATGATTCTCATGCCAATTATTATGTTAATTCTTTATGTTATTTTACTTAACTTATTTTTTGGGAATGAGCTACGCACCTTTACCAATCAATTTCATCAAGGGTGGAAGTCTCAGCCAGCTGTGGAAGATAATGAAACCTTTACTAATCTTAAGAAAACAGCTTCTCTCCATTCCGAGAAGTTAATCACAAAGGCTTATCTTGACCCTTTATCTGATAATTTGCAACAAGATCATTCAGGTATCGTTGTCCGAAAAGAAAATCAAGTGGTGTACCAATCTGAAATTCTTGAAAATACCATGGGTGAAAAGCTGCCATCTTTCGGGAACGAAGGCTACAATCCGATGGTATGGGCAGGGCATCACCAGTATTCAATAAGACAGCATGACTTTTTCTTCAAAGATGGTACAAAAGGCTCTGTGTATCTGATTAATAAAAACGAGCGTTTTTTTCACTTTGCTCGCAGGTTCTTCCCTATGATTTTTATTGGCATATTTCTAATTGTGGTGCTTACGAATATCATCCTTTCTTATCTCATGGCGCGGCGCATTCTACAACCAGTCAGGCAATTATCAGAGGCTGCTGATAAAATAAGTGAAGGTAACCTGGACTTTTACATGGAGTCGAAGAATAAAGATGAGCTAGGAAAATTGGTGAATACGTTTGACGATATGAGAGGAAAGTTAAAAGAATCACTGGAACTCAGGGAACACTATGAAAATAATCGTAAAGAGCTGATTGCGAGTATTTCCCATGATTTAAAAACCCCGCTCACCTCTATCCGTGGCTATGTAGAGGGGATTCAAGACGGAGTTGCTAAAACAGAGGATAAACTGGAACGGTATTTAGGTACCATTCGTAGTAAAGCCGAGTATATGGACCGCCTTATAAATGAATTGTTTCTTTATTCAAAGCTTGACTTAAAAAAAGAGCCATTCAATTTTGAAAAGGTCAAAATATCGCCATTCATAGAAGATTATGTAGAAGAATTGAAGTTTGAATTAGCTCAGGAAAATGTACAAGTATCATTAAATGTTCAAAAGACTGCTCATGCGATTGTTTCAATAGATCGGAACAAGATGATCCGTGTGTTGAATAATATCTTAAATAATAGTGTGAACTATGTGGAAAATGGAAAAGGACGTATAGAAATCGATGTGAATGAGCAGGAAGAAACGGTCATGATAAGAATTAGTGACAATGGCTCAGGTGTATCTATGGAAGAGATTTCGAATATTTTCAACCGTTTTTATCGCAGTGACCCATCAAGAAGTTCTAAAACAGGCGGAAGCGGCTTAGGCTTGGCCATTGCCTTACAGATCATAAAAGCTCACGGTGGTGAAATTTGGGCTGAAAATGGCTTGGAGCATGGTCTAAGTATTGTATTTACACTTCCGAAAATGGATGGAGAAGGTGAGAGTCTATGAAGCGGATCTTAATTATCGAAGATGAACGAAGTATCGCGGAATTAGAAAGAGATTATTTAGAGATCGAAGGATTTGAAGTGAAATTAAAAGGGGACGGTCATTCAGGACTAAAAGCTATGGAAGAAGAAGACTTTCAGTTAATCTTATTGGATTTAATGCTGCCTGAAGTGAGCGGATTTGATTTATGTAAGACTATACGAAAGAAAACGGATATCCCTATACTTATGGTAACAGCCAAGAATGAAGATATTGATAAAGTTCGAGGGTTGGGATTGGGAGCGGATGATTATATTGTCAAACCCTTTAGCCCAAGTGAGCTGGTAGCAAGGGTGAAAGCACATTTAGCAAGATATGAGCGGTTAATTCGGAAAGACAGCCCCGAGGATGAAGTTCATATTCGTGAACTTACGATCAATCGTACCTCGAGACAAGTATTTATTCAAGGTCATGAAGTCCAGTTAAGAGCCCGGGAGTTTGATTTACTTACCTTTCTAGCGATACATCCTAATCAAGTCTTTAGTAAAGAGCATCTCTTTGAGCGGATCTGGGGGATTGATGCAATGGGGAATACTTCGACGGTTACAGTCCATGTGAGAAAAATACGTGAGAAAATCGAATCTGATCCCGCATCCCCAGCCTTTATTGAAACGGTTTGGGGAGCAGGATATCGTTTTAAGAGATAACTTTAATCTGTTCAAATAATATGTAAAAATGTAACAAATTTAAGGTCGGATGAATAAAGGGGGAAACCTAATAGAGCGTCCTCTGAAAACCTCAAGAATCCCTGCAGATAAACCCGAACGATGGGAGTGGTCTTCCTTCATTGTTCGGGTTTAATCATGTTTAAGAGCCTTCTTTATTAGCCTCTATAAGTAAGTTCCCTAGTTAATAAACTTTTAATAATTGGTTAAGGGGGAGTTTAGAAGTGCCCGTTACAATAGAATTTGTAAGATGGTTAACCAAAAAATGATGTTGAAGGTCTCATTTAACTTAATTCGATGGAGAGTGCCCTTCAAATTATTTTTATACCGAGCTGGCTCTTGTCATGGCACAAACTAGTACAGCAAATTCATAAAAAATTAGGAGTTGATTAATGTGCATGAATGGGGATTTTTCCCACCGTTTGGTTTCTTCTTCTTTCTTTTATTTCTTGGTTTCTTTATCACCAATATCATCATGTGGAGACGCAGAAGGTGGGGGTGTTCTTACGGTCCGGACCAAAGAGGAGGCCGAGCAATTCTTGAGAGACGTTTAGCTTCAGGAGAAATTGATGTGGATGAATATAAGAGATTAAAGGCAGTTTTCGAGGAAGACTAAGTAGAATGGAAGACTATGCAGGAGTCCTTTAATAAATTCAGCAGCCACCCATACAATGATGACTGCTGTTTTATTACCGGAAGTATGTGGTGCCGTGGCATTTGTTCACATGATGCTCAGGGTATGGACGTCCAGTATTAAATAACCTTTTAAATCCATTAGCCTCTCACAAGTTCACTGGAACTTGTGAGAGGCTTTTTATTCTAGGATTCACTAAGATTCATCTTCATTTTAAGCTGGGCATAGATAATTTTTCCACCTTACTTAAATGATATTGACCAATGTGGTCATTGGTGCTATTCTTTAAATGACCAGATTGGTCAAATGAGCAACGGAGGGAGAGTGCAGTCATTAATTCAAATTTCCATAAATTAATCAATGAGAAGAAAGAGCTAATTATTAACGCATCGATCAAGGAATTCGTTCAAAATGGATTTGATAAAGCTTCCACAAACAACATTGTCAAAGAAGCACAAATCTCGAAGGGCTCATTATTTAATTATTTTAATAACAAGAGAGATCTTTATGTTTATTTAATTGATTACAGCGTGCAAATGATTGAGCAGCTTTATGAACACATAGATTTAACAGAAAGGGATATTTTTAAAAGACTCGAAAATATTGGAATACAGAAATTGTACATTCACAATAAATTCCCTCACGTCTTTGATTTCCTTGCGAAGTGTGTCCAGGAGGATTCTCCTGAAGTAAAGGATACGATTAAGAGTAAAGTGGATGAAGTCTATGCGCGAGGCACAAAGATTATCTATCAGGATATCGATTATTCCAAGTTCCGTGAAGACCTGGATATTGAAAGGGCGATTGAAATTCTGAATTGGACGATGTTCGGATTTGGGGATAAAGTCATTCAGCAAATCAGCAGCTTTGAAAACATGAGGGAATTCGGAGAGCAGTATCTCAAAGAATGGGAGTATTACGCGGAAATACTAAAACTCAGCTTCTATAAATAAGGTTAGAATAAAACACGTCTTGAGAGTGAACGATTCGCAGCCAGAACAGTCCATAGGAGATTAATACTTGAATGGGAGTGGAGTGTTATGTCGGAATTTGTGAATATTCAGGGGTTACAAAAGAAGTTCGGTAAATTTCAGGCATTGAGTGACGTCACATTTACGGTAAACGCTGGAGAAGTGGTTGGTTTTATTGGTCCTAATGGTGCTGGTAAATCGACGACCATCCGTATTTTACTTGGAATTATTAAGCGAGATGAAGGTACGGCAGAAATATTTGGGAAGGACGTGTGGAAAGACAGCCTGGAGATTCATAAACGTATTTCCTACGTTCCTGGAGACGTCAACTTGTGGGGGAACTTGAGTGGTGGGGAAATTATCGACTTGTTCCTGAAACTGCATGGAGGGGGAGACAAGGAAAAACGTGATGATTTAATTAAACGGTTTGAGCTGGATCCAAAGAAAAAAGCCAAGGGATATTCGAAAGGGAATCGCCAGAAGGTTGGCCTGATCGCGGCCTTAGCTGCTGAATCGGATTTATACATTTTTGATGAACCGACTTCAGGACTTGATCCTTTAATGGAGGCCATTTTTCAGGAAGAAGTGGAAAAACTCAAAGCAGCAGGGAAATCCATTCTGTTGTCCTCTCATATATTGAGTGAAGTAGAGCGCTTGGCGGACAGGGTGGTTATCATTCGCCAGGGGGAGATCGTGGAGGAAGGCAGTCTAGAGGAATTGCGCCATTTGACTCGGTCCACCATTACGATAGCAACAGAAAGGGATGTAGCTGAAATGGCCGGGGTGAAGGGCGTGTTTAATTTTGAGCAAAAGGGTCAACAAGCAATCTTTTCGGCGGAGCATCAATACCTCGATGATATTTTGAGGGAAGCAAGCAAGCTCGGGGTGAAGAAGTTTGAATCGGTGCCGCCTACGCTTGAAGATTTGTTCATGCGCCATTATGAAGGGTAATCGGCTTGAAAGGGGGAGGAAATACGATGGAAGAGAAAATTGCACGTTGGCCTATACTGTTCCTGCTCTACCTTAAACGCGATTGGAAAAAAATCATGGTCTGGGTGTTCGGTCTTGGGTTATTCTCCGCGGCTTACGTACCTGCTTTTCAAGAAATCGGGAAAGGGCAGGGGTTTGCGGGCATGTATGAAACGCTCAAGAATCCAGCGATGATCGCTATGGTAGGACCGACACCGGTGGAAAACGCTGCGGGTTATACGTTGGGGGCTATGTATTCTCATGAAATGCTGTTGTTCTGTGGCTTGTTTGCCATGGTCATAGCTGCTCTACACGTAGTCAGCCACACTCGAAAAGAGGAAAATCTCGGCCTCACTGAAATCGTGCGCTCCTTTCAAATCGGACGTCAGGCAAACTCTTTTGCCGTAATAATGGAAGTGGTGTTGATCAACGTCCTATTAGCTCTGTTTATCAGCGGTGTAATGATGAGCTTTGGAGCAGAGACGATTACGGTGGGAGGATCCCTTTTATTCGGCGCTTCCATTGGAATGGCTGGGGTTATCGGTGCCGGCATTGCTCTCGTTATGGCGCAGGTAATGCCTGCTTCCTCAGGAGCTACAGGTTCAGCACTTGGAATGATCGGTTTACTTTACATTATTCGGGCGGGAACAGACGTCTCCAATGTGGATCTGTCCATGTTAAATCCGATGGGGTGGACCTATTTAACCTATCCCTTTACGGAAAATCACTGGAGTCCGTTAATGTTTGCCTTCCTTTTCATTGTAGTCATGCTGATCCTTGCCTTTACCCTTGAAGGGGCCAGAGATGTGGGAGCCGGTTATCTGCCTGAAAGAGAAGGACGAGAAAGAGCGAGGAAATCATTATTGTCTGTTCGCGGATTAATGATCAGGCTAAACAAAGGCGTGATCATTAGCTGGTTGATTACCTTTGGGGTGTTGGGAGCTGCCTATGGTTCCATTTATGGTGACATGCAAACTTTTCTGGAGAGTAGTGAAATCGTGCAGCGGATGTTTACGCATTCAGGAGCATCCATTGAAGAATCATTCACAGGGACGATCATGATGGTCCTGATTGGTTTAGTTTCCATTTTACCCATTGTTTTAGTAAACAAACTTTATGCTGAAGAGAGCCGTTCGCACTTAAACCAGCTTTATGCGACAAGAGTTTCGCGCAGTCAGTTTTACTGGACGACTCTTGGTTTAGCCATGACTGCCAGCTTAGCCGGAATATTATTAGCAGCTGCCAGCCTTGGCGGGACAGCCATTTCAGTCATGGGAGAGCAATCAACAATGGGGATGATTGACTTTCTTGCAGCCGGCTATAACTTTCTGCCCTCCGTGTTATTCTTTACTGGTTTAGCGGCATTAGCTCTCGGCTGGGCACCAAAACTAGGGAAAGTGGTGTATATCTATCTTGCCTATTCCTTTTTACTAAACTATTTCGGAGGTATATTAGACTTGCCAGAATGGTTTTCAAATACAGCCATCCAAAGCTGGATCCCAAGATTGCCTCTGGAACATTTTGATATGTCCATATTTGTTGGGATCACTGTGATCAGCATAGCTTTCATGGTCCTAGGATTCTTTGGTTATAGCCGTCGTGATTTGGTAGAAGGGGCTTAACCCTTTAAGGTATATAGTGATAAGCTTGCCTTCTTTATAGAAAAATTCAACCCAATCGATGTGAAAAGCCTTCTATCACATCGATTGGTTTTTTTGCATGGAAATATGCAGGAGTTATGAAGCAAAAAAATATCTTTTTATTGAACATTTTGTAAATAATGATGTAAAGTGGATTCATATCGATAGGGCTAATACTTCAAAGGTGTTTTTAAACAACGAAGGGAATGCGTCGGGGTTTGGTATTAAACTACTGTATAAATTAGTGAAAGCTAGAAAGGAATTATTAGATGATTGAGTGTATTGTTGAAAATGAAAAGGACGCAAGTGAAGCGGAAATGAAAGGGATAGACAGGGTTGAATTAGTGTCTGCTATTCCACTGGACGGCTTAACACCTTCATATGGAACGATAAAAAATGTATTAAAAAAAATAAATATTCCTGTTCAGGTTATGATCAGACCTCATCATTATAGTTTTTTCTACAATAAAAGTGAAAAAGAAAATATGAAAGAAGATATATCTATATTTTATCAGTCGGGACATCGTTCCTTTGTTTTGGGAGCTGTCAATCAGGATGGGACATTGGATAGAGATTATTTAGAGGAGATATTCGATTGCTTTCCCCAAATTGAAATAACATTCCATAGAGCTTTTGATACAATTTTAGACCAAGAAGAGGCTTATCGTTCCATGATCATGTATAAAAAAAATATAAAAAGAGTGCTTACTTCTGGAGGGGCCCCTAACTGCGTTGAAGGGATTAAATCCTTATACAACTTGAAAACACTAGAAAAAGAGTTAAATGGTCCAAAGATACTTCCCGGCAGTGGTTTAACAATTGATAATTTACGGAAAGTACATAGCATTTTAAAGTCCGATGAATATCATTTTGGTAAAGGGCTTAGAGTCGGACAATTATTAACTCAAGGTTTCAGTGAAGAAAACATTAAAAAAGTTAAGCAGATCATTCATTAAAATATTTGGTTTAGGAGTGAATGAAGTGAAGGTCAAAATTATAATTAAATAGAGTCGGGAGAAGAGTCTGTTCATACAATCTCTTCTCCTTTTTACTAATTAATTAAATATAATTTGTTGGCGCCGGTGTCTTATATTTTCGGATCGATACTCCAATCGCTAGTACCCACCCTACCAGAAGAATTCCATAAATAATTAAAATGGCGTTTCCATTAATGTTCCATTCACTTAACAGGGTGTTCGCGTTAGTGAGAATAATAAACCCCCCTACTAATACTCCGAGAATAAAGGAAGGGATAACCCGGACTAACCAGGCGGCAAGGGGGGCAGCGATAACGCCACCCATAACGAAGGCACCTACCCAAAGCCAATTAAATTGTTCCCATCCAAGAAATAAAATAAATCCAAGAGTAGCTGAGATGGTGATAGCAAATTCACTCGTATCCACCGTTCCAATTACTTTCCTGGGAGTGGCTCCTTTTTGTGAAAGAAGAATGGGAGTGTTGATCGGCCCCCAGCCTCCGCCGCCAACTGCATCAAAAAATCCAGCTATGGCTCCAAGGGGATATAAGTATCTTTTCTTCCACTTCAGCTGTTTCGTTTCTGACCCTGACTGGATTGGTTGAAATAAGAAACGGAAAACAATATAAAATCCTAAAATTAAAAGAAAAGCGGAAATAAATGGTTTGGCTGCTTCTCCCGGCAAGCTGCTTAAAAAGGCAGCGCCACAAAAGGCTGTAATTGACCCAGGGATCATTAAAATAAGTACTAATTTTTTATCCACATTTCCAAATTTATAATGGGAGAACCCAGAAGCGGCTGTGGTTGCAATTTCAGACATATGGATAGATGCGGAAGCGATAGCGGGGGCAACACCGTAAGCGAGTAAGAGGGAAGAGGAGGTTAAACCAAAAGCCATTCCCAGCGATCCATCAATCAGTTGTGCAAAGAAACCGACAAAAGCAAAAATAATTAATTTCCTCATGTGTGTCATCTTCTCCTTTTTCAGTAAGTAAACTAAACCAATCCATTTACTCGGATTTGGGTTTAAAAAAATATTTTGGTAAAGGTTTTCAGCATATGAAAACCCGAAAGCCAGTAAAAGTAAGAGCTCTTCTTGGTTAAGAAGAGATTTGTGTGTCGTGCCTCTCCTTATTTTTAAACAAGTGGGAGAAATAATTTTCTTATCATATGTTCTTCCGCAATTTTTGTTATGTTTATTTTTTGAAAAAGGAGGGGGATGAGTGGGGCGTAAATCTTAATTTAATCGGAAATCTCCCTTTTGAATATCAATCTTAAGGGAGAATTTTTTTATTTTAACCCAATAGATGGTCACTCCATGCGCAGTCCATTTTAAAAGAACCCCTGCATGTAAGGAATAATTAAGGATAGGAGCGTCGAGAGTTAGGGTGGGGTGTATTTGTCCAATCATTCTTTATATCTATGAATACTCTAATAGAAACAAGAAAGGAGGTGTACGTATGCGTGAAAATTATAACGTTAGAAGACACACTGACACTGAGCAGGATAATAGGCTGAAACTGGAAGAAATGATTAAAAGAATTGAAGATAAGCTTGCTGAAACTAGTAATTCAAGCACCCACCAACAGCTTACTGATTTATTGACAGATCTTCAGGAAGTTCAGCAAGCCAACTGTCTTGCAATTCTATTCGATCAGTGTACGATAGAGTTCCCTGCTAATTCAGTTCAAACGGGTTTAGTGGAGCCTCCGTTTATAGTAAACGTTTTAAGTGATCCATTTTTCTTAGACTGCTGCATCACTCCAGTTCAAGTCTCAGCTTCTACCCCGTGCGGTGATGTAGAGGGGGTAACCGTGAATGAAGTGCGAGCGGTAGGATATATCAACTATTATTTTAACCTTGAATTCAGTACGTTTTTCAATAGTGGACAGAGCAATTGCGCGCTGGTCAATACTTTGCCATTCTCCTGTACGGGAACAACGTGTGCTGATAATGTGATCTGTTATACGTCATTAGAAGATTCCGATCCTTGTCCCGACTTCTGTAACTCTGGAGTACAGTCCGTCGCTGTCTTAGTCGCTGCTTCTCGAGCAGGTAACAAGGCGACCTTCACTTTTGATATCCTTCATTTGCTTCCGGATTGTAATAGCGATAATGAATAAGGTTATAAAATCGCTTCAACTATAATTTTTCAAGAATTGAATTCTAGACTAGTTGTAATTAAATGATCTTTATTGTGAAAGAACTCTGGGTAACTGATTCATAGTTACCATGGGGTTCTTTTTATTAGTTGAGCATCTAGACTTTTGAGAAATACGGGATGCTCAGTTATAAAAAGGTAGGAGGTAAGGCCTTATCTCTTAGAACTTAGTTTACTTAATAGAAGGAATAACTTTAGCTCTAGCGAATAAGTTCATATCGAACTTAAAAGAGGAGAGGTTGAACGATGAAGTTTCTTTGCTTGGCGTATGGAGATGAAGCGGGTTGGAATGGATTGAACGATAGCGAGAAGAAAGAAGTCTTGGCTCAAGATAAGGTGATACAGGAGCGGGGAAACCTGATGTCAGCCGTGCAGCCGAAAGTAACAGCTGTTCGGAATTGGAATAAAAACCTCAAAGTAACAGAAGGAACCGACGAACATCATGGACTCCCGCTTGCGGGGTTTTCTGTTATCGATGCTGAGAATGTGGAGGAAGTGGTCGACCTTGTTTCTAACACACCTTGTGCAAGGGCTAATGGTGTCATTGAGATTCGACCGTTTTGGAATGCAGGTGGTTCAGTGTGAGTGGGTAAGCGATTATTGATTCATGATGGTTGCGTTTCACTCTAAGTAGAGGTCAACCAAGGGGGACAATCCTCTGAATTCTGAAATGGAAAAATGACCAGAGAGAAGGACTCTGGTCATCTTTCCATTTCTATTTTATTGGAGATATGGATGCAGGAAAAGATAGCTATAACTAGATGAACAAGATTAAACGATCCCGCCTATCATTTACGATAAACAATTAATTAAACGGGGCCCCAGTTAATCAACACCCCTATGGAAAGCATAACGACCGCAATCACAACCCAGACCAGTAATAAAGGAAGCATCCATTTCGCCCACTTGATCCACGGAACACCTGCGACTGCTAAACTCGCCATTAATGGACCGGAAGTTGGAAAGATACTATTTGTGAATCCATCCCCAAACTGATAGGCTTGCACGGCTACTTGTCGGGTGATTCCCACCATATCGGCTAATGGAGAAAGGATAGGCATTGCAATCATGGCCTGTCCACTTCCTGAGGGGACAAGGAAATTCAAGACACCATTGGCGAGGAACATACCAAGTGCTGCAAAGACAGGCGACAGCCCCTCAAGTGGAACCGATAGTGCATTTACGGCTGTATCCAGGATCTTTGCATTTTCCATGACGATTAAAACGGCACGTGCCACACCGATAATCAGCGCTCCATAGACGAGATTTTGGCATCCATCCAGGAAAGTTAAGGCAACTTTGTTATAATTCATCCCGGCAATAAGACCTGATATGATCCCCAGTATAATAAAAAAAGCTGCCATGTGATTAATTGTCCATTTAAATTGGATCGTAGCATAAATAAAAAATATAAGCGCAACTCCCACAAAGGTGAGGATCCACTTATGACGCGCAGTAAAAGGCGCCTTTAAGTCTTCTTGTCTCGCTTCTTTTTCATCCAATACACCTATTAAACTTTTGGAAGGATCTTTTAACAGCTTTTTCGCATAGCTCCATGTATAGAAAATGGTGATTCCTACAATCACAATAAACGCGATAATTCTGAAAAGCATTCCAGAAAACAAAGGAATATCAGCTAAAGATTGAGCGATCCCTACTGTATAAGGATTTAAGAAACCGACGTTAAATCCAGCGAATGTTGCCCCGAACGTGATGGACACGGCAACGATGGCATCAAGCTTCAGAGCTCGTGCAATAATGACCCCAATGGCCACAAATGGAATAATGGCGTTCGCAATCACTCCAACGGCGCCTCCGATTGCAAATAGCGTAGAAACCACCGTGATCAGCAAGAATTCTTTCCCTCTCGTTTTATGTACTGCTCTCAGAATCCCACCTTTAATCGCTCCAGAGCGTTCAACAACTTCAAATGCTCCTCCCGCAAATAACACTAAGAATATCAATCCCGCAGACTGTACCATTCCTTCTTGCAAGGCAAGGAAAATATCCATAAACCCAGCAGGACTCCCATCCACTGAACTGAATGTACCGGGGATTACCCGCTCCACACCATCAATGGTTTCCCGTTCAAATGCACCAGAAGGAACGAGATAGGTTGCAATTACTGCTAATAATAGGACTGCGAAAAGAATGACATATGTATCGGGCATTTCCCATCTTCGCTTCTTTTCTGCTTGTGGACTTAACGATCGATCTGGTAAACTCATATTCTTCTCATCCCTTCTGTTGAATATTTATACAATTTCACACCCAATAATTCCGTATTTACGTTTGGTCTGAAAAAGATATTGTATAGTATATAAATAAATTGGAATATTTGCAAAATTATATCAAATAATGAGGAATTTGGAGGATTTTATGATTAAAACTTTATTTGAAAAAGAGATGGTCTATTTTTTTATAAAAGGGGGGAGAGAAACAAGGTTGTTGAACAGTTGATTATATTCAGATAATTTAAAAAATAGTTTGACATTAGGAGATAACAGAATTATGCTAGTATCAACGGTATTTGAAAGCGGTATCATCATATCGTTTTTTTATTAAACTAAAATGATGAACGTTAATCATTTTGTTCCTTACTAATTTGATGGGCGGTGTTACTTTGAAGGTAACTGCTAAAACAATTGCGCAACATTTAAATATTTCACCTGCTACAGTTGATCGAGTTTTTAATAACAGAGGAAATGTAAGTCAGAAAACAGTAAAAAAAGTGTTGGATAAGGCGGATGAACTGAATTACAGACCGAATAAATCGGCTAGTTTTCTTTCTAAGAAGAAAAATCTACGTATTGCTTATGTAATTCCCACTTATCCAGTTTATTTTTGGAAAGAAATCGAGTTTGGGATAAAAAATGCTTTAGAAGACATACAAGATTATGGATTCGATATAGAAATTTATAAAGTTCCTTACAAAACTAAGGATCAAATAAACGTAGTGAAAGAAATTGTACAGTCACAATCATTTGATGGAATGATTATATGTCCTACAGATGATTTATCACTTACAGAACTAATAAATGCAGAGATTGAGAAAGGCTTTCCCATCTATACATTTAATAATGATTCCCCTTCAAGTAAGAGACTATCTTATGTGGGTGCCGATTATCGTGATGCCGGAGGTTTAGCAGGAGAATTATTAAATCACTTTACAAAACAGTCAAAAAATTTAGCTATTATTGTGGATGAGGTCAGTACGTTTCAAATGAAGGAGAAGGGCAAAGGGTTCAAGGAGTTTATTAAGCATTACAATGATTTAAATTCACTAAATACAATAAAAATTTATGACAAAAATGTCGAGAAGTCCCTTACTCATTTGAAATCAACAGTTCACAAGATCGATGGGATCTATGTGGCTAGTGGAGTATTAGCGGATGTCGCTGAACAAATAAAAACATTCAACCTTACGAAACCGCCAATTCTCATCGGGCATGATATGAATTCCGAAATTTATCAATTATTACAAGAAGATATGATTACGGCTACCATATGTCAGAACCCTGTCTATCAAGGGAGTCTTTCTGTAAGATTAGCCTTCAATCACTTAATGCTTGAAAAGGGAATCAAGAAGAAAGAAAACATTGTGAAGTTAGAAATCGTAACAAAGGGAAACTCAAAATATTACTACAACTGAAATTTTGGTTGTATTTTTATTTATAAAATAATGATGAACGTTAATCATTTTGTTCATCATTGGAAGGGGGAATCAGTCTCTAGAGCGGTGTGTTAAGGCAGTGGATGGTGTTGAAGTTGGAGTCACTCTTTACTTACTCAATACAAAACGAATGGAGCGTGTCAAATGAAGAAAAGTTTTTTGATAGTCCTCATAATTTTTATGGTGTCGTTTATGTCTGCATGTAGTGGAAACGGCCAGGAAGCTAGTGGAGATGCAAACGGCAAGAAGGAGGTACTGATTTGGCACCATTATACAGGGTCTGCAGATGTCCTCGACAAATTGATTGATGAGTATAATAGCTCGCAAGATAAGTTCATGGTAAAGGAAGAGTATGTCCCCTTCAATGAAATGAACAGACAGCTTTCAGTAGGGTCAGCAGGAGGCAGTTTGCCAGATCTCATTATCGCGGACACCGTTAATAATGTTTCATTGGCCTCAATGGGCATTCTAGCTGATCTTTCAGACAAAGTTAAGGAATGGGGTGTGAAGGAGAAATTTTTGAATGGACCGATGAACTCAACGGTGTATAAAGATAAAAACTATGGTCTCCCTCTTACTACAAATGCCTTAGGTCTTTTTTATAACAAACAATTATTAAAAGAGGCAGGTATCTCAAAGCCTCCTAGCACATGGGATGAGTTGGAAGAGGCAGCAGGAAAACTTACGACGGATGATGTAAAAGGGTTTGGACTATCAGCCGTGAAATCTGAAGAATCTACGTTTCAATTTTATCCGTTCATTTACTCTGCTGGAGGGGATTACAGGAATTTGGATTCCCCGGAGGTTGTGGACACGTTTCAGTTTATCAAAGATCTCTTGGATAAAGGGTACATGAGTCAAGATGTGTTGACGGCGACTCAAGATGATCTCTCGAGTATGTTTGAAGCAGGGAACCTGGCAATGATGATTAATGGACCTTGGATGATCGATCAGGTAAATGAAAGCGGTATCGACTATGGCGTGACTTATATCCCTAAAGATGAAAAGTTCTCATCAGTCACAGGTGGAGATAATATTTCCATAACGAAAGATGGAAATGTAGAGGGAGCCTGGGACTTTGCGAAATGGCTTCTTGCACCTGAACAGAATGAACAATTTGCAAAAGGAACGGGGTATTTCCCAACGCGTAAGGATGTGCTGGAGGAAGCAGATTATTGGAAAAATGAAGATAAGGTTAAAGAATTTATACCCATTATGGAAGTAGCAGAAGCACGTGGACCATCTGCAAATTGGCCAAAGGTCTCTGAATCAATTCAACTAGCTATTCAAGAGGTGCTTACAGGTACGAAATCACCTGAGAAAGCATTGAAAGAGGCCGATCAGAAAATAGAAAAAATCGAAGAATAAACAGGAGCCCGTTTGCCTTCTTTCTATGGAATAAAGTAACCGGGTGCTCCTGAACTAATAAATATAAAAAATGGAGTTGGAGAATGTGGATAGTGTGTTTAAAACAGAAGGAAATCGACTGATTCGGGAGTACGACAGTGAGAAAGTTTGGATAGAACCTTGGGGGTCAGACAGTTTACGTGTGCGGGCTACTTTTCTAACCACCATGGAAGAAAAGGACTGGGCCTTGTTACCTGTAGAAGATAACGAAGCTACACTCGAAATTAAAGAGGATCAAGCTTCAATTACCAATGGAAAGATCAGAGCTATTATGACAGCTGCTGGAAAGATTACTTTTTATAATCAAAATGGAGATCTCCTCTTGGAAGAGTATGTAAGAAATCGTAAGAATGTTAAAGATTTTTGCAGTGCCTTAAAGATTGACGCAAGAGAGTTTAAAGCTAATCTTGGAGGGGATTTTCAGTTAACTCAGCACTTTGAGTCTAATCCTGAAGAGAGGCTATATGGAATGGGACAGTATCAACAGCCTTACTTAAACTTGAAGAATTGTACGTTAGAGCTTGCCCAACGAAATTCTCAGGCAAGTGTTCCATTTACTCTTTCCAGCCTTGGGTATGGATTTCTTTGGAACAATCCCGCCATTGGACAAGTCACATTTGGAAAAAACATAACCGAATGGACAGCTAAATCGACCAAACAGCTTGATTATTGGATTACTGCCGGGGACTCTCCCGCTGAAATAGAGGAGTCCTATGCAAAGGTGACAGGAACAGTACCAATGATGCCGGAGTACGGGATGGGCTTTTGGCAATGCAAATTACGTTATCAAACTCAAGAGGAACTGCTGGAAGTCGCGCGGGAATATAAAAGAAGGGAACTGCCTATTGATGTTATTGTAATTGATTATTTCCATTGGCCAACACAAGGAGATTTCCGGTTTGATCCAGAGTATTGGCCTGACCCTGAAGGGATGATTGATGAACTAGAACAAATGGGAATTAAATTGATGGTTTCGATTTGGCCAACCATTGATAAGAAAAGTGAGAATTACCAGGAAATGCTTCAAAAAGGGTATCTGACTAGGACTGAAAAAGGAATTCGCATTACCCATGACTTTTTGGGAAATACCGTTTACTTTGATTCCACTAACCCTGGAGCAAGAGAGTTTGTATGGGAGAAGGCAAAAAAGAATTACTACGATAAAGGGGTTCGAATATTTTGGTTAGATGAAGCAGAACCCGAATATAACGTGTATGACTTTGAAAACTACCGGTATCATCTAGGGTCAAATGCGCAGGTCGGAAATATTTACCCGATGATGTTCTCCAAAGCATTTTATGATGGCATGACAGAAGAAGGGCAGGAAAATGTCGTAAATCTGGTGCGCTGCGCCTGGGCAGGCAGTCAACGCTACGGTGCTTTAGTATGGTCGGGGGATATCGATTCCAGTTTTGAATCGTTGAAGAATCAATTTACGATCGGGTTGAATATGGGGCTTGCTGGTATTCCATGGTGGACCACGGATATTGGTGGTTTTCATGGGGGGGATCCAAATGACGAAGACTTTAGAGAGTGTATGATTAGATGGTTTCAGTACGGCGCATTTTGTCCTGTGTTTCGATTGCATGGAGATCGAGAACCGCATTCAGAACCTTTAGGGGCAAGTGGTGGCGGAATGTGTCCGAGCGGTGCAGATAATGAAGTGTGGAGTTATGGAGAAGAAGCCTATCAAATATTCAAGAAATACATGCAAATGAGAGAACGTTTGCGACCTTATATAAGAAGAATAATGGAAGAAGCACATGAGAAAGGAACCCCTTTGATGAGGCCATTATTTTATGATTTCTCACATGATTTAGAAACGTGGAAAATCGAAGATGCCTACATGTTTGGCCCCGATTTATTAGTAGCACCTGTTATGAATCAAGGGCAGCGATCGAGAACAGTTTATCTGCCAAGTGGCTGTAAGTGGACAAATGCTCATACAGGAACGGTTCATGAAGGGGGTACATACGTGGAATGTGATGCACCTCTTGATACCATTCCGTTATTTTTGATAGAGGGTGCAGATCTATCAATACAAGAAAGGTGAATGACATGTTAATTAGTAAGTTGTCTAATTTACCAGCATCTCATGAGAAAGGACAAGAAAAGAATAGGAGGACTTCTATGTTTAGAAAATTTGGCAGACGGATGGAAGGATATTTCTTTGTTCTTCCTGCTGTCATATTTATGCTTCTCTTAATCGGATATCCCTTGCTCTACAACATCATATTAAGTTTCCAAAATGTAGACCTTAGCAACCTGTCCTCACCTGACAAAGCCTTTGTGGGATTTGAAAACTATAAAAATCTAGTTCAGGATAACGCCTTTCGTACTGCAATTACAAATACATTAATCTATACGGTTGGGAGTGTTTTTGTTCAAGTTATAATCGGATTCCTCTTAGCCCTGTTTTTCAGTATGAAATTTAAATTAGCAGGTGTACTACGGGGGTTAATGATGATTAGTTGGTTGATCCCTATGACGGTTACTGCACTCCTATTTAAATTTATGATGGGTTCAAACGAAGGGATCATCAACCAGATGTTATTATCTTTAAATTTCATTGATCATCCCGTCGGCTGGCTCTCGGATCCTAAAATAGCATTGTGGAGTGTCATTATCGCTAATATTTGGGTAGGTATACCATTTAATATGCTCTTACTATCGACAGGGTTGAGCGGGCTTCCAAAAGATGTGTATGAAAGTGCGAGCTTGGATGGAGCCAACTGGTTCCACAAGATGATTTACATCACCCTTCCTTTACTTAGACCAGTTATAATGGTAGTCCTTATGCTTGGATTCATCTATACATTCAAGGTATTTGATATCGTTTACGTTATGACTGGTGGAGGTCCGATTAACTCAACGGAGGTCCTTTCAACGCTTGCCTTCCAGTATTCTTTCACAGATTTTGATTTTAGTGTAGGGGCTGCTGCTGCAAACGTCCTGTTTCTCATCTTATTCGTTATTAGTCTAGTTTACCTAAAAATGATAAAGAAAGATGAGGTGCTTTAGAATGAGCAGAAGGAAAGACTTTATCTTAAATGTAGTCGGAATTGTGATTGTAGTATTATTCTTATTTCCGGTCTACTGGATGATTATCACTGCATTTAAATCACAGTCTGAAATATCTCAATCACCACCGACATTTTTTCCGGAAAATTTTCAAGTAGAAAGCTTTGTGAATGTCATTCAAGGTGGAGTAGGACATTATTTTCTAAATAGTCTAATCATAGCAGGGTCCGCGACTATTTTAGTAATAATTTTGTCTGTACCGTCAGCTTATGCATTAGCTAGATTTAACATTAGAGGAATTAAGACCATTCTTCTCATTTATTTAGTTACACAAATGCTTCCAGCAACGGTTGTTCTAACACCATTGTTCATTGTGTTCAATCACCTCCATTTATTAAATACTTATTTTGCACCCATTTTGGCAACAGCAACACTTGGCGTGCCTTTTTCAGTTCTTTTGTTACGAACTTTCTTTATTGGAATTCCTAAGGAGTTAGAAGAGGCTGCTACTATAGATGGCTGCAGCCGTCTAAGGGCTTTTCTGCAAGTGATCGTACCAGTTTCTCTGCCTAGTATTTTAGTTTGCGGAGCCATTTCTTTCTTTTTTGCTTGGGGAGACTTGATTTACAGTATCACATTTAATAGAGATCAGGATTTATGGCCACTGACAGCTGGCGTATTTAATGCGATTGGACGGTATGGCATTGAATGGAGCAGCTTGATGTCCTTTGCAACGATATCAGTAATCCCTGTAATTGTTATTTTCGTAGCTCTTCAAAAACAATTAATAGAGGGTTTGGTTAGTGGATCCGTCAAATAGAGGTCTACAGAACTAAAGGTAAGTATTAATGTTTTGCCAATACCTTTTTAATTTCTTAAGAATCCATTTTTAAAGAGAGAAAACTCACCGCTATATTCTCAACGTCTTTACAGGATGTTGTGAAAATTGACGATAAATTCTGGTTGTTTAAAGTTGCTTGGAGGAGAGAGAACACGAATGCCATTCCACTCTATTGAATATCATTATGGAGTTAGTCATTATCCAATTAGTTCCGTGGGCTTGCATGTTTCCGATCCCAAGGGGGTCAAATTTATGGATAACCGTCCCTAATAGGGATAATGACGAATGTGCCATTTTTTACAACAACTATAAAAAAGTAATTTGAACTCCAAGTGATAAATATCCATTTACGAGACGATTGCATTCTAAGTGATCGTCTTTTTTTTATTTGCTTGAAACTTCTCAGTAAATAATTTCGTTTATAAAGTTAGGTGCGTTGAAGAAAGGAATGTTTTGTTTTATTTGTGGGGTATCTATGATCTGTGTCCGAGATACATTCTTGAATAAAACAAGGGGATAATAGATAATAAAACACAATCTCTACCTAATGATCAGATAGTTAGGAGTCTGATGATTAGGTAAGAAGGATGAAGTTTTTTAAGGCTTCATCTTACATAAAATGCTCAAGAAATGTAGCTTGTTGTAGGAGTGGAAAAGATGAAAAATATATCAATTTTAATTGCTGAAGATGAGGAGGAGATTGCTGATCTAATTGAAATCCACCTAGAAAAAGAAGGATACAGGGTTATTAAAGTACCTGATGGGCAAGAAGCGATCGATGTGATCCAGACACAATCCATTGATTTGCTGATTTTGGATATTATGATGCCTAAATTGGATGGATATGAAGTAACCCGGCAAATTAGAGAGAAATATAACATGCCTATCATTTTCTTAAGTGCGAAAACTTCGGATTTTGATAAAGTACAGGGTTTAGTGATTGGAGCAGATGATTATATAACGAAACCATTTACCCCTATTGAATTGGTTGCACGAGTAAATGCTCACTTAAGGCGATTTATGAAATTGAATCAACCTAAAGCAGCGGATAATAACGACGTCTTGGAATTTGGAGAAATAGTGATCTCTCCTGATCATCGCACCGTTTCGCTTTATGGTGAAAACATCGAGCTGACGCCGAAAGAGTTTGATATTTTGTATTTATTGGCCAGTCATCCAAAGAAAGTTTACAAGGTCGAAAATATTTTTCAGCAGGTTTGGGGTGATGCCTACTTTGAGGGTGGTAATACGGTAATGGTGCATATTCGTACGTTGCGAAAAAAGCTAGGAGAAGACAAGAGAAAAAACAAGTTAATCAAAACTGTCTGGGGAGTGGGGTACACATTCAATGGCTAACTTTCGCTCCAGGTTAATCCTATTATTTGGTTTAAGTATGCTTCTTAGCGGTATTATAACTTACTTAATTTTTAAAGGACTGCAGCTTTATTATTATACTATGGTTGATCGCACTGACCCATTGGCCCAGCTTCGTCATTTCATAGAAAGTGTGGGAGACTTTAAATTCTTTTTTATCCTGTTTATTCTACTTTCAATATTGGTTTTCTATTTATTCACCAAGCCTTATTCTACCTATTTTAATGAAATATCAAATGGAATTGATTATCTTGCTGCTGGGAATTTTCAGCATAAGGTTAATATTCAATCAAATGATGAATTTGGAGATATTGCAAAAGCCATTAATCAAGCAAGTGAAAAATTAGAGGAAGCTATACAAAGAGGCGATTTCTCCGAAAACAGTAAAGAACAGTTAGTTGTTAATTTGGCGCATGATTTGCGAACTCCGCTAACTTCTGTGTTAGGATATTTAGATTTAATCCTTAAGGATGAACAATTATCTGAGGAACAAGTTAGACATTATTTAACCATTGCCTTTACTAAATCTCAGCGTTTAGAGCGACTAATTGATGAATTATTCGAAGTTACTAGAATGAACTACGGCATATTACCACTTGAAAAAAAGCCAATTAATTTAAGTGATCTTCTTCTTCAATTAAAAGAAGAATTGTATCCTCTTTTTGAGAAAAATAATTTGATTGCTCGAATGGATGACCTGCCCCGCTTACTCATTATGGGGGATGGAGAGATGTTAGCTCGAGTGTTTGAGAATCTTTTAACCAATGCCATTCGTTATGGATATGAAGGTCAGTATGTAGATATTACGGCGTTTGTTGAAGAAGACGATGTGGTTGTTCAAGTGGTTAATTATGGAGATAGTATTCCTTCAAATGAACTCCCGTATCTTTTTGATATGTTCTATACCGGTGACAAATCACGAACTCATCAAGAAAATAGTACAGGCATTGGTTTATTTATAGCAAAAAATATTGTAGAGCAGCATGATGGAACGATTCATGTCGAAAGTAGTTTAATACGTACTGTATTTGAAGTTCGTTTGCCAAAGGAAAGTGTTCCAATTGATCATGTATAAAATTTTATAAAAGGATTTAAGAAAAATTTAAAATTTACCCTACTCTTTATTTAAAAAGTTTTTCCTATTCTAGAATCAATAAGAATGAGGAGGATCGCGAAAATGAAGAAGTGGGGTTTTTTGTTGTTATTTTTATTGGGGTTAAGTTTTGCCTTTTTAAATAAAGCACCAATATTTCAAAATAAAGTAGAAATTCAAAAATATGAGCAACATGAAGAAGGGCAAATAGGAGAAAGTATAACTTCTAAAAATATTAATACGAAAAAGTTAACCATATCAAAAGACCAGGTTTATCAGGGAGATTTGCTCTTAATCAACGACAAATATCCTGTTCATCAAGACAGTGTAAAATCAGATGTCGTCAATTTATCTAAACATAAGAACTTGGTAAAGGGATACGGTTTACTTCATCCTAACATTTATATGTCAAAAGAAATTGATCGGAAATTTTCAGAGATGGTCAGTGATGCTGATAGGGATGGGGTTAATCATTTTTTAATCGATAGTGGATATCGCAGCTTTGCAGAGCAGGATAAACTATACAATGAAATGGGTGCTTCTTACGCTTTGCCTGCAGGTTATAGTGAACATAACTCAGGATTAGCGCTAGACGTGGGATCAAGTTTAACAAAAATGGAGTCAGCACCTGAGGGACAGTGGCTGAAAGAAAATGCTTGGAAATACGGGTTTATTTTACGTTATCCCAAGGGCAAAAAGGATGTTACTGGAATTCAATATGAGCCATGGCATTTCCGTTATGTGGGATTACCTCACAGCGCAATTATGAAAGAAAAGAATTTCGCTCTCGAAGAATATATGGGTTTCCTTAAAAACCAAAAGGTAATTTCAACGACTATAGATGGTGAAAAATATGAAGTCTCTTATTACCCTGTAACAAAAGATCGGTCCATTCAAGTGCCCACCAACCTACATTGGGAGATATCAGGCAACAATGTGGATGGTGTAATTGTGACAGTGTTTCCTGGGAGCACCACAAGCCATGATGACAGAATGAAGCAGGGAAAGGAATGAACAGTATTATTTAGTCTATTATTAAGGAGTTGGAGAAGGAAATATGAGGAGATTATTCTCTAGAGGATTGCTAGCTTTATATTTAGTTCTATTAATCTGGTTAATATTATTCAAATTGCAATACAACATTTTGTCAGTATTTCATTATCAACATAGAAGTCTTAATTGGGTTCCATTTGCTGATCATTCAATAGAAAGTGGTAATTATAGGGAAATGGTAGATAATATCATTATATTTATACCTTTGGGATTGCTATTGAATGTTAATTTCAAAGAAGTAAGATTCTTTCCTAAGTTGGCGTTTATAATGGCCTTAAGCCTTACTTTTGAATTCATTCAATTAATCTTCGCAATTGGCGCCACGGATATAACAGATATAATTACAAATACTTTTGGTGGATTTCTTGGGCTGAAATTATATGATGTAAGCAATAAGTATTTGAGTAATAAGAAATTAGACAGAATTATTATTTTTGCTGGGATACTTTTGCTCGTAATTATGCTTTACTTTCGTACTCATTTGATAATTATGTATTAATAGTTTCTTTATATCAATGGATTACTTCTTATATCGAACCTATTTTAGGAAAGCTAATAAGTAATGGAAATGAAATCTATTTTAGAGGAGAAAATGACGACAGATGTAATTGGTATTTCTATTGGGCTTTTATATTCTTAAGAAGATGCCTCTATCCGGAAGGAATAATAGTAAAAAACAAGACCATAGGTGCATAGACCTATGGTCTTGTTTTTATTCGATTGGAATAAAATAATGTTCTTTCCTATAAGCAGTTGCATCCATAGTCGCGATAAGTTCACCATCACTTTCTATTCTTATATTGTACCAAGAAAGCTTATGGTTTTTATTTTGTTCTGTAGCTATTGCGGTTAATTGGGCTCCAGGTTTACCGGCGGTCATAAAATTCATTGTTGTGGATAAACCTACTGCGGTTTTACCGTAAGAGTTACAAGCACATGCGAAAACATAATCAGCGATGGCAAATGTAACAGCCCCGTGGACTGTTTGATGAGAGTTGAGCATAAAATCTTTTATCGTCATCTGAGCTTTTGCCATGCCTTCTTTGATTTCTATTAATTGAATACCCAAATGATTGGCATAAGTATCCTGCTCCATAGTTTTAAAGATTTCTTCTTTATATCTAGAGAATATATTTGCTTCTTCCTCAAAGTTATTCTTCAAGAAACTCCTCCTACTTTACTTTTTGCAGTTCTTCTATTTGTTTTTTTATATAGGTTTTTGGAATGATGGCCTGGGTTACACTGCCTTTGCCAATGATTATATGACCAGACCTCACTTCGGCATTACATAGAATCATACGCTGTTTTATTTTTACAACAGTAGCTTTTGCCACGATTTCATCTCCTTCAATAGCAGGAGAAGAGTGTGTGACCTCCACGGAAGCTCCCATACCTTCTTCTTCAGGAGTGATGTATGGGAGTATAAGGCGTCTAGCTGCCCATTCCATATGGTGGACTAATGATACAGTTGATAAGACTGGATGGATAACTTCTCCATCAAATGATGGAAACATTTCTTTTGTTACTTTGTTCGTTACAGTTGCTGATTTTCCAACCTCTAAACCTGGATTCATCGATCTAACTCCTTTCTATTTTCCTTGGAACTGAGGAGGTCTCTTATCTTGAAATGCATTCAGCGCTTCGATTCGATCTTCTGTTTGAATAATTGCCTCATAAGCTTTACTTTCAATCGCAAGTCCTGTGTGAAGGTCGGTATCACTTCCTTGCTGAATGGCAATTTTAGCTTGGTTAACAGCCAGAGGTGCGTTGCTAGTAATTTCGTTTACTAAAAGGTTTACTTGTGATTGGAGTTCATTTTTATTTACTCGTTTATTTATCATTCCCCAGGAGTAAGCAGTTTCAGAATCGATTTTTCGAGCAGTTAAAATCAGTTCTTTAGCTTTTGATACACCAATTAACCTGGCTAACCTCTGCGTCCCACCTGCCCCGGGAACAATTCCCCAACTTACTTCGGTAAGTCCCATTTGTGCATGGTCTGCGGCAATTCGGAAGTCACAAACCAGTGCCAGTTCCAATCCCCCACCTAATGCAAAACCATTGATAGCTGCGATAGTTGGCAGAGGAAGTAACTCTATATGATTGATTACTTCTCTGGTTTTTTGAACATTTCTTCTAACTTGTTGATCATTTAAATTTTTTCTTTCTTTTAGATCTGCTCCGGCACTGAATGCTTTTTCTCCTGCCCCAGTAAAGACAACCACTCTAATGTCTTTGGAAAACTTCAACTTTTCTATTACCTTTTCTAACTCGATCAAAGTTTCATAGTCCATTGAATTCAATCGTTCTTCTCTGTCTATAGAAACCGTGGCGAGCAATCCATCTTTTTTAAATTTCACTTTGGTCATCCAATTCCTCCTACCCGACTTCTTTCTCTGTCTTATAATCAATTTTTTCTGATTTGGTATTTTCTCTTCTACCAATGAGGATTAAATAAAGAGCAATGCCAATACCGATTCCCCAGCCAGCTCCTAGAGTAGCTGTTAAAAAACCAATTGCTACTACTAATCCACGAGCCACATCTGTTTTTACCATTGACATGGATACATAAGCACACGCAAAACCGGTCAATATGAGAGTAACGGATAAGGCAATAGGGAAAAGCGGCATAATGATGCCTATAACCGGCATAAATAGACCTAATGGAATCGCTAAAATATAAAAGTTCATTGGCCCCGAATATATTGAATCCATTACTTCCCGACCTTTTTTGTATCGTTCAAGCAAAAATACTTGTACACCGGTCCAAATTGGGCCGTGAATCCAGAGAAGAGGACCTGCAGTAAGTAACTGAGCAATATTTCTCAAGGCTAACGTATAATGGCTCCTTGTTGGATTAATTTCAATTTTTTCATCCCTTCGTTTTTCATCTGCACCTTTCAGCAGAGTGTGGGCAACAAGCAGGTCTCCGAAGGCTAAGACGTAAATCATAACTCCAAGAGGAAGGACAGATAGAAAGGTATTCCAAGAAGGAAGTCCCACAGACCATAAAGAGAGGGTGGAGAACGTTTCACCTATAGGAGGAACGAAGAACCCTAACGAGATATCGAAGGATAACTCCTTAGTGAAAAATCCAACTGCTCCTGCTATCAAAAAGGACACAAGCAATGCATTTGATCCGGCTAAAAGTTTTATTTTATTGTTTGGAAGGTTAGCAAATGGAATGGAGAATAATAGGATTAAAATGACAATCCAGGCAGTCATTAAAGAGAAAGGCATGGAAGCCAAACGATCCAGCTCAGATTGAAATGCAGCAATTGCGGCGCCCATAATGATTCCCGCTTTTAATGTGGTAGGTACCAGAGAATTAAATTTTGCACCAAGTCCAGTGATACCAAAAAATAAGAACAATATGGCAACGATCAAGGTGAGGGCTATCATGCTTTCGATGGCTTGGACACCTGGTGTAAGGGCTTCCATAAATACAATTGTTAAAGGTAATCCAGCTGTGATGGCGCCAGCTGCATAGATGTCTCCGAATAGAATGGTTTGTCCTAAAACCCAGAACAGCATGACAAGGCTGACTGTCCAAGCGACTTCAAAAGAAACTTCAAAGTATCGCATTACGAGGGGAGTAATAGATCCACATGTGGCTAGTAGTATAAGACCCCCTTGAATATGTTGGCTAGGAGTGAGTTTCAAATGGACGCCAGGGACTCTTAATGTAAATGGTCCCCAATTAATTCCAGGGTGAATTTCTCCATATTTTCGTTTGATTTTCAATTGAACACCTCATTAAAATAAGTTAGATAAAGGAAAGGCGCTTGACATTATATTTACTTTCCAGCTGAGGCAAAAATACTTGTACTATGGCCAGCTTGAAGACGTGATTCAGGATCAATACGTTTTTTTGCATAATTAACGGCAGTAGGAGCTTCTCCGAACCCTGAAGCAATAAGTTTTGTTTTTCCTTCATAGGAACAAACATCTCCGGCGGCAAAAATGCCTGGAACACTCGTTTCCATATGAGCATTTACTTTTATCGAATTCTTTTCTAAATTTATTCCCCATGATTTCATCGGACCTATTGAGGTAACGAATCCATAGTTGATGATGAGGTCATCAATATCTAAGAAATGATAGTTATTACCTTTGACTTCTTGAATAAACACCTGATTAATCACATTGTTATTTCCGATAATGCGTTCTACTTGATAAGGAGTTTTAACATCGACCCTCGAATCTTTTAGGAGGTTCAAGCTATGCTCATGGGAACGAAAGTTATTTCTACGGTGAACCAGGGTTACTTTTTTGGCAATCCGCTCAAGCGCAAGCGCCCAGTCCACAGCTGAATCTCCACCTCCACACACAAGAACGTTTTTATCTCTAAATTTCTTCAACTCTTTTACAGAATAATGCAGACAATTATTTTCGTAGTTTGAAGCTTCTTTAACTTTCAGTTTACGCGGTTGAAAAGCTCCTGCTCCGGCAGTAATGATAATCGCCTTAGTGTAATGTACTTTTTTATCCGTAATGAGCTGAAAGGTTCCATTTTCAAATGGAACGACCCTTTCAACTGATTCCTCTAAGCAATAAGATGGAGAGAACTTTTCTGCCTGTTGATAAAGACGATCTACTAAGTCCTGAGCTTTTATATCTGGAAATCCTCCTACATCGTAAATATATTTTTCAGGATATAAAGCTGCTAGTTGTCCTCCGACCTGAGGAAGGGCATCAATAACTTTAACGCTGACATTTCTCATACCTGCATAAAAAGCTGTGAATAAACCAACTGGACCAGCGCCAATAATTGTAATGTCATAGGATTCTTCTTTCATGAATAATCACTCCTCTTTAAGTTTTCGCAGCTAAAGTAGGATAAAACAGTACAAGTCTCAATCCCCCCCCTTTTTTATTGTATGACGGAATTTTTACGTTTTAAAATTAAATGTTATACTAAGGTTAAGTAATTATCTGACAACTGTCAATACAATTTTTGGAATTTCCATATAAAAAAACGGAGCCTGTCCGCTCCGTTTTTTTATATGAGTTTTCTATAAAGGAAAATTTTCACGATAAATTTGTCTTGCTTCCTCCAACATTCTCTCCAGTAACTCTTTTACAGAAGGGATATCTTGAATCATGGAAGCTACTTGTCCGGCATTTAAGTGCCCCTCATTTAAATTTCCTTCGATAGCGCTTCGAGTATGGTGAATTTCATCAGTCAATTCATCATACTCGGCCCTAGTTAATGTTGCTTCTTTCTTTGCTAACTCTCTTGTGTAAGGCGTCTTTAATACACGCCTAATTTTATTATGAGTTCTTCCAACAATTATGGTATCTAAAGAAGTAGCAGTCAAAAGCGCTTCTTTGTAGGATGAATGAACTTGCGCTTCTTTTGTTGCAATTAAACGAGTCCCTAATTGGACACCGCTTGCTCCAAGTGCCATCGCGGCCAATAGTCCCCGTCCATCTCCAATGCCTCCGGCAGCTATTACAGGTATAGAAACTGATGAGGTAATTTTCGGGATCAGTGTAAAGGTAGTGAGTTCTTCCGATGAGTTGATGCCCGCTGCTTCATAACCTTCTGCAATTATTAAATCAGCTCCCTGTTTTTCTGCTTTTTTAGCTTGTTTTTCATTAGCGACCACACACATTACTATGCATCCGTTTCTCTTCAAGACATCTATGAAAGGAGTTGGGTTACCAGCTGATAAGGTAACGACCGGAACCTGATAAGAGATTATCAGATCAATAATTTTTTTGCATTCTGGATGAACACTTATCGGTAAATTAACCGCGAAGGGTTTTGAAGTGTTGGCTTTAATTTTTTGTATCATGTCTTCTACTATAGATGGATCCATTGTACCTGCACCGATTGTTCCTAAGCCTCCAGCTTCGGAAACTGCGATTGCTAAGGAAGGATGGCTAATATTACCCATTCCTCCTTGGATAATAGGATGCTTGGTACCAATTAACTCACTTATATATATCAATATTTAACACCTCCGTATTAAATATGTTATATTAAAACTAACAAAAAATAAAGGAGGTATAATATGATTTATCAATATAATGGAAAAAAGCCACAAATTCACGAAACCGCTTTTATTGCCGACGGTGCAAAAGTGATAGGTGATGTTACCATTGGAAAATATTCGAGTGTGTGGTTTCATGTTGTTTTACGAGGAGACGAAGATCGGATAACTATAGGGGAAAAATGCAATATTCAGGAGAATTCTACATGTCATTTATATGAGGGTAATCCCTTAATCTTGGAAGACAAAGTATCCGTAGGTCACAATGCCATTGTCCATGGATGTGTCCTTAGAAAGAGATGTCTGGTAGGGATGGGCGCTACTGTATTAGATGGTGCGGAAATAGGGGAGGGGTCAATTATTGGGGCAAACAGTCTAATCCCGGCAGGAAGAAAAATCCCTCCTAATTCATTGGTGCTAGGCTCTCCGGGTAAGGTGGTTCGAGAATTAAATGAAAAAGATAAAGAAATGATTGAGGAAACGATTGAGACTTATGCTAAAAATGCAAAGGAATTTCAACAAGCTAATATTTTTGAAAGAGTGTGATGAAAAAAGGTCCCTGCGAGGGACCTTTTTAAATATTGTAAGTCATTCCACCAGATTCGAAGGTTGATTCGAAAAAACGTGTAGCGGGTTCTTTCAACAATTCGTAATAATCTTTAAACAAAAATGCAGCGGAATCTCCTAGCCAATCTTCTGGAAGTAGTTCTTGGGGGAGGCTCGGATCCACGAAGAGGAATTTTCTATATTCATGCACAAGAAGGGTCCGCTCTACAAAGCAGCTCCCATCAGTCATATTACCCTTTTCCAGTTTATTTTTATCGATAATGTATTTTTGACTATAGGTTTTGATGAAGTTTGAGTACCTCTCATTCACTTCAGTCAAATCCCAACATTGATTAATCAATTCTTTGTTTGTTGCAAATCCTTCATATTTCGCTTGAAAGAAGTTTACGAATTCACTTATTTCATATTTTTTCACTAGACTTTGAGCTTCTTTTTCCAAAGGATTTGGGGTTATCCAACAACTGTTTGATAAAAGGCCGAATCCACTCCACACAAGCTCTTTCCTGAGCTCGTCACGCAAATGCCGCTTCGTCTCAGGGATTGAATACATGAGTAGTCTCCATTTTCCATCCCAAGAAGGAGGTTCTGTATTATAAATCCTTCGAGCTGCTTCTTTCATTCTTGATTTTCCTTGATCAGTTAAATAATAATAGCTTTTATTCCCTTTTTTTTCAGATGTAAGCCAACCTTGTTTGTTCATTCTCGATACGGCCGCTCGAACAGACTGTTCATTGTGGCCGAACTCTTTCAATAAAGTGATTAAACTGCCAATCCAAATCACATTTCCATACTGGCTTATATAATCACCATAAAGTGTAAATATCATTGATCTTGTATTAAATGATTTTTCCATGAACTTTTCCTTTCCTTTATCTCTTAATTGTTTCTTAAGATGCTCCATTTACTATAATAACTATCTTACTACAATTTTAAAATTCGTCATACCAAAAAAACGAAGGAGACATGCTCCTTCGCTTTTTGAACTATAAAATAGTTGGAGTAAATGATTCACGCTTATCAATGATTCTACTCGCTTTCCCTTCTGATCGTTTGAGAGTAAATGGTTTTTTTAGTTTTACTTCTATTGAAATGAGAGCTTCCATCTTCAATTTTTGTTGCACAGTACTAATTAGCGTTTTTGCCATTTCGCATTTTAGGTCATTGTTCGGTAATGAACTGAAGTAGTTCTCACATACTTCTACATGAAGTTCAACGTGGTCTAGTGCTCCTTTTTTAAAGAGATGTATTTGATAATTAGGGGTAAGCTCTTCTATTTCACAGATGTACCTTTCCACTTCAGAAGGGAATACGTTAACTCCGCGTACGATCAGCATATCGTCAATTCTTCCTTTAACACGGTTCATTCGGGTGGTGGTTCTTCCACAGACGCATGTTTCTCTTTTAATTGAGGAAATATCTCCAGTGCGATAACGGATAATAGGTAGAGCTTCCTTAGTTAAACTGGTAAATACAAGTTCCCCATCTTCTCCATCTGGAACATTCTCTAATGTATCAGGGTTTATCACTTCTACCAAGAAATGATCCTCAGCTATATGCAAACCGTCTTGACATTCTTCGCATTCCATTGCGATTCCCGGTCCCATTACCTCACTCAATCCATAAATATCTATAGCTTTTATATTAAACATTTTTTCAATTTCTTTGCGCATTTCTTCAGACCAAGGTTCTGCCCCTAGAATGGCACGTTCAATAGAAGTTGCAGCTGGATCGATACCTATTTTACGCATGGATTCGCCAATATTCAGCAGGTAAGAAGGTGTGGTGGAGATGATTTTAGGTTGAAAGTCTTGGATTAACGTAATTTGCTTTGAAGTATTACCGCCAGAGATGGGTACCGTAGCACAGCCGAGAGTTTCAGACCCCACATGTAAACCAAGACCTCCAGTAAACAATCCATATCCATAAGCATTATGAAGGACATCTCCTTTTCTGCCGCCAGCCATGTAAATGCCACGAGCGACAATTTCTCCCCAGCAAACCATATCATTTTTCGTATAAGCGACTACTGTTGGTTTGCCGCTTGTACCAGAAGAAGCATGGATTCGAATTACCTCCTCCATGGGAGTAGCGAGTAATTGGAAAGGATAATTTTCTCTTAGATGTTTTTTTTGAGTAAAAGGAAGTTTTTGAATATCGTCTAATGAGTGAATGTCTTCAGGAGATAAATGGTTTTCATCAAAAGCTTTTCTATAGAATGGTACATCATTGTAGACCCTTTTAACCGTTTCTATTAATCCAATCTGCTGATAATCTTCCATCTGGTCTTTACTCCAAGTCTCTCTTTCAGAAAAAAAAGACATGAATCCATCTCCTTTTATGATATTTTATTAACGAAAGTATTATTATCGTCACAAATAAAGTAAACGGTAATGAAAGCGCTGTCAATATGTTTGTAAAATTCAAAAAAATAAAAAACACTGTAAACACTGTGAAAACAATGGTTATGGAAATTATTTCAAAATTAAATTTAAATTTGAGGTTGCCTTTTATATGACGTTAAAATATAATTGCGTTAAATAAACGTAATAAGGAGTTGAGAAAATGTATATATACGGAGGCACAGTAGCATCTGAGGAGAATTCAATAGAAAATCAACAGAAATATAATGAATTCATGGCAAAGATTGAAGCAGATGAAAAAATCGAGGCTGATGATTGGATGCCAGAGGAATATAGAAAAACTCTAATAAAGCTGATATCTATGCATGGAATTAGTGAAATTATGGGGGCGCTTCCAGAAAAGGAATGGGTTCCAAAAGCGCCCACCCTTAAGAGAAAACTTGGGATCATGGCGAAAGTACAAGATGAAATGGGGCATGGGCAGCTTCTATTAAGAGTAACTGAAGACCTAATGAAACCTTACGGAAGAAATAGGGTTCACTTGATGGAAGATCTACTTAAAGGTGATTTGAAATTTCACAATGTATTTCATATGCCTACGAAAACTTGGGCAGATGCAGGTGTAGTAGGCTGGTTGGTAGATGGGGCTGCTATCATTTCTCAGACCAACATGTTAGACGCTTCCTATGGTCCTTATCAACGTGCACTCAAAAGAATTTGTCAAGAAGAAGTCTTTCATGCTCAACATGGGGAGTCTATCATCATGAGTTTGGCAGAAGGTACAAAGGAACAAAGAGAGATTTTACAAGACTCCATTAATCGCTGGTGGTCTTCTTTGTTGATGTTCTTCGGTCCAGCTTCTGCCTCTACGACAGGTACTTCTAAACAGGAAGTTACAACAAAGTATCGAATTCGTAAGAGCTCGAATGAAGAGTTGCGACAGGCATTTTTAGATAAGTATTTACCGCGTATTTTTTCTTTAGATTTTTCGGTTCCAGATGAAACGGTTCATTATGATAAAGATAAAGAAATATGGGTTTATCAACAGCCAGATTGGAATGAATTTAAGAAAATTATAAGTAACAATGGACCGAGATCTCAACAGAGATTGCGTTTGCGTGAGGTGGCCTACACGAATAACCGTTGGGTTCGTGAAGCTCTCGCATAAGAAATCCAAGTTTTTTAGAAGGGAGTAAATAAATGAGCACAAATGAATCTGATTTCTATCAAGAGTTTGAGGTTTTTAGTAAAAAGAATGAAAAGTCTCACATTCAACATCAATTCAGCCTTTTAGCACCAAACAAAGAAATCGCACTAAGTATGGCACAAGAGAATTTCATGAGGAGAGAAAGTGTCTTGGATGTTTGGGTCGTAAGGCGCTCTGATATTCGTTCCATGACTAGTGAAGAACGTGAGAAGTGGACAAAACGAATAGAGAATAAGGATTACCGGAATACGAAAGGTTATGGATATTTAAGAAAAAAATGGCGTGAAAAAGAGCAAGGCATGTTAGATGAAAAAGAGATCATGTCCTGGAAAGAGGTGAAGAAATCATGAAAGTTGAAACAGCTGAAGAAGCAATCAAAGATGCCTCCTATCTTAATACTCTAAAAGAACTACTTTATCAGTTGGCCGATGATGACTTCATCATTTCTTTCCGAGGTGCTGAATGGTTGGGATTAGCACCTCATATTGAGGAAGATGTTGCCTATTCTTCAATTACTCAAAATACAATGGGACATGCTTTTTTATACTATCAACTCTTAGAAGAATTAGGAGAAGGAAAAGTTGATGAACTTGCCCATGAAAGAGTTGCAAGTGACCGAAAAAATGCAACCTATTTTGAGAAAAAAAATGGGGAAGGTGATTACCTTCATGAACCTCATTTTGATTGGGCTCTTACAGTAGTACGTCAGTTTTTATATGAAGCTTCTAAAAAGGTAAAGTTGGAATCTTTAATGGATAGTTCTTACTTACCTTTAGGAGATATCGCTCAAAAAATCTTAATGGAACAAAACTACCATTTGGCACATTGGAAGATATGGATTCGTCAGTTGCTAGAAGCTAATCAAATTGCAATCGAAAAAATTCAATTCCGACTAGACGAAGCTTGGCACTATCAAAATGAAATAATTGGATTGGGTCCTATGGCAGATAACATGGAAAAGTATGGACTAATTGAGAATGAACAAACTTTGGAAGATCGTTGGCTCGAAGAAGTGAAAAAAAGCGTCGGTGATTTTAAAAAAGGTCGTTCCGTTAACAGGGGTGCTAATGGCAGAGAAGGTAATCACACAAATGATTTAACTCAAGCATTGAATACGTTAGCGGAAGTTTACAATACTGATCGTAAAGCAGTTTGGTGAAGATGGAGGGGGAAGTTTATGTTATCTAGAGAACAAGAAATCGTGGCAGTTCTTAAACGTGTTGACGATCCAGAGCTTCCATCTGTCAGTGTTTGGGATTTGGGAATGGTTTATCAAATACAAGTTCATGGAAGTTATGTCGAAATTACAATGGTCCCTACATTTGCAGGTTGTCCAGCCCTCGATTTTATTGAATTAAATGTTAAAAAGGAAATTCTTGAGTTGGGTTGGGTAACTATGTGTACTGTTAATTTCACTTTCAAAGTCAAATGGTCCACCGATAAAATTACCAATGAAGGTAAGAAAGAATTAAGGAAACACGGTGTAGCTCCACCTCCAGAAAACTTCGTACCAGGAGGTGAATGGTCAGTCAACTGTCCTTATTGTGACTCACCCTTTACCTCATTAGAAAATATTTTCGGACCAACGGCATGTCGGAGTATTTTATATTGTCCTTCTTGTAAAAATCCGTTTGAAGCTATGAAGCCAGTCATTGAACATTCAGTAACTAATTAGAGAGGGGAATGATTATGGTCAAGCTAATTGCACTATACGAACAACCAGAGAACGAAGAGGAGTTCAATGAACACTACTTTAATGTTCATACACCAATAACTAATGAAATTCCTGGATTAAAAAAAATGGAAGTAACAAAAATAACCGGTTCACCCCAAGGAGCAAGTGACTATTACCTAATGTGCGAAATGTATTATGAAAGCCAGGAAGATTTGCAAAATGGAATGAAATCTGACAAAGGGAAAGCTTCTGGAAAGGATTTAATGTCATTTGCGGGTAATCTGGTGACCCTGATGATAGGTGAGGAGTTGAATGAATAGTCAATTTATCATTTCTACAATTGCTGAAGGAATTGGAACAATCCAATTAAACCGTCCAGAAGTAGCGAATGCCTTAAACAGGAAAATGGTAGAAGAAATCGTATTACAGTTGGAGTTATTTGATAAAGATGATGAAGTAAAAGTGATGATTTTAAAAGGGAATAGTCAATCATTTGCGGCGGGGGCAGATATAGAAGAAATGATGGAGGAATCTTCACTTTCTCTTGAATTGCTTAATCCGTTTGCGGTCTGGGACAGACTTATGGCTATAAAAAAACCTACGATCGCATGTGTGAATGGTTTCGCCTTAGGTGGAGGGTTCGAACTTGCTCTTCATTGTGATTTGATAGTTGCCTCAGAAGGTGCAAAATTCGGATTTCCAGAAGTTAATCTTGGAGTAATGCCAGGAGCAGGTGGTACTCAATTTTTAACAAAAGCCATGGGACGTACAAAAGCTTTGGAATGGATTTGGTTAGGGGAACAAATGAATGCGCAAGAAGCAAAAGAATTTGGTGTTATAAATAGGATAGTTGCTCCAGAACTTGTAGAAGATGAAGCAATTAGTCTGGCTGAAAAATTGGCAGGTCAAGCTCCAATTGCTCTTCGGCTTATTAAAGAAGCCGTTGATAAAGCATCAGATGGAAGTTTAAGTGACGGCATGAAGCTTGAAAGGAAGAATTTTTATTTAACATTTAACTCTCAGGATCAAAAAGAAGGTATGAAGGCATTTTTAAACAAACGACGACCTTCTTTCAAGGGGGTATGAAAATGGAGGGTTTTCACACAATCCAATATAAGAAATCCAAAGGTGTAGCTTTGATTGTAATAAGTAGACCGGGGGCGTTTAACGCCTTTACAGAGCAAATGAACAAAGAACTTATAAGAGCAATGAAGATGGCTTCTAAGGACGAAGAGATTCGAGTCATAGGAATAACAGGTGAGGGGAAAGCTTTTTGCGCAGGTGAAGATCTAGGCGGTATAGATGAAAATACCAATCATGAATCCTTTTTACGTAAGCGCTATCATCCTATGATGAAAGCTATAAAAGTAACTCCGAAACCCATAGTTGCATTAGTGAATGGCACAGCAGCTGGCGCTGGAATGAGCTTAGCATTAGCTGCAGACTTTCGACTAGTTAAAGAAAATGCAAAATTTGTTAGCGCTTTTATAAATATTGGGCTAATTCCGGATTCTGCATTCATCTACTACCTTCCGCGAATCGTAGGTTATGCAAAGGCAATGGAGATTTCTTTATTAAGTGAACCGATTACTGGTCAGAAAGCCTTCGATTTAGGCTTAGCTACTGAGGTCTACCAAGATCATGAATGGGATGAAAAAACAGAAGCATTTTTGACTAGAATCGCTGCTCTCCCTACAAAAGCCGTTTCTTTAGTAAAACGGTACATGGTGGATGGTATGAATAACTCTTTTGAAGAAGTGTTAAATAAAGAAGCTCAAGCTCAAAGAATTGCTGGAGCAACAAAGGATCACATTGAGGGTTTGAGCGCATTTAAAAATAAACGGAAACCAGCTTTTTCTGGAAAATAATTATCAAAGGAGAGATTTCACATGGGAAAGACAGTTACCAAGCAAAAAGTTACAGAAATGACAGAGGCAATTCGCGATCATTACAGTATGATTATTAACGGAGAATATGTAGAAGGAAGCGATGGACAGACCATGGATGTATATAATCCAGCAAAGGGTCAAAAAATTGCTACCGTTTCCAGAGCAACCCAAGAAGATGCAGAACGAGCAGTGCAAGCAGCTCGTCAAGCTTTTGAAAATGGTAAGTGGGCAAATAAATACCCAGTAGGAAAGAGATCTCGTGTGTTGAACAAAATTGCTGAATTGATGAGAGGGCGTTTCAACGAACTTGTAGAGGCAGAAGTTTTAAACAGTGGAAAATCCATTGGAGCTGCTCAAGTCCAGGTTAATCAATCGATTGAGGATTTCGAATTTTACGCAGGGGCAATCGTGGGTCACCGAGGAACAGTTAACAATATGCCTAATGGATTTTTCAACTACACACATAAAGAGCCGGTAGGTGTTTGTGCTCAAATCATTCCATGGAACTACCCAATGATGATGGCAGCTTGGAAGATTGCACCGGCGATTGCAACAGGATGCTCTGTCATTATTAAACCTGCGAGCCTTACTCCGATTACAGCGATATTGTTGAATGAAATCTGTCATGAAGCAGGTGTGCCTGAAGGAGTTGTCAATACTCTTCCAGGATCAGGTAAAGTAGTTGGCGATTATCTAGTTGAACACAAAGATATTAATAAGGTAGCGTTTACAGGTTCTACAGCAACTGGTAAGGATATTATGAATAAATCTTCAGAAACCCTTAAGCGCTTAACATTAGAACTCGGCGGAAAGTCACCTAATATAGTGTTTGAAGATGCGGATTTGGAGGCAGCGGTTCCAGGATCACTTTTCGGGATTTTCTTTAATACGGGTCAATCTTGCGAAGCTCGCTCTCGTATGTTTATTCACGAATCTATTTATGAGGAATTTATAGAAAAGTTCATTGAGAAAACAGAGAAGCTTCAGAGTGGAGATCCCTTCGATAAAGGTACGCACCTTGGATCTATTATTAGTGAAGAACAAGTTCAAGTGATCGAGAGTTATGTAGATTCTGCTCGTCAAGAAGGTGCAACGATTGCAACGGGTGGAAAGAGATTGGAAATTGATGGATTTGTAAATGGACACTGGTATGCTCCGACGGTCATTACAGACGTTACTCCTGACATGGAAGCCGTTCGAGAAGAAATCTTTGGTCCTGTCGTGGTAGTAGAGAAGTTTTCTGATGAAAAAGAAGTGATTAAAAGAGCAAATGATACGAAATACGGTTTGGGTTCAGCAATTTGGACTACAGATCAAGGGAGATCGACTAGGGTAGCCCACCAAATTGAAGCAGGTATTGTTATGGTGAATACTCCATTTTCTGCATTCCCTGGCACACCGTTTGGTGGTTATAAGGAATCGGGTTTTGGACGTGAACTTTGTGTGGAAACATTAGATCTTTATATGGAAGATAAGAGTGTCTTATCTTACTACGGTTCTAAACCCCTAAATCCTTTTGGAGTGTAAGAGAGGAGTTGAGTAAAGTGAGTGAGGTTAAAAATGTAGCAGTGATAGGAGCTGGGGTTATGGGGAGAGGCATTGCTTATGTCTCTGCCCTCGCCGGTTTTTCTACAACATTGGTGGATGTATCTAACACCCAATTAGAAGATGCGGAGAATTTTTTTGAAAAAACGGCTAATAAAGGAGTTGACCTAGGTAAAATAACCTTAGAAAGAAAAATTGAATTACTTAAAAATATCTCGACTTCTACGAATCTAGAGGAAGTTTCAGGATATACAGATTTATTGATTGAAGCAGTACCTGAGAAGAGAGATTTAAAAAAGAAAGTAATGGAAATTGCTGATCAAGTAGCTCCAAAGCATACTATTTTTGCAACAAACACTTCTACTATTAGTCCTACAGAAATTGGTTCTTTTACGAACCGTCCTTCCAAGGTGGCAGTCATGCATTTTTTCAATCCAGTTCATAGAATGCCTCTTGTAGAAATCGTAAGAGGATTAGAAACAAGTGATGAAACAGTAAGTGAGATTAGAGAAGCAGCTGAAAAAATGGGGAAAGAAACGGTGGAAGTTAATGAATTTCCTGGTTTCGTAACGAGTCGCATCAGTGCTTTAATCGGGAACGAAGCTTTTTATATGCTACAGGAAGGTGTTGCGGAGGCGAAAGATATTGATAAAGCGATCAAGCTGGGTTTGAACTTTCCGATGGGACCTTTAGAGCTTGGGGACCTTGTAGGGTTAGATACTCGTTTAAACAATTTGAAGTATTTACACCGTACTCTCGGTGAAAAATATCGGCCAGCGCCCTTGTTAGAACAAATGGTTCAAGCGGGAAGGTTAGGTAGAAAAACAAATCAGGGCATATATAAATATGATTAGGAAGGAAGTCCTTCATGGAAGAAGTTGTTATTATTGATGCGGTCCGGACACCAATCGGAAGATATGACGGTGCTTTGAAAAGTATTCGTCCAGATGATCTGGGGGCAATTGTATTACGTGCCATAAGAGAAAGGAATCCCATAGTTTCCATGCATGAAGTGGAAGAGGTGGTTATGGGCAATGCAAATGGGGCAGGAGAAGATAATAGAAATGTAGCTCGCATGTCTACATTATTAGCAGACTTTCCAAAAGAAGTTGCAGCTACCACAATAAACCGTTTGTGTGGTTCAGGGCTAGATGCAGTAACTTATGCAGCTAGAGCTATATCATTGAACCAAGGTGATATTATGATTGCGGGCGGAACAGAAAGTATGACTCGCGCTCCTTACGTCATGAGTAAGCCGGACAAAGGATTTAAAAGAGGGGGGGCGGAGCTTCATGACACGACAATTGGATGGAGATTTACGCATCCGTCTATGGAAGAAAAGTATGGAACAGACTCTATGCCAGAAACAGCACAAAATGTTGCGGACCTTTATGATATTAGCCGAGAGAACCAAGATGATTTTGCATTCAACAGTCAAATAAAGACGAAAAAAGCAGTGGATAGTGGCCGTTTAAAAGATGAGATTGTACCTGTAACTCTTCAAGATCGTAAAACAGGTACATATACCATAACGGAAGATGAACATCCTCGTCCTACTACCACAAGAGAAAAGTTAAGAAAACTTCCCTCACTTTTTAAAGAAGGAAGCATCACCGCCGGTAATGCTTCTGGAATAAATGATGGAGCCTCCGCTCTATTGCTAATGAGCAGAAAAAAAGCGGAGGAATTGGGTGTGGAACCACTTGCCAGTTACGTTACCTCAGCTGTAGCAGGGGTAGAGCCAAGATTTATGGGGATAGGTCCAGTTGATGCTACAAAGAAAGCTTTAAAGCGTGCTGGCATGAAAGTAAATGATTTAGATTTAATTGAATTAAATGAAGCTTTCGCTGCACAATCTCTAGCTTGTATACGGGACCTGGATTTGGATTCGGATATAGTGAATGTTAACGGAGGGGCCATTGCTTACGGTCATCCCTTAGGAGCAAGTGGGGCAAGAATATTAACAACGTTGGTCCATGAAATGAGAAAGAGAGAAAGTAAAAAAGGATTGGCAACTATGTGTATTGGAGTTGGACAAGGAATTTCAATGATAGTCAAAAGATACTAATTTTTTAAGGAGTGAATGTTCTATGGCTTTCGTAATTACTTCCCCTTGTAAAGACGAAAAAGCTGCTGAATGTATAGAAGTATGTCCTGTGGATTGTATTGAAGAGGGAAAAGATATGTTTCACATTGATCCTGATGTTTGTATCGAATGCGGAGCATGTGAAGCTGCTTGTCCAGTACAAGCAATTTATATGGAAGACGAAGTTCCTGAAACAGAAAGAGAATATATTGGAGAAAACAAAGCGTTTTTTGAATAATGAATACTTCCTATTCAAGAGATTTGTAGTGAATGGACTACTTTACTTTGTGTCACTAATATATTAGTAAAAAGAAGTCAATCCGTACATGAGGGTTGATTTCTTTTTTCCTAGTCAGAGTATAATTAGGTGTTACTCACTGAATTCAATTTTTGTCTTATAGTGAGTAAATAGATACATCTCGAACTTATCCATCATAGATAACAAAAAGATAGAGCAGAAATCGAATAAGACGATCTTCTGCCCTACCTTTTTTATGGTTAAATATCTACTATTCCCTTTTAAACGTCCGACTCGCAATATTAAATGCGACCACTAACCAGGCCCCTAACGTAAGACAGTGATGCCAAAGTGCGAAAAAGGGTGTGCCAACATTCATCGTTTCACGTAGAGCAGTACATAAATGAGATCGGCAGGACATGGACAAATGGCTGCAGATATTCCGGCATGTTGTTGATCGGGATAAACACGCCGCCTAAGAATAGCATCGGGAAGGACGCAAAGCCACCAATCGGGCCTGCGCTTTCCGGGTTTTTAGCAAGCCCTGCAATAATAAAAGCGATCGCCATAAACGTGAGTGTGCCCAATATCTAAGAATATTTCTTAACGCGAAGGGACAAGGTTCCTGTCCCCAATGTCCCCTTAAAGAAGTTTTTTTGCTTAAAGTGATCAAACGTGTTTATAATGATTACTAATAGTAAAAGAGAGAAATGGGTGTAGATCAAATGGTCCAATCAATTAATACAAAAGTTGATTTAGTTATGAATGGAACCTCACATAGTGGAATTTCACAGTATGGTAAGATCATGATCGGAGATAAAGGTTTTGAATTCTTTAATGATCGTGATGCTCGTAAGTTTATTCAAATCCCATGGGAAGAAGTTGATTACATAATCGCTTCCATTCTCTTCAAAGGGAAATGGATTCCGCGTTACGCTATCCAGACTAAACGGAATGGGACATTTTCATTTTCTTCTAAAGATCCGAAAAGAGTTTTGCGAACCATTCGAGAATATGTTGAGTCAAAGAATATGGTCCAATCTTTAAGTTTCTTTCAAGTAATCAAACATGGTTTTAAGAGTACACTTAAAAAAAAGAAGTAGTTATTATGCAAGACAAGTAGATACTTGTCTTTTTTTGTGGGAATAACTATCAAATTGGTACCTAGAAACTCATTTCTCTCTTGAAAGAGGAATATTCGGTGTGCTATAATTTTCCTTGGAAACTCTTTAAAGTATGAAGTTCTTGTTAACAATTCATTGACAGCGTTTGCAAAATTAAAATTAAAAATAATTATCCTATGTTTTTTTTACGTGTTACTGATTCGATCAGGCATGAGTAAAAAGTATTGATTAAAACGAAGAGTCAAGGCTGTTCTATGCCCATTTCTTCATTTAATTGGCTTTTTATTCATGCCTTTTTTTATTATTTTTTTTAATTTGTAATCGTTTTCGAAGAGTTGAAGAAATACTTTAGGAGTTTACTAGTACCCACGGTTTTAAACTTTAACAATAGGAATAGGAGGTAAAAAAATGGTAGGTATTATCATTGCTAGTCACGGTGAATTTGCCGATGGTATCTTGCAATCTGGAGCGATGATCTTTGGAGAACAAGAAAATGTAACCGCTGTTACATTGATGCCGAATGAAGGACCTGATGATGTAAAGGCAAAAATGGAAAAAGCAATCGCCTCTTTCGAAAACAAAGACGAAGTATTATTCTTAGTCGATCTTTGGGGCGGTACGCCATTTAACCAGGCAAACGGCTTGGTTGAAGAACATAATGGCAATTGGGCAATCGTTGCTGGTGTGAATTTACCCATGTTAATTGAGGCTTATGCATCGCGCTTCTCAATGAACACGGCGCATGAAATTGCAGCACATATTTTAGGCACGGCTAAAGAAGGGGTTAAAGTAAGCCCTGAAGAATTAGAACCTGTAGATTCTGCGGGAGCTGCTAGCCAGTCCTCCACATCATTTGCTCCTGGTAAATTTGAGTACGTGTTAGCACGTATCGACACTCGTTTACTTCACGGACAAGTAGCAACTGCTTGGACAAAAACGACACAGCCTACACGGATCATTGTTGTATCGGATGCAGTAGCGAAGGATGAACTTCGTAAAGGGTTAATCCAACAGGCAGCTCCTTCAGGTGTAAGGGCGCATGTGGTTCCTGTTGATAAAATGATTGAACTTGCCAAAGATGATCAACATTTTGGCGGCGAGCGCGCGTTACTTCTTTTCGAAAATCCACAAGATGTACTTAGAGCAGTTGAAGGCGGCGTTCCGTTGGAGACCATCAACGTGGGTTCCATGGCACACTCACCTGGTAAAGTTCAACCGAATAAGGTTCTTGCTTTTGACCAGGATGACATTGATGCTTTCGCCAAGTTAAAAGAAGCTGGTTTGACTTTCGATGTACGTAAAGTTCCGAATGATTCGAAAGGGAACATGAATTCAATCATCAAGAGTGCTCAAGCGGAGTTAAATAGACAGAAATAATCCACAGTGAAAAAGGAGGAGCAAAAATCATGGATTTGAATATTATTCAAATAATTTTAGTCTTGCTCGTAGCATTTTTAGCTGGTATGGAAGGCATCTTGGATGAATTCCAATTCCACCAGCCGCTAATTGCTTGTACGTTGATCGGCCTGGTTACAGGAGACTTAGTACCTACTCTTATCTTAGGCGGTACTCTTCAACTGATCGCTTTGGGCTGGGCAAATATAGGCGCTGCCGTGGCCCCGGATGCTGCGTTAGCATCAGTAGCTTCTGCAATTATTTTAGTTTTAAGTGGACAAGGTCAAGCGGGGGTATCCTCGGCAATTGCGATTGCTATTCCGCTAGCCGTTGCAGGTTTATTATTGACCATTATTGTCCGTACGATTGCAACAGGGCTGGTCCATTTAATGGATGCTGCAGCTAGAGAAGGAAATATTAGAAAAGTTGAATTCTGGCATATTGTTGCCATTTGCTTGCAAGGGTTACGTATTGCCATTCCTGCTGGATTGATTCTAGCTGTGGGCGCGGGTCCTGTTAGAGACTTACTTAGTTCTATGCCGGACTGGCTGACTGAAGGCTTAGCAATCGGCGGGGGAATGGTTGTTGCCGTTGGTTATGCAATGGTTATTAACATGATGGCTACAAAAGAAGTATGGCCATTCTTTGCGATTGGTTTTGTATTAGCGACTGTCTCACAAATCACTCTTATCGGTCTTGGTGCTATCGGTGTGTCTCTTGCACTAATCTATTTAGCACTTTCCAAACAAGGCGGTTCAGGTAATGGTGGAAACGGAAATACTGGAGATCCGATAGGGGAAATTATAGATTCTTACTAATTCTTACTAAAGGAGGAGGACAAACAGATGGCAAAGGAAATGAAATTAACAAAAAGAGATCGCATTTCTACTTGGTGGCGTTCAACGTTCATTCAAGGTTCTTGGAACTATGAACGTATGCAAAACGGTGGTTGGGCTTTTTCAATGATCCCTGCGATCAAACGATTATATAAAACAAAAGAAGATCGTGCCGCTGCACTAAAACGTCACTTGGAATTTTTTAATACTCACCCCTATGTCGCTTCACCCGTTATTGGTGTCACACTAGCGCTTGAAGAAGAACGTGCAAGTGGTGCACCGGTTGACGATACAGCCATTCAAGGAGTTAAAGTCGGTATGATGGGGCCATTAGCTGGTATCGGTGATCCGACTTTCTGGTTCACGGTTAGACCCATCCTTGGAGCGTTAGGGGCTTCACTAGCGATGACCGGTAACATCCTTGGACCAATTCTTTTCTTCGTTTTATGGAATCTGATCCGTATGGGATTCATGTGGTATACGCAGGAATCTGGTTACAAAGCAGGTTCTAAGATTTCTGAGGATATGTCAGGAGGCTTACTTCGGGATATTACTAAAGGTGCATCAATCTTGGGTATGTTCATCCTTGGTTCATTAGTTAACCGTTGGGTCTCTGTAACATTCACACCGGTTGTCTCTTCAGTTAAACTTAGCGATGGTGCTTATATTGATTGGGATAAATTACCTTCAGGACCGGAAGGAATTAAAGCTGCGCTGGAACAACAACAGGCGGGTCTTGCCTTAGATTCTACTAAAGTAACGACTTTACAAGACAATTTGGATAGCTTAATTCCCGGTTTGGCCGGATTGGCGATAACACTTCTCTGCATGTGGCTGCTTAGGAAGAAAGTTTCTCCAATTGTTATGATTCTTGGGTTATTCGCGGTGGGTATTGTATTCCACTTAATCCACCTAATGTAAAATTGAATTGGTTTCATTGGGGCTTTTTCAAAGATCAAATGTAAGCCGTTCCCAAATGAATATCGCTTCCAAATAGATCTGCACCTCCTGGTATGAAAAATTCTTAATTTCAGGAGGTGCTTTTTCTATGCTGGAACTTTTATAGACTGAACAGCGGCAAGGAATACAAGGTAAATATACAATAGAGAAAGTTAACTACAAATAGATTTTAGGAGGCTGTTTATGCTTACTATTGGTTATATTGGAAATGGAAAAAGCACGAACAGATATCATCTGCCGTTCGTGCTGCAAAGAGAGGATATTAAAGTAAAAACCATTTATCGAAGAAATCCCGGGCATGACCATTGGGCAAAGATAAAGGGAGTAAATTATACTTCTGATTTAGACGAATTGTTAAATGATACAGACATTCAACTCATTGTGGTTTGTACAAAACATGACAGTCACTATGATTATGCGAAATTAGTATTAGAACATAATAAAAATTGTTTAGTTGAAAAGCCTTTTATGGAAACCTCTGAACAGGCAAAAGAAATGTTTGCGTTGGCCAATGAAAAAGGTTTAATTGTGCAGTCATATCAAAACAGACGTTTCGATAGTGATTTTTTAACCGTTCAAAAGGTCATTGAAGAAGGGAAACTGGGGGACTTGCTGGAAGTAGAAATGCATTTTGACTATTATCGTCCTGAAGTACCTGAGTCTGCTCATACTTTTAATCCTAATTCATCATTTTTATATGGACATGGTTGTCATACACTAGATCAGGTTATCAGCCTTTTTGGCAAGCCAGATCATATCCATTATGATGTAAGACAATTATTAGGACAAGGGAGAATGAATGATTATTTCGATTTAGATTTATATTATGGGAAGTTAAAAGTATCTGTAAAATCCAGCTATTTTAGACTTAAAGAACGGCCTAGCTTCGTCGTTCATGGAAATAAAGGATGCTTTGTGAAAAAAACCAAAGATCGTCAGGAAGAACATTTAAAGTTATTTTACATGCCTGATAACAAGGATTTTGGTATAGATACATTAAACCATTATGGTATTCTGACTTATATTGATGAGGAAGGGACAATTCACGAGGAAAAAGTGAAATCAGTAAGTGGGGATTATGGAAGAGTGTATGATGATTTATATGAAGCTATCATAAATGGTAAAGATAAAACCATTACAGATGAACAGACGCTGCTGCAAATGGAAATGTTAGAAACTGGAGTTGGAAGCTTAAAGTAAAAATAATTGCTGATTCTGATGTTTACCGCTCTCTCATTACACGTGGTTAAAGAAATAATATACGTTCATTATTCTAGAGTTAAACGAACAAGGTCAATCCGCATATTTGGATTGACCTCTTTTGTTTTTGCATATTCAAGTAAAGGTAGTTGTTAATCGCTGAACATTATCTTCCTCTTATTTATGAGAAAATATGCATGGAACGAAATGATTCAATGAGTTTTGTTCCCAGGCGTCACAAGATTATTGGAAGGGAAAAACTGTCGCTCTCGCTTATTCCCATTTAAACGTCCGACTCGCAATAATAAACGCGACCACTAACCAGGCCCCTAATGTAAGCCAGTGATGCCAAAGTGCGAAAAAGGGTGTGCCAACATTCATCGTTTCACGCAGAGCAGTACTTAAATGAGAAATCGGCAGGACATGGACAAATGGCTGCAGATATTCCGGCATGTTGTTGATCGGGAAAAACACGCCGCCTAAAAATAGCATCGGGAAGGACGCAAAGCCAGCAATCGGGCCTGCGCTTTCCGGGTTTTTGGCAAGGCCAGCGATAATAAAGCCGATCGCCATAAACGCGAGTGTTCCTAATACTACGAAAGTGAGCAGGGCAAGCCACGAGCCATTGACTTGAACATGAAAGAGCAGACTTGCCACGACCAGCACCAGTAATGCCTGTAAGCCGTTCAGTACTACCCGGGCGGTTATTTGGGCGGCAATAAATGTGGAAGCTTTAAGGCGGGTTCCTTGCATGCGCCGCAATATTCCTCGCTCTCTCCAGGCAGAAATTTGGCCGGCTACTCCGTTCATGTTGTTATTCATAATCATCATCGCTACAATGCCGGGAACTAAGAAATCAATGTAGCCAATATCCAGGGCACGTACACCTTTTGGCTGGACGGCTACGGCCGGCGAGTAGTCTTCGATGTTTTTGCTCACCTGATCAACGGCGGCATTGACGACAGTTAATCCGAGCTGGGAAGCTGAGGCATTGGTTTCGTTGTAATAAACGGGAAGTTCAAATGCCTTACTGTCATCGGTATGAGATTCTAATTGTTTTCCGTATCCTTTGGGAATTTCCATAACGACTTGATAATCATCGGTTTTTAAATCATCCAAGGCTGCGTCCACATCGTTGCTCTTATCAAGTTGAATGGCTTCATTTTTTTGAAAAGTGGAGAGCAGCTGCTTGGAAGCGGTGGATCCATCATGGTCGATAACGGCCATGGAAATACTCGTGCCTCCGTTGTCTCCAAGAAAGGATCCGAGTGTCAACATTAGAATAATAGGAAAGAGGAGCGTAAAGAAAAGCACCTGGCGATTTCGTGCGAATATCCTTAATTGCGCTAAGGTTAACTGCCAATAAGCTTTCATTCTCTTAAACTCCTTCCGGTCATATGTATAAAGACATCCTCGAGTGTCGCTGTTCTCGTCTGTAAATCTTGTAGATTAAGGTTTTTTTGCTGGGAATGTTGTATTAAATCAATGAGTGTTACTTGGAGGTCGTCGGTATAGACGACATACCATTCCTGTCTGCGAGTGACTTGAGTAACTCCTTGTAATTGGTGAATAAATGTATCATCTTCATCGGCAGGGAGTGTGAATTCCACGGCGCTGTCAGAATGCAGTTCTCTAACCAAATTGGATGGCGTATCCAAGGCGATCAAATTTCCTTGATCCATAATCCCAATGCGATCACACAATACGTGAGCCTCATCCATGTAATGAGTGGAGAGAACGATGGTTTTTCCTTTTGCTTTTAAGTTTTCGATGATATCCCACAGCGTTCGCCTCGCTTGAGGGTCTAACCCAGTGGTTGGTTCATCAAGAAAGATGATATCGGGGTCATGAATAATGGCTAAGGCAATGGCAAGACGCTGCTTTTGTCCTCCTGATAAGCCTTTAATTCGATTCTTTTTCTTTTCGGATAAAAGCATTTCATCAATTAATTCTGGGATAGGGACATGAGTTGGATAAAAGCTTGCGTACATATGCATAATTTCTTGAACGGTTAATAATTCAAACAGTGATGTAGATTGCAGCTGAACACCGATAACCTCTTTAACTTTTTCGATTTTTTTGCGAATATCGAAACCTGATAGGGTAGCTGTTCCGCCATCTGGCTTACGAAGGCCAACAAGCATTTCAATCGTAGTGGTTTTTCCAGCTCCATTAGGTCCGAGCAGGCCAAAAACCTCACCGGCACTTACATCGAATTCAACGCCATTGACTGCGGTCATGTTTCCGTATTTTTTTACTAGTTTTTCAACATGGATCATTGTATTTGACATCACATCAACTCCATTCACTTTCAATATACCATGAAATTAATTAGAGGGCTTATGATCGTTTCATAAACCTGCATAATATCTTTATTCTTCTCTGATGCGTACTTCTACTTGAAGTTCATTACAGTTTTCTATCACCTAACTAGTTCCTTTTTAAGTCTATGATGGGGGAGCGATCTATAACTAAAAAAACGACCCATTTGTGGATCGCTTTTAACCGAGAGTATTATGAGAAGAACAGGACAAATGATTGAAGGTAAAGCTGCACCATTACATAAAAAGCAATGGCGTATTTGTAGTTGAACAGCCATCCATTTTTGACGATGCTGAGCCGGTTCACAGAACTCAAAATAATTGAAGGTAAAATCAACGGAGATACCATGATCGAAATCACACTTCCTGAAGTAATTCCAAGAACGACGATCTCCGGCGGATAGGGAAGATCGACGCCTTGTAGGATTCCTGAAACGAGTACGATGACTGTTAAGGGACCAAGTCCGATAAATCCTAAGATGATCACCACAAAAGGAAGGACCCATAAGAAGTTTAAGAACGGAACGGCGTCTATTATATAAAAGAGTCCGTCAATAATATATTTGCCATAGCCAGACTGATTCACGGCTTGGATTAGAAATCCAGCTGCTAATAGAATGGAAAACTGCTGGGCTTTATCTGGAATGTTCTTAGTTAAATAGATTTTCCCATTTTCCTTAATCGCCCTGGTTCTTCTCCGAACGATAAAGTAAAGAAGGATCCAAGCGACGATCACGATCGGGATGATGAGCAGTAATTCCACGTTCCAAATCGCATGAAGAAGGAAAATGGAACCGAATAAGGTTACAAATAACCATACGAACTCCAGCGCATCTCGATTTCCTCTCGTATCCTGCTGTTTTGCATCGGCGATCTTAGCGAGCTCTTCCTGGATACCTGCCGTAAGATCGATCCCGTAATGTCGTTCTTGAAAATGGGAGAAGAGGACCGATAACAAAATACCAGCAAAGGACACGATAAAGCCTTGTAAAATGCATAAACCAAGCGATGCATCGAGCGCATGAACGGCGAAAATGAAACTCGGAATGCTGATCACCCACATAGTGGTTAACGAAAATGCCCGCAGCAATGCCGTTCCCTTATAATTCTCCCATGCCTCTCCTTTTTGATTGCTTAAGAAGTCGTGGATCATGCTGTACACCATAGGAATCGCACCGAATAATAAAAAGTAAGAGATAATCTGCGTAATCACCATCATTCCGAAATAGAACTTGCGACTCGTGTTGAGCAGGTTCTGAGCGAAGTTGATGACGGATTGAATGTATGGCTTCTCTTCGAATACCCAGCTGATTGCAGGAACGATCAGTAAGAGGGCAATTAGTCCGCCCATCACACTAAATCCAGATAAAACCCCTTCAATGAGCGAAGTTCCTGCAGAGAGATGGATGCTCAAAGCAATGACAAGAATTAAAAGTGAGATTCCAGCCTGCTTGATCGGCAGAAAGAAGTAGCCAAGCAAAAAGGCAGCAAGACCGAATAAGGAAAGAGAGGTAGAGAGAATCTCTCCATCTATGAATGAAACAATAAAATATAGGATCACATATAAACTTATAAAAAGGGTGTATCCTCGTTTTGCCTTTTGTACCATGATGCATGCTCCAATCCTTGTTTAATAGTATGAATCGTTCATATCGTATCATATGGAAGGTTAATTCGCTTAAAATTGCACATTATTGAAATTCATGGAAGTTGAATTAAACGCTTTCTTTTCTTGAAAATGATAAGATTAAACCAAATCCAGGAAAGAGGTGTCTATGTTGAAAAAAGTTAAATTAGGCAGAAGCGATCTGGAAGTTGGCGAAATTTCTTTAGGCTGCATGCGCATCAATAAACTCAGTAAGAAGGATGCAGCGGAAGTCATTGAGAATGCAATGGATTGTGGTGTCGATTTGTTCGACCACGCCGATATTTACGGCGGTGGAGAATCTGAAAAAGTCTTTGCTGACGCGATCCATATGAACGAAGATGTTCGTGAGAAAATGAAGCTGCAGACAAAATGCGGTATTCGCGATGGGATGTTTGATTTTTCCAAGGATCATATCTTAGAATCTGTCGAAGGAAGTCTGCGCCGGTTAAAAACGGACTATGTGGACAGCCTGCTGCTGCACCGCCCGGATGCTCTGATGGAACCTGAGGAAGTTGCAGAAGCCTTTGCAGAATTAAAAGACAGCGGAAAAGTTCGTTACTTTGGCGTAAGTAATCAAAACCCCATGCAAATGGAACTCCTGCGCAAGTATTTACAGGATGACCTCATTGTAAACCAGCTGCAGTTAAGTCTTGTACATACACCGATGATTGATGCTGGATTTAATGTAAATATGCAGAATGATCCGGCGATTGTACGTGACAGTAATGTGATTGAATACTGCCGATTGAATGATATTTCCATCCAGGCATGGTCTCCTTTCCAGCACGGTATGATTGAAGGACCCTTTATCGGAAATGATGCATTCCCGGACGTGAACGCAAAGCTTCAGGAAATCGCAGAGAAAAAAGGGGTAACAGACTCAGCGATTGCCATTGCCTGGATTCTGCGTCATCCCGCGAACATCCAGCCGGTGGTTGGCACGATGAACAAAGGGCGGATGCAGGACATTGCCAAAGCTTCAGAGGTCGAGCTGACAAGGGAAGAATGGTATGAGCTTTATCGTGCAGCAGGAAACGATCTGCCTTAAACTCGAAGGTTCACAAGAGGAAGTGCTCTGGGATTAAAGCAAATGTCTGCCAACTAAAGGACAATAATTAAGGGAAAAGCAGGGTGTTATTCCGAATGACCGCTCCGGAAATACACTCCGCTTTTCGCGGGCGGCTGGCTTGCCTCCTCGTGCTTTGCACTCCGGGGTCCAACCGATGCCTTCCTCCCGCAGAAGTCTCCGTGTATTTCCTACGCTTTGCTCTTTTTCACTCCCTATTTTCTATTCATAAGGGGAATTGACTAAGAGAAACGTCAAGAAATCCTACCTCGTGCCGGGCACAAAAAACCCTAACTGTGAAGTAATGTAATCCCTTCACAGTTAGGGTTTAATAATGCCTGACCAGATTTTGTCCCAGTCACAGCTTTTTAATAGGTAATTTCATTACGGGAGGCTGTTTAAAATTCTCCTTCTTATTAGGCAGTTTTTAAATGCCTGGTCAGCTCTCCTATACTTGCAAGGGTTTTTTCTGCCTGCAGGGGTTTCGTGATGGTCGACTTTCAATCCGTGAACCTTTCCAAATGTGCCAGGCTTTTTCTATGATTCGGTTGCTAATGTCTGGCTCTGTGTCCCTGTTGACTCTTCAGGTGCCTGTTTCACGCGCTTCAGGAAGAAGGAAAGGACTAAACTAATCAATCCAAAGACTAACATAGCAAAGTAGGCATCATTAATTCCTTGAATGGACGCTTCCATCACCAGGTGCTGCTTCGTTCCACTTGCTCCGCTCGTCATCATATCCTGCAGGTGATCTTTCGTGCGTGTGGTCATGATGGTGACTAATAGCGAGGTTCCAATCGCACCGGCCACCTGCCTGGCGGTGTTGGAAATGGCCGTTCCGTGCGCATTCAGGCTGTTTGGCAGCTGATTTAATCCTGCCGTCTGGAGTGGCATAAGGAACAACGCCATGCCGATCCGCCGTCCTGCGTACATGACAATAAGCGTGGTATAGCTGATGGAGTCGGTCAGATTTGTGAAGCTGTAAGTCGTAGCCAGCACCACGGCAATGCCGATAATAGACAGCCACTTTACGCCGAAGCGGTCGAACACTTTTCCAATGGCCGGACTAATCAGCCCCATTAATAAGGCACCCGGCAACATAAGTACGCCAGATTCTAAAGCCGTGAACCCGCGTGCGTTCTGCAAGTATAACGGCAGCAGAATCATGTCCGCGTACATGACGACGGTAATGGTACAGTTAATGATCGTCGTCAAAGAGAACATGTTGTATTTAAATACTTTTAGATCAAGAAACGGTTCTACGGAACGGAGCTGCCGGTAAGTGAAAGCTGTTATGGTAACGAAACCGATCACAAGTGAAATGATGACCTCAGTACTCGACCACCCTTCCTGTCCTGCCTCACTGAATCCGTAAAGTAGTCCTCCAAAGCCAATCGTCGATAGGATTAAGCTTAGGAAGTCCAGCTTGCTCGCGGTCGTTTCGGAAACATTCTTTAGAAAAATGAACGCACAGATAATAATTACGACGACAAACGGGATCATGCCGTAGAACAAAACCTGCCACGGGAAATCATCTAAAATATATCCTGCCAAAGTTGGTCCGATGGCGGGTGCGAATATGATCGCAAGCCCGACAGTTCCCATCGCCGTCCCGCGTTTTTCTGGCGGGAACAGGGATAGTACAACGTTCATGAGCAGCGGGATGACAATACCAGTGGAAGCGGCTTGAATCAATCGTCCTGTCAGCAGTACATAAAACGCAGGGGCGAGCGCTGAAACGAGCGTCCCAGTAAGAAAAATAAACATGGCTGCAAGAAACAGCTGTCTTGTCGAGAATCGTTTCATTAAAAAGCCTGTGACCGGAATCAATACTCCGTTCACAAGCATATATCCCGTTGTCAGCCATTGTCCGGTAGATGGTTTAATATCAAAGGCTTCCATTAAAGGGGGAAGCGCAACTGTCATTGTTGTCTGGTTAAAGATTACAAAGAAAGCACCCAGAATCATGATGGTTAAAATAGGTAATTTCTTGATCGAACCTGTGTCTGCTGTGGCACTCAATTCTATACATCCTTTCCTTATGATTCGTGATTTAATTTACAGTTTGTAGTATAGTTAACGAAGTATAAATTAGAGTATAGTACACTCCGCCATTGACTACAACGAACAATTATTTATAAAATGTTTATTAGTTTACAAAATATTTTAATGTGTCGTTTAAGTTTTGTTTTTTATAGAGTAAATGAAGAAGGGAGCAGCCGTGATGGATAAGAAACTGGATCCCAGGGTGATCCGCACACGTCAGTTGTTGAAAGATGCTTTTATCGCATTGATAAAAGAAATGGATCTTGAAAAAATTACTGTGAATCGGCTGGCAGAACGGGCGACAATCAATCGGGTCACTTTCTACCTGCATTATCGCGATATCCCGGACATGCAGGAAAAGATGGCAGAGGATATGCTGCAGGAGCTGGCTGAGGTCTATGAAACAGCACGTAAGGACACGAATCAAACAGAAGGATGGAAGGTCATTGAACGGATGCTTGCCTACATCGGAGAAAATGCCGATTTTTATAAGGTGGTGCTTACTTCCAAAGGTCTTCCTATCTTCCGGGAGCGCTTATTAGAATATTTAACCCACCGGATTATAACAAGAGTAGAAAGAAAGGATTCCTATGCGAAACGAGTGGGAATCGAAAAAGATTTTCTAGTCTGGTATGATTCCTCTGCCCTTATCGGAACCATCATTGCCTGGCTGAAAAACGATAGGCCATACACTCCTGAACATATGGCGAAGCAGTTCTATTTACTGAGAAACCGGGGCGAAACAGCGAGATCAGACTTGGATGTTGATTAAGGAGGAAAGAGGCATGACGAAGAAATTATACTATGAAGATCCCTATCTTCTGGATTTCGAATCGATGGTAAATAAGGTGGATCAGGACAAACGAGGCATTTATGTAGTCCTTGAGGAGACGGCGTTCTACCCAACAGGGGGCGGACAGCCGCATGATCAAGGAACGATCAATGGAGTATATGTTTATGATGTAGAAGAAGTACAGGATGAGGTGCGTCATTACATAGAAGAACAACTTCCTAAAGATACGTTGCAAGTGAATGGGAGGGTGGATGAAAAACGCAGGATTGATCATATGCAGCAGCACTGCGGTCAGCACATTATCTCCGCAGTATTTGAAGATCAGTTCGGTATTCCGACCACGAGCTTTCATTTAGGGAAAGATACGGTCACGATCGATTTGGATACCGATCATCTTTCCGAGCATACATTGCAGCAAGCTGAAGCGCGGGTTAATCAACTGATTTTTCAAAACGAGCCAGTTGAAACGAAGTGGGTGTCTGTAGAAGAAGCACAGGCGTACCCGCTTCGTAAGGCGCTTTCCGTTGATGGAGATATTCGGTTAGTTATCATTCCGGGAATTGATTACAACGGCTGCGGAGGCACACACCCACGCTCTACGGGAGAGATCATGGCTGTGAAATTTCTTGGCTGGACAAAAAATAAACAGCAGGTCCGCCTTGAGTTTGTCTGCGGTTATCGTGTGTTAGACAGGTTAGAGGAAAAGCACCGCATTTTATCAGAAGTGAAGCAGCTCATTTCCAGGCCGGAACAGCAGCTGCCCGAAGAAGTCAATCAGCTGATCAAAGAAAGCAAGGAGAAGGATAAGAGATTGGCTGAAATGGAGGAACACCTGCTTCAGTACGAAGCTCGTGAAATCATATCTGAAGCTGAAAATGCTCAAGTCATTGTGCGTGTTTTTAAGGACCGAATGTTTAAAACGCTCCAGTCACTGGGGAAATTGATCACGGAAAAAGCGCCGAACTCCTATCTGATTCTCATTAGTGAACAGCAGGAGCAGCTCCAGTTTGTCCTGGCCCGTGGTGCGGAAATTGATCGAAATATGAATGAAATTGCAAAAGAAACCATGCCTCTTATTGAAGGAAAAGGAGGAGGAAAACCTGAGTTTGTCCAGGGTGGAGGTCCTAGGCTGCTGGACGGAGCGGAGTTTGCTGAACAGATTAAGAGAATACTTTGAACCTGGTAGAGAGATGAGTGCTTTGAATGTTTTGGCATGTTAAATTCATCTGATCTGGCTTAGTTAGCGAAATGAATACCAGAAAATGTAAAACCTCTCAAAATTGATTGAGAGGTTTTTTAGTGGGTTAATAGCAGGCACAAGGGTTTAAAGATCATAAATAACAGATGGATATCTCCTTATTTCATATTCCCTTCGACCTGCATCTCTACTTTGAATCTCTATTTGCCTGGAACTTTACGTTTGTTTCTTCTATCAAGCAAGCATAGTTTCATGAGTAATTTATCCAAATATCACCGTTTAAAGAAAAAAACCCACTCATCATTCTAGTCATTTCATAGGATGTACTAACCTGGCAACTTAACGGTTGCTAGGGAAAAAAGAGAAAGATACTGAGATAATCTCCTATGGATTTGGATGTAAGGGCAGCCAGGTCGTACGGCTGAAATTCGATGTGCACCATTTTTCATATTCTTCTAATTCCTAACGTAATCCGCTGCTCATAAAATCGGCGGATTTTTTATATGTCTCCATCATTTTCTTTGGGTCAACCGTTATCTATAGGAAGAGAAAAAAAGAAAGTGCTGCCAGAGGTAGAAGTGAGCGATCTTTATAAATCATGCAGAGATTAAAAGGTAACGTGCTGCAAAAGAAAATTCATAGGTGCTCAGTTATGTGGGCTTGTTAATTCTATAACATTAAGTTTTTGAATAGCGACTCAAAAAAGGAGGTATCTCCTATGTGGAACGAATTCGAAATCCTAATTGGTATTGAAGAACGTCGTCCAAAGTAATAAGCTTCCCCTCAGCACGATAGCTGAGGGGATTGTTTTTATTAAAGGAGAGTGGCGAAAATCTGTGCGCGGTCTGTTACACCTAGTCAGAATTATTGTAATTATTAAACAAATAAGTATAATGTGACCCAATACAATAAAAAACGAGGAGGATTACATATGAGACAAACGATACAATCCTTAGTAGATGAATTAAAAAGTCACTTGCACGAATACCAAATTACCACGAACGAAACCATACTTGAACATCACAGCAAAGACGAGTCCTACCACGCCTGGAACGCTCCTGATCTTGTTGTTTTTCCAGAAAGTGCGGAAGACGTGAGTCACATTATAAAAATAGCGGATGCGCACCAAATTGCTGTGACTCCCTTTGGACTGGGGTCGAGCTTAGAAGGGCATGCAATCCCCTATAATAAAGGAATCTCAATTGATTTTTCAGCGATGAATAAAGTGATTGAGGTGCGGGAGAATGACTTTCTTGTCAAAGTCCAGCCCGGGGTGACGCGTTCGCAGCTCGACAAAGAATTGAAGAAGTATGGCCTCTTTTTCTCTGTGGACCCTGGAGCGGATGCTACTCTTGGAGGTATGGCGGCAACGAATGCCAGTGGGACGACGTCGGTCAAATACGGGGTAATGAGAGATCAGGTTCAGGACCTGGAAGTGGTGATGGCGGATGGAGAAATTATTCGAACTGGGAATTTGGCTAGAAAATCGGTCTCTGGTTACGATTTAACGAGTCTTATAGTTGGTTCTGAAGGTACTATAGGATGCATTACAGAATTAACGCTGCAGCTTTATGGGATACCCGAACATATAACAGCAGGGCGCGCTGCGTTCCCAACCGTGGATCATGCTGTGAATGCTGTGGTAGCGATTCTGCAGGCAGGCGTACCAATTGCCCGCGTTGAGTTAGTCGATGAAGCATCCGTCAGACAGGTCAATCGCTTCAGTGAAACGGATTACGAAGAAAAAGCGACCTTATTTCTTGAGTTTCATGGTAATGAACCTGGTCTCCAACATGACGTTTTATTTACGAAAGAAATAGTGGCCGACTATCAATGTGAAGACATTCAATTTGAAAAGGATAACGCCTCGAGAAATAAACTTTGGGATGCTCGTCATAATTTGGCTTATGCCTATATTCACGGCAATCCTGAACGGAAGCTAATGGTCACGGACGTATGTGTGCCTATCACAGAGCTTGGCGGGGCTATCAAACATGCGAGAGAGAAAATTAACGAGTTAAATCTAGTATCAGGAATTCTGGGGCATGTGGGAGACGGTAATTATCATGCTTTACTGATGATTAATACAAGCGATCCGGAAGAAGTGCAGAAGGCGGAACATTTTAATAAAGAGATTGTTACCTATGCGCTTTCTTGTGGCGGAACGTGCACAGGGGAGCATGGCGTGGGACTTGGCAAAATGAAATATCAGGAGCGGGAACATGGAAATGCGCTGACAGTAATGAAGGCGATCAAGTCCGCACTTGATCCAAAGGGAATTATGAATCCGAATAAGCTGGTTGATAATTGAGGGCTGGTTACGCCCTGCAAAAAAATAGAATCCCCTCTAACTAGTAAATGGACGGAGGAGATTCTATTTTTTATTATATGAAGGTACATAGAAATAGGAAGAAGGGTCTCTTTTACGGTCCGTGGCTGGGATAAGTGTAATCGAACCTTTCTACGGGAAAAGGGGGAAGAAGATGTGATAGACAGCAGACTGCTTCATTTTCCTCTTCAGGAAAGTAAAAGCTGCTAAGATCATAAGGAGGTAAAGGATATGTCTGAACAAACTAACGAGAAAACCATTAAGAATATTAAAGACTTAATTAAAGATGAAAAGGTAGCCATGCTGACCACCGTTTCTCCCGAAGGTAAGCTAATGTCACGGCCGATGCACACCCAGGAAGTACAAATGGATAAAGAAGAGATCTGGTTTATTACAGAGAAAGATACAGAGAAATATAAGGACATCAACCTTAATCCTGCCGTTAACTTAGCTTATGCAGGCGGATCCTATGTTTCGATCAGCGGTACGGCAGAATTTGTCCAAGATGAGCAGAAGAAGAAAGAGTACATGAGTAAGATTGTTGAAAAAGTGCTGAACACTTCTGCTGAGGATCCGAATGTTGTCTTGGTTAAAGTGAAACCCGAAATCGCTGAATACTGGGAATCCGGATTAAGCGTCAAGACCGTTAAGGAATTTGCGAAAAAAGTGGCAAGCAGTCATTCAATTGAAGACGGCAATGATTTAAAAGATACGGTTCGCTTTGAGGAAGACAAACGATAATTTTATTTAGGTATATTTTGATAAAAAGCTGAAGGATCGAACCGCCATGTAAATCGGTGGTGCACGAGTGACTATCCTCTCCATCATAACTAGTAATCAAGAGGTCAATCCTAAAAAATATGGATTGGCTTCTTTTTTGTTTTCAAGTCGTGTACATAGATCAGATTTCTAGCTAAGCTAGGCGTTTAGGCGTTTATAATTCCATTCTCGCCAAAATAACTTCCCTTTGTATAATCAAAGGGAAAGAAAATGAACGGTCTTCCGTAATTCAAAGTGGATCATTTTTATTGCTAATATAAGCATATACTTATATACTAATAATCGAGGTGATTCTTATGAAGGAAACCATCATTGAGTTAGAAGGTACAGCCAAAACATTAAAGCTGCTAGGAGACAAAACCCGGTTAACCATTATGGGGCTCATCAAAGATAGTGAATGCTGTGTTTGTGAATTTGTAGAAGTGTTACAAATGAGCCAGCCTTCGATCAGTCAGCATTTGAGAAAACTACGGGATGCAGGGCTGGTTAAAGAACAGAGGAGAGGGCAGTGGATCTTCTACTCCATAAACGCCCAACATGAAACGTACCCAGTTATTCAGAAGATTTTAGAACAAATACCGGATCAAAAAGAGAAATTAACCGCATTGGAGGACGCCGGTTTACGAATCCAATGCGACTAGTAGGGGGATTCCTTTGAATTTGGCCATTATAGCAATTATTATTTTTTTACTTACCTTAGTGCTTGTCATTTGGCAGCCTAGAAACCTCGGTATAGGCTGGTCAGCCTGTACGGGAGCTATCTTAGCTTTACTCTTTGGCGTCGTGGACTTTCATGATGTAGCTGCGGTGACCGATATTGTCTGGAATGCGACACTCGCTTTTGTGGCAATTATCATTATTTCTTTAATACTGGATGAGATAGGTTTCTTTGAGTGGGCCGCTCTTCATATGGCCCGTGCAGCTAAAGGTGATGGCAGACGCATGTTTATTTACGTTACTTTATTGGGTGCAGTGGTTGCTGCCTTGTTTGCAAACGATGGAGCCGCACTAATCTTGACACCGATTGTATTAGCGATGGTAAGGAATTTGAACTTTAAGCAAGCTATGATTCTTCCGTTTATTATGGCTAGTGGATTTATCGCGGATACTACGTCCTTGCCGCTGGTCATTAGTAACTTGGTGAATATTGTTTCTGCAGACTTCTTTCATATTGGATTTGTTGAATATGCTTCGCGAATGATTATCCCGGACTTATTTTCCTTAGCTGCAAGTGTTCTTGTGTTATTTATATTTTTCAGGAAGAGTATTCCTGGACGGTATGATCTTTCACAGCTGAAAAAGCCGAGCGAAGCTATCAAAGATCACAAAATGTTCCGCCTGTCCTGGGGTGTCCTGGCTGTGCTGTTAGTTGGATACTTTGCCAGTGAGCCTCTAGGCATTCCCGTTTCTTTTATCGTTGGAATTGCAGCAATTTTCTTCTTAATCATGGCACGAAGAAGTGCTGCTGTGAAAACGGGAGAAGTGGTGAAGGGGGCACCCTGGGCGATCGTATTCTTCTCTTTAGGGATGTATGTGGTGGTATATGGACTGCGAAATGTCGGATTAACGGATGTTCTCGCTAATATTATCCAAGCTACGGCGGATCAGGGACTGTTTATCGGCACCGTGTCTATGGGATTTATTGCTGCTATTCTTTCTTCGATCATGAATAACATGCCAACTGTTATGATTGATGCGCTTGCTATCTCTGGTACCGATGCGACAGGGACGATGAAAGACGCCTTGATTTATGCTAATGTGATCGGATCTGATCTTGGACCGAAAATTACACCGATTGGATCTTTAGCTACCTTATTATGGCTTCATGTCCTTTCCGCTAAAGGAGTAAAAATTCCGTGGGGCTACTATTTTAAAATTGGAGTAATACTAACCGTTCCCACACTATTTATTACATTAGCCGGTCTCTATGTTTGGCTGTTGATTCTATCATGACCTTAACAAAAGGAGAAATGTATCATGTCTAACAAACCCGTTATTTATTTTCTTTGCACAGGAAACTCTTGCCGTAGTCAAATGGCAGAAGGTTTTGGAAAGAAATATCTTGGAGAAGAGTTTGATGTTCGTTCAGCTGGTATTGAATCACACGGACTGAACCCTAACGCTGTTAAAGCGATGAAGGAAGTGGATATTGATATCAGTGATCAGACTTCTGATATTATTGATGCAGATATTTTAAGCAACTCAGCCTTTGCCATTACTCTCTGCGGGGATGCGAAGGATAAATGTCCGATCACTCCTCCACACGTTACCCGCTTCCACTGGGGATTCGACGATCCAGCTAAGGCAGAAGGTAACGAAGAAGAGAAATGGGAGGTCTTTCAGCGTGTTCGCGACCAAATAGCTGATCGTATCCAGCAATTTGCTGAAGAGAAGCACTAAATCTACGAATGAAGGCAAGGATTACTAAATGTTTAACCGGTGTTTCCGAGGTCTATACTTTAATAGAGGATCATAAGGGAACTGTGGGACTTGACCAGTAGACTTAATCGGAGAATGGTAAAGGTATTTCCACATAAGATAATGCTATTATTCAACGGACCAATGAAAAAAGAGTAAGTTAGGAAATAGATGAAGATGAAACATTTATTGGAGGGTATGACCATGGAAAAAGTAGTGATTTTAGGAACAGGACCTGCAGGATTAACAGCAGCGATCTATTTAGCAAGAGCGAACATGGAACCTTTAGTTATTGAAGGGCCGGAGCCAGGCGGGCAGCTTACCTTAACCACAGAAGTAGAGAACTTTCCCGGATTTTCAGATGGCATTATGGGGCCGGAGCTTATGGATAATATGAGGAAACAAGCAGAGAGATTCGGAGCGACGTTCAAGAGGGGATGGGTAACCGATGCCGCAGTTGACGAACGCCCCTTTACGTTATCAATCGATGGAATCGGAGAGGTAACGACGCAGTCTCTGATCATTTCCACCGGAGCATCAGCCAAGCTGCTTGAAATCCCGGGAGAAAAAGAAAACATCGGAAAAGGCGTAAGTACGTGTGCAACCTGTGATGGATTCTTCTTTAGAGATAAGAAAGTCATCATCGTTGGCGGAGGAGATTCTGCTATGGAAGAAGCGAACTTCCTGACAAAGTTTGCAAGTGAGGTTCAGATTGTTCATCGCCGGAACGAATTACGTGCCTCTAAGATTATGCAGGACCGTGCCAAAAACAATGAGAAAATTACTTGGGCGCTCAATCAGACGCCTGTAGAAATGGTATCGGACGGTATGAAGATCGCTGGATTAAAAGTAAAAGATAACGACACGGGGAAAGAAGAAATTCTGGATACCGATGGAATTTTTGTAGCGATCGGACACAATCCTAACACCGAATTTCTTAAAGGTAAGCTGAATATGGATGAAAAAGGCTACCTTCTCGTGGAGCCTGGGACAACAAATACTAATATTCAGGGAGTATTTGCCTGTGGGGATGTTCAAGATCAAAAGTACCGTCAAGCGATTACAGCTGCGGGCACAGGGTGTATGGCGGCCATGGATGCGGAGAAATATATTGAAGGAGAAACGATCATGGACTGGAGTCAAAGTCTTTAAATAAAGCTGCAAACAGTTGAAATCCGTGAAGATGCAGCTGAAGATTATATAAATTGTATAGCCTCAGGAATACATTCTTAGTATCTATTCCATAAACAAAAGAAGCTGGTCTCTGCCATAATGGGAGACCAGCTTCTTTATATTTTCTAGGCGTGTTATTTTACCCATTCATCAATCAAATCTTGATTTTCATCTACCCACTGTTTAGCGCCTTCAAGAGGTTCTTCGCTGTTTTCTACTTTGTCAATCAGCGAGCCGATTTGTTTATCATTCATTTTCCAGTTCTTAAACCATTGGCTTACTTCTGGATAATCGTCTGCAAATCCTTGTCTTGTCGCATGGTGAATCTTTTCAACACCACCGAATGTTTTCTTCGGATCATCGAGGAATTTTAGGTCATATTTGGAGAATACCCAGTGAGGACTCCAAAGCGGGGCAACGATAGGTTCTTTGTCGTCAATGGCTTTGCCAATCTCAGCTAACATTGCAGGTTCAGAGCTTGATTGCAGTTCGTAATCAAGGTCATAGTCTTTAATTAGTTTCTCTGTCACTTCCATCGTTCCGGCGCCAGGGTCAAACCCGACAATTTTGCCATCGAACATATCTTTATGGGCGTTTAAGTCTTTAACGCTGTTAATGTCATCTAAATAGGCAGGAACAACAAGCCCTACTTTTGCATGGTCATACCAAGTAGCGTCGGAGAAATTAACCGTATCTTTATATTTCTTCAGATAGTTAGCATCCTGAACGGGCAGCCAGATTTCTAAACTAGCATCCAGATCGCCATTTTCTAATGCTTTCATGGTAGATCCCATGTTCAAATTCTTTAACTTCACGTCATAGCCTTTATCTTTTAAAATGACCTTCCACATGTTAGTTATGGCAATATTTTCAGCCCAGTTAATTTGGCCCATCGTTATTTCTTTACTCTTTTCCTCTGAGTCTGATCCTGATTGATCCTCGCCGCTCGTGCTTCCGCATGCTGTGAGTACAGCTGCCATAAGTATAGCTAAAAATAACATAAATCCTGTTTTCCGCTTATTCATGTTCAAAACTCCTTTCATGAAGGTATTTATTATTTAAAATACATCTTTAAAGTTTAATGTATTAAAAATTTATTTAACAAAAAAGCAAAACGAAGCCTGCTTATTTTTTAAAAAAAGAGGGAATAGTCAGAGGACCAGGCAGTCAATAGCCGCTTGCCATTAAACTGCCTGATAGCTTTCTGTACCTTAATCTCGTCGATCTTTAGGCAGGAATTCAAATATCTTACCGCTTCTTATACTTGCAACTAGATCATCGAGCCAGCGGTAGTAGGTTTTAGATTCTTCTAATTGATCATAGTATTTCTTGGCTTCTGCTACGATGTCTGGAGTACTGTCAGGATCTTTGATAATCTCTATGAAATCTTCTTGTGACTCCTCGATCGCTTCGAAATTCATTTTCACTTCTCGTTCCCACATCTGACAGTAAAAGGCCATGAAGGAGCGGAAGAAATTCTTCTCCGCTACATACGTATGCTTCCGGGAACCGCGGGTGAATGTTTTTTTCACCATATCTATTTCCTGGAGCCTGCGGACGCTGGTACTCATACTTGGTTTGCTCATTTCGAGCTCTGTACGCATTTCATCGAGTGTCATCTGATCCTCAAAGTACATGGTCGCATATAAGTTGGCAGCGGCGGGGGTGACCCCATATAAATCCATTGTTTCTGCAATGGCACCAATGACTTTATCTTTAGCTTCTTCCATTTTAATTCTGGAACTTTCATTAGATTCACTCATAAGGTCGCTCCTTCAATATAAAGTAAACCGTGTTAAATAATTATCGAATCTTCTTTATAAACTTAATGTTATCTTGTTGAGATGAAATGTCAAATGAACGGGGTGGTTTTTCCTATTTAAAACGGTTATTCTCTTTCTCATTCTAACCATCTACCTTTATTTTAATGATTTCTTTATCATCTGTCACTTATTTTGACAGCCTAAAAAAGACATGTTAGTGTTTTAGTTATTAAATAAATTTTTAACAAACTTAATTTAAAAAATTGGAGTGATAGATTTGAATCTAAAACTACAACAATACATTAACGGAGAATGGACGAACGCAAACTCAGGAAACACGCGTACGATTATTAATCCATTTAATCAGGAAGTCATTGCCGAGGTCCCAGAAGGTGATGAATCAGACGCCAAAGCAGCCATCGCTGCCGCAAGAGAAGCCTTTGATCTTGGCGAATGGTCGTCAACCCCAGCAACAGAGCGAGGGGCATTCGTGAGGAAAATTGCTGAATTTATTGAAAGAGATAAGGAAGAGCTTGCTCATTTAGAATCACTGGATACAGGCAAAACAGTAGAAGAAAGCCGTGGAGACATGGAGGATATCGCTGGAGTGTTCCGCTATTTCTCAGAGCTTGCTGATAAGGATGGCGGAGAGCTGATCGATTCTCCTATTCCAAATTCCAGCAGTAAAGTAGTCTACGAACCTGTGGGGGTTTGCGGACAAATCACTCCTTGGAATTATCCTTTACTACAAGCGTCCTGGAAACTGGCTCCGGCGATTGCGACAGGAAACACTTTAATTATGAAGCCGAGTGAAATTACTCCGCTTACGACGATCAAAGTATTTGAACTGATCGAAGAAGCTGGCGTACCTGCGGGTGTAGCGAATCTGGTTCTTGGTACAGGCGCTGCCATCGGTTCAGAGCTGTCTAGCAGTACAGATGTTGATCTTATTTCCTTCACAGGCGGCATTGATACCGGTAAGAAAATTATGCAGGCGGCGAGTTCCAATGTGAAGAATCTTGCCCTAGAGCTTGGCGGGAAAAATCCGAATGTTATCTTTGCTGACGCAGATTTCGAAGTAGCCGTTGATCAGGCGTTAAACGGTGTTTTCTTCCACGCAGGACAGATCTGTTCCGCTGGTACAAGACTCATCGTCGAAGAAAGCATCCACGATGAGTTCGTTCAAGCCCTTGTAGAACGAGTGAAGAACTTTAAATTAGGAAGCGGATTTGATGAAGATACGCAAATGGGACCGCTTATTTCAGCGGAACACCTTGCGAAAGTAGAAAATTATGTAGAAGCAGGGGTTAAAGAGGGAGCAACACTTGCCGTTGGTGGTAAGCGCCCTGAAGATCCTGAATTACAAAATGGCTTTTTCTACTTGCCTACCATTTTCACAGACTGCACGACTGACATGAGTGTTGTGCAGGAGGAAGGATTTGGTCCTGTCATTACGATTGAGAAATTCCAAGCAGAAGACGAAGCCGTTAAGCTTGCGAATGACTCCATCTACGGTCTTGCCGGCGGTGTTTTCACAAACGATATTGCGAAAGCAGAACGCTGTGCAGCGAAAATGCGTATGGGTACGGTTTGGATCAATGAATTCAATCTTTACTTCCCGCATGCTCCGTGGGGCGGATACAAGCAGTCAGGTATTGGCCGCGAACTTGGCCGATTAGGCATGGAAGAATATACAGAAACCAAGCATATCTTCCGTAACCATAAACCTGAAACTATGAACTGGTTCTAAGTTCATTCTCTATAGATTAATTGCAGACTAAGTAATGAATTAAAAAGATAAATAGATTTGATAAAGGAAGCAGGGGTTTGGAGCACAGGTCTGAACCCTTTCCTTCCGAATTCACCATGCAAGGAGGAACAAATTATGACTGAATCATTTGACATTGTTATCGTTGGCGGCGGCAGTGCGGGTTCTGTACTCGGCGACCGCTTAAGTGAAGACGGAAAAAAAAGTGTACTTGTTTTAGAAGCGGGGCGCAGTGATTATTCTTGGGACTTATTGATCCAGATGCCGGCAGCTCTGCCGTATCCTGCAGGAAAAAGCCTTTACGATTGGAAATATGAATCAGATCCTGAACCTTATATGAATGGACGACGTATCAAGCATGCCCGCGGAAAGGTACTAGGCGGTTCTAGTTCCATCAACGGTATGATTTATCAACGAGGTAACCCGATGGACTATGAACGGTGGGGAGCCGATACTGGAATGGAAACGTGGAATTTCGCCCATTGCCTACCTTATTTCAAACGATTGGAAAACGCGTTAGCATCCCCGGATGATGATCTTCGCGGTCACGACGGTCCTATTAAGTTAGAACGTGGACCTGCTAAAAATCCTTTATTCCAAGCTTTCTTTAACTCAGGAGTAGAAGCTGGCTATTCAAGAACCCCTGATGTGAACGGGTTTCGCCAGGAAGGATTCGGACCGTTCGATAAGCATGTGTACAAAGGGCAGCGGTTGTCTGCTTCCCGCGCTTATCTGCATCCAGCTATGAAGCGTGAGAATCTAACCGTTAGAACGCGAGCTTTTGTTAAGAGCATTGACTTCGACGGTACGAAAGCAAAGGGGTTGACCTATCAGCGCAACGGAAAGACTCACCAAGTTCAAGCAGGTGAAGTCGTTCTTTCAGGTGGTGCGATTAACACGCCGCAGCTGTTGCAATTGTCAGGTGTAGGTGAAGCTGAACACCTTAAATCTCTTGGAATTCAACCGGTAGTGAACCTTCCAGGTGTGGGAGAAAATCTCCAGGATCACCTCGAAGTTTACATCCAGCATGCTTGTCCGCTTCCTGTTTCTGAACAGCCGAATTTAAATAAAGCCCGCATGCCTTGGATCGGATTGCAATGGATGTTCGGACGCACAGGGCCGGCAGCGACGAATCATTTCGAAGGCGGCGGTTTCGTCCGTTCGAATGAAGATGTCGATTACCCGAATCTCATGTATCATTTCCTTCCAGTTGCTGTTCGATATGATGGCCAAAAGGCACCTACGGATCACGGATTCCAAGTTCATGTCGGACCTATGTACTCAGATGCCCGCGGGTCCTTAAAGATTCGTTCCAAAGACCCGAAAGAGCATCCAAGCATGGTTTACAACTATCTTTCTACGGAACAGGACAAACGTGAATGGGTGGAAGCAGTAAGAGTCACTCGAAGGATTATGGCACAGCCATCTATGAAACCTTACAATGCTGCGGAACTCTCACCTGGTCCTAACGTTCAAACCGACGAGGAAATCCTGGAGTGGGTAAAAGAAGATGCGGAAACCGCGCTTCACCCGTCTTGTACAGCGAAAATGGGACCAGCTTCAGACCCAATGGCTGTAGTAGATCCAGAAACGATGAAGGTTCACGGACTCGACAATGTGCGAGTGGTCGATGCCTCTGCTATGCCTTACGTTACGAACGGGAACATCCACGCACCTGTCTTGATGCTTGCCGAAAAAGCAGCGGACCTCATCCTTGGACGCAAACCATTGGATCCAATTGACGCTGACTTCTATCGTCATGGCGTACATCCAGCCGATGCAGGTACTGTAACTAAATAATAAACTCAGAGAGAAGGACTCTTTCTAAATGTATTCGCTAGTGAGCGTACGTTTATAAAAGAGTACCTTCTCTTTTTTATAGAAGTAGTTTACATATCAAAAACCCGCACAATTGATTTACAATCGTGCGGGTTTTTGGTTTAGCAAGTAATGAGGGGGGATTTATCAGCTGGTTTTTCTATGAATTCTGCTTTAATTTATTCTTTTTCCGTACCTTGGTCGTCGATTCTCTCTCAATCAAAGTCGTCGGCAGCAAAACTTCCTGATGAGGTTCATCACGATTGTCCATCCGCCAGAACAGCTTTTCAACCGCATTTTGTCCGAAGGCTTTGAAATCGATGTCCATCGTCGTAATCGAAGGTGTAGACAGCTGAGACAGCTGGCCATTATCAAAGCTGCAGACAGAAGCATCATCAGGGACTTTAAATCCGAGTGACTGTAAGCCGGAAGTCACAAGGTAGCCTAACCCATCATTTACACAAACCCAGGCGGTCGGGTTTTCTTCAAGTTGGTTAATGAAGTAATTAATGACTGGCGCTTCTTCCAGGGCATCTTTCAATTGAAAGTTTTCCTTTGGTTTTATTCCGAATTCTCTGTGGGCAAGGTGATAGCCTTCCCAGCGCTCTTGATAGCTTGGCGAGAAGTCAATGTTCCCTACAAATGCGATGTCTCTGTGACCCAGTTCCAGCAAGTGCTTGGTAACTGTATAGGCGCCGAAACGGTTATTAGTAAGGATGGCATCTGCTTTAATCTCCGGGTGGTGGTGATCGATCAATACGGTCGGAATACCTGTAGCTAAAATCTTATTTATATAGTCATTACTAATATGAGATAAGATTAAGATGCCATCGACTTGTCGTTTTTCAATAAAAGGTGGGAGAATGAGCTGATCTCTTGAGTGGTTATTGATGGATTGGATCAGCAGGTTCTTATTTCGCTTATTAACTTCTTCTTCTACACTTAAGTAAATTTCTCCGAAAAAGCTTTTCATGGAAAAGGCGAATTCAGAAGCAATTAAAGCAATATTGCCTGTGATTTTCTCTTCCTCTTTCGTGTTACCATTGCCTGGATTATAGTGATAGCCAATGTCTTTTGCAGTTTTCAGCACGAGCTGCCGCGTCTCATCACTCACCCCCGGTTTCCCAGACAGAGCTTGAGAGACAGAATTCTTGGATATATTCAGTCGATCTGCAATGTCTTGCATTGTGACTCTTTTTCTCATATATAAGTCAACCTTTCTATAAACAGTCATCCGAACATTATTTTGTAACGTTACTTAATAATATACTTAAAACTTCCAATTAATTCAATGATAATGAAGAACTTTGCTAAGACAGAAAATGTTATTGACATGACAAATAGTAATAGTATAATCGTTTGTAAGGTTAATTATAACATTACTTAACAGAATAATAATGTTTGTCATGTTTTTTATTTAATAATTCATGTAAGGGTTTTCAATGAAGAATGGGGGATCAGAATGACATGATTGTGCATCGTCTAGAGAAGAATCCAATTTTAAAGCCGGAAGATATTGCTGCTTACCATGATGATCATGAAGTAATCGGAGTATTCAATGCAGGTGTGGCGGAGTTAAATGGGGAAACATTGCTTCTTTTAAGAGTAGCAGAGCGTCCCGTCCAAAACAATCCTGATGAAGTAAAAACTACAGTGGTTGATTTTTCATATGGAGAGCCGCAGGTAAAGGTGCTGTCTCTGAAAAAAGATGACGAAGGTTATGACTTTTCGGATCCGCGCACTATCCTTTTCAATGAAACACAACGAAGAACAGCTTTCTTAACTTCCTTATCTTATATCCGAATTGCCAGAAGCTCAGATGGAAAATCGTTCACCGTTGATGATGCACCGTTTATTTATCCAGAAATAGCTGCTGAATCGTGGGGCGTTGAAGATCCGCGGGTGACCCAAATTGAAGATACATATTATATCCAATACAGCGCGATATCTGATAAAGGGGTTGCGGTTGGTCTCGTTTCTACAAAGGATTTTGTAAGTTATGAACGGTTAGGACTGATTTTTCCCCCGGAAAATAAGGATGTTGCTATTTTCCCGGAGAAGATGAATGGCAAGTATTACGCTCTTCACCGCCCTGTTCCTAAGGGGATTGGACAGCCGGAGATTTGGCTGGCAGAGTCGGACAACCTTCTATACTGGGGAAATCATCAACATTTGTTAGGTCTAAGTGAAGACGGCTGGGATAATGGCCGGATTGGCGGTGGAGCCGTCCCGTTTAAAACTAGCCAAGGATGGCTTGAGATTTATCATGCGGCAGATAGAGACGATCGCTATTGCTTGGGAGCGGTGCTGCTTGATTTAGAGGATCCTTCCAAAGTTCTTGCTAAAACGAAAGAACCTATATTGGCCCCGGAAGCGGATTACGAGACTAATGGATTCTTTGGTGATGTTGTGTTCACTTGTGGTGTCACGTTACAGAATCAGAGCTTGCGCATTTATTATGGTGTATCGGATACATCAATGGCTGTTTGTGAGGTAGCATTGGATGACATATTATCTCGACTAACGGATGTGTAAGGGAGGGAAGAGTGATGACGTTAACTGTCAAACAACTGCTGAATCAATTTCGACAACAATCCACGCCCAATAAGGGAGAAAAGCTCCATTTTACCGGTGTAGGAGACCGTGATGTCTACAACATTACCGCTCCATTTACCGATAGAAATGAAAAAGTAATCGCAGGCAGAGTAGAACCAAGGAAATCCGAGTACTCTGAGGTCATGTTTTTCTCAAAAGAGGGAGAGGAGTGGAAACCAAGAAAAGCTGCCCCCACGTTTGAGCTTCAAGATCCTTTTATAGTCACCATCCATGAGCAACTCGTATTTGGCGGTGTAGAAGTCGCTCCAGATCCTGCAAAGGAAGGGGCGCTCCAATGGAAAACGGTGTTTTACAAAGGGGCGAACATCTCTGAACTGCAGCGCTTTGCAGAAGGACCAAAAGGAATGAAGGACATTCGTTTAGTCGAACTGCCTGACCACCGAATTGGCATTTGCACCCGTCCTCAAGGAGAAAAAGGGGGACGAGGAAAGATTGGTTATACCGAAATTGAAACGCTTGATCAACTGACCGCTCAAGTTATCGAGGATGCACCATTGCTAAAGGAGCATTTCGTAAAGGAAGAGTGGGGCGGGGCGAATGAGCTTTATCTCTTCGATGGTGGGAAGATTGGAATACTTGGCCATATCGCCCGGTTTGATGGAGCAGGGAACCGCCACTATTATCCAATGACCTGTTTATTGAACCGCAAGGAGATGAAGCTGGAAGAGATGAAGATCATTGCCGTTCGAGACGACTTTCCTGGAGGGGAAGCGAAACGTGAAGATTTAACTGATGTATTATTTAGCGGAGGTCTCGTTCAGGTGGGTCATGGAGAAGTGGAGTTGTATGTTGGGGTCAGTGATGCAGAAGCCCATAAGATCAGAATTCCGGATCCATTTCAAATTAAGGGAGGAGAACACGTATGAAAAAGTTTCGTAATTATCGTTTTATAATTCTACTGTTTGTCGTAGCTCTTATCGCCTCAGGTTGTTCATCTGATAGTTCAAGCGGGGAAGGAGATGGAAAGGTTGAGTTTGACTTCTGGGCAGCCCCTAACCCTTCGCAGCAAGTATTCTGGGAAGACATGGCAAAACAATATATGAAAGAAAACGAAGATGTGAAAATCAAAGTTTCACCAATGCCGGAAAGTCCATCTTCTGAAGCGGGTATTCAATCCGCGATTGCTGCTGGTAATGCCCCTGCCATATCTGAAAACATTTCCCGGGGATTTGCTGCTCAGCTTGCTGGAAGCAGTGCCGTAGTGCCGTTAGACGAATTTGATGGTTATGACGAACTGCTAAAAGACCGCAAAATGGAAGAAACCATCTCTACTTGGAAGTTTGCGGATGATCATCAATACGTGCTCCCTATCTATTCGAACGCTATGCTGTTTGGCTGGAGAACGGATATCCTCAAGGAGCTTGGGGTTGATTCACCTCCTAAAACATACGACGAAGTATTAGAAGTTGGAAAAAAACTGAAAGAAAAATATCCGGACAAGTTCTTATGGTCCCGTGCCGATTTAGTGAAGCCTACATGGTGGGCACGTTGGTTTGACTTCTTCATGCTTTATAATGGAGCATCTAAAGGAAATAACTTTGTCGAAGGAAATGACCTTGTGGCCGACCAGGAAGCAGGCGTTGCTACCTTACAATTCTTGAAGGACTTGAGCGATAATGACTTGCTGTTAACTCGTGAATCTACGGACCCATTTGAAACGGGCCAATCCATTATGGTAGATATCGGACCATGGACGTTCTCTGCCTGGGCAGAGAAATACCCAGAAATGAAGCTTGGCGAAACCTATGATCTTACGATGCCTCCGGTTCCGGAAGGTGTAGATAGTGAAAAGGAGAAAACTTTTGCTGATACCAAAGGACTCTCCATCTATGCTTCGGCAACCAAAGAACAACAGCAAGCTGCTTTTGACTTTGTGAAGTGGGTTTATTCTGATCCTGAGCATGATTTAGATTGGTTCAAACAGACGAACCTTCCTCCTGCACGTGATGATTTATCATCGAATGAAACGTTTACCAGTTTCTTAAAGGAACATCCAGAGCTTCAGAAATATGCCGAAAACATTCCGAACGCTGTTCCGCCGATTGATAATGAGAAGACGGTAGAAGTCCAGGAATTGATTGGTAAAGAAGCGGTGAACCCTGTCGTCAAAGGTGAGAAATCTCCTGATCAAGCATGGAGCGATATGACCGACGCCATCAAAAAGGTGTTGAAGTAAAATGGAAAGAAGTAATGCGAGGTTAGGCTGGCTATTTGCCAGCCCTTACCTCATTTATTCCCTTATCTTTTTTCTGTTCCCTTTATTATGGGCGACGTATTTGGCGTTTACCAATTGGAATTTAATCGCGCCTGATTACGAATTTGTCGGCGTCCAGAACTTCATTCAAGCTTTTTTCAGTGAAAGTGTGCGAGCAGCTTTCTTTGTTACATACAAGTTCCTGATCATGTTCGTACCGATCGTGGTTGGTGGAGCGCTATTGCTCGCCGTCATCATTCATTCTCTGCCAAAATTTAAAGGTCTTTTTTCGGTAGCCTTCTTCCTGCCTTATTTAGCATCAGGTGTGGCTTCGGCGATTGTGGTGAATGGAGTTTTATCTTACAATAGTCCGCTTAACATTTGGCTCCGGCATTCATTTGGTCTAGACATTGATTGGCTTGGTTCTTCGATTTTAGCACCATTAATTATTGCTTTAATGATGGCTTGGAAATTTGCGGGCTATTATGCGCTGCTGTTTGTCGCTGGTCTTGAAAGCATCCCGAAAGACGTCTACGAAGCAGCAGAGATTGATGGAGCACTTGGCTGGAAACGGTTCTGGCACGTCACGCTTCCAATGTTATATCCGTCTTTTTATACGGTCACTATTTTGGCGGTAGGTTTAATGTTCGGGATATTCACCGAACCTTACGTACTGACTGGCGGCGGTCCGGATCTTGCTACGCATACGTGGCAGCTTGAAATTTACAGTCAGGCGTTTGAGCGCTTAAATGCTGGATACGGTACAGCAATCGCAGTCATTAACTCGTTCGTAACCTTCGGGTCGATATTAGTATTTAGAAAAATTCTTGAGAAATGGGGGGCTAAACATGGCTGGTAATCGCAAAAAAGTGACGATGTTATATATTTTAGCTTTCACCGTCATGATCGTAATGATCGCCCCTTATATTTACATGGTGCTTGGATCGTTCGCGGTCTGGGATCAAGTGGATCGGAAAATTATTCCGACGGAGTTTACGCTGCGGTCCTATGAGTGGTTGTTCACAGGAGGAGAAGGCGTCGAAGCCCGGCCATGGCTGAGAGCTTTCTTTAACAGTATCTTCGTGACGACTGCTTCCTCTTTTCTTATGTTATCGACAGCGATTCTCGTTGGCTTTTCGCTGGCAAAGCTGAAGTTTAGAGGGAATCGTTTAATCAACAATATCATCTTGTTTCAAATGTTCTATCCTGCGGTCATCCTATTAATTCCGCTCTTTTTGATTATCCGTTACTTTGGGCTGTACGACACGTACTGGGCAATGATATTGCCTAAAGCGGTAAACCTGTGGGCGATCTTTATGTATACCAACTACTTCAGAGGTCTGCCGGATGAATTGATTGAAGCCGCCAAGATGGACGGGGCAAGTCAATTTAAAATTGTGTGGAAAATCGTCCTGCCGATGTCAAAGTCTATCACTACGATCGTCTTCCTGTTTGTGTTCATGGAACGCTGGGTGGAACTCTTATGGGACATGTTGGTCGTGAATAGTGAAAACATGCTGACACTAAATGTGCTGCTTGCCCAGATGTTTGGACCTTACGGCGGCTATCCTGGACCAATGTATGCTGGTTCCGTCCTGTTAACGTTACCGATCCTCATACTCTTTATTATCTTTAGTAAGAACTTTAAAGACGGTATGCAATTTGTCTTGAAATGAATGGAACGGTTCAACTCGTTAGAACGATACCCTGAATCAAGGACACTTATAAAAAAGTTCCTTCATTCAGGGTTTTATCGTTACAACATTTTCAAACGATCCATTATAATCGAACTAACCAATATTTCAGCAGGGTATTGGGTGATGAAAGTAACAGTTTTCAAAGAAAACATCTGCACTCCAATATATGGAAGGAACTCATCTGAACTTTTGCTAAATGGTGATGCTGAGTCTATTTACAGCCTAATTTAGATTTGATAAAAAACTTCTAATGTGTTGTATTTCACAAAGTTATATTATAAGCTAATATAGTCGGTTAATCGTATAGAAGTATCATAGATAAGAAGAATTTTATTTTGCAGAAAACTCGATCGCCTTGCGAATCAGAGGAAACTTCTTTGTTAATCGGTCCAATTGTTTTTAAAGAATTTATTATAAAAAAACTAAGAAAAAGGAGAAGTGAATATGTCAGAATCAGTGTCAACAGAACAAGAAAAAGTAGTCACACAAGATGAGCGGGAATTACTGGATCAGCTCCTGGATCCTGAGGTTCAAGATTCGCTGACTGCCTTAGTAAAAGAGCTTCCGAAATTGACAGAGCTAGTTAATATCCTTTCCAGCTCTTATGATACTGTCCAATCCTTAGCAGGAGATGAAGTATTAAAGAAAGACACATCAGAATTCTTATCTGAAATTGCCGGTCCAGTGAAAACGACTGTTAAAGGTTTCGCTGCGAATGCAATTGAAGCTAAAGACCAGGCAGAAAAAAGCAATGAAGTAGTGGGCATCTTTGGATTGCTGAAAATGCTGAAAGATCCGCAGGCGCAAAAGGTTTTCCGCTTCGTGAATGCCTACTTAAAAGTCTCTGAAGAAAATAAAACTTCTAAATAATAGAATAAGAATGGAGGAACAATCATGTCAAAACACATCGTCATCTTGGGAGCTGGTTATGGCGGACTTCTATCTGCATTAAGTGTGCGTGAATACTTGGATGCATCTGAAGCTACTGTCACATTAGTGAATAAATATCCAACACACCAAATTATTACTGAGCTGCATCGCTTAGCGGCAGGTAATATTACTGAAAAGGCAGCTGCCTTACCATTAGAAAAACTATTAAAGGGCAATAACATTGACTTGAAAGTTGAAACCGTTAATTCTTTTTCTGTTGACCAGAAAGAAGTGAAACTTTCTAACGGAACTACGTTAAGCTATGATGCTCTTGTTGTAGCATTAGGAAGCAAGACGGCATACTTTGGAATTCCTGGTCTGGAAGAGAACAGTATGGTACTTAAATCTGCTGAAGATGCTAAGCGTATCCGCAATCACGTTGAAGACCGCATTCGCAATTATGCAGCAACAAAAGATCAAGCGGATGCCGTTATCTTAATCGGCGGTGGCGGATTAACGGGTGTTGAATTAGTAGGTGAGCTTGCTGACGAAGTTCCTGGGCTGGCAAGAACTTATGGTGTTAATCCTGATGAGATTCAATTGAAGCTTGTAGAAGCTATGCCGAAAGTGCTGCCTATGCTGTCTGATGAATTAATTCAACGGGCAATGGAAAGCTTAGAGGCGCGAGGAGTAGAGTTTCTAACTAATCTGCCTGTTACAAATGTAGAAGGTAATGTTGTTGAATTGAAAGATGGACAGAAGATCGAAACCAATACATTTGTATGGACCGGCGGCGTCCAAGGGAATCCTCTTGTAGGGGAATCAGGTATTGAAGTGAATCGCGGTCGTGCATCTGTAAACAACTATCTGCAATCCGTTTCTCATGAAGATGTATTTGTAGCTGGAGACAGTGCTGTTTACTTCAAACCAGGAGACGAGCGCCCGCAGCCTCCAACTGCACAAATTGCTTGGCAGATGGGAGACCTAATTGGCTATAACTTGTTTGCTTACTTGAAAGATAAAGATCTGAGAGAGTTTAATCCAGTTAACTCTGGTACTCTTGCAAGTTTAGGCCGTAAAGATGCGGTTGCTTCCGTTGGGGGTAATGGCACGTCTATGAAAGGCATGCCGGCATCCTTAATGAAAGAAGCTAGTAACGTCCGCTACTTGTCTCATATTAAAGGTTTGTTCGCTCTAGCCTATTAATTACAAAGTAAATTACAGCTTATGCCTCACTCTGTGTTTTTCATCGGAACAGGGTAGAAGGCATGGAATCCTGTCAGAAATAGTTTCTGGCAGGATTTTTTTCGTCTTAGAAATAATCCTATGCTTTAGTTGTGGGTGGGAAATTTGTCACATCCTGTTGTTGATTTTACAAGAATAAAGGAAATAACCGACTAAAAGGAGAAGAGAAATAGAAGGGCTGGAAATCATGAATAAGGACCAGGTCTTGTATTGGAAGGGGATTTCTTAAAGATTAACCAATAGGTGATCAGTGAGCAATCAACATCAATCCCAATAGCTGTATGATAACCAGCCTCAAAATTTTTTTCGAGTGCGCTTAGGAGGAAAAGGACATGACGAAGTTAAAGCTAGCGATTATTGGTTGCGGCGGAATTGCAAATGGCAAACAAATGCCCAGCCTTTCTAAACTTGAAGATATTGAGATGGTTGCTTTTTGCGATCTGGTAGAAGAACGGGCCCAAAAAGCAGCGGCAGAATACGGAACAAAAACGGCAGAGGTTTACACCAATTTTCAGGAGCTGCTGGAGAAAGAAAACTTAGATGTGGTTCATGTATGCACTCCTAATAAAAGCCATGCAGAAATATCTATTGCCGCACTTGAAGCTGGCTGCCACGTTATGTGTGAAAAGCCGATGGCGAAAACAGCTCGTGAAGCAAAAGAAATGGTTGAAGTGGCCAAACGGACAGGCAAAAAGCTTACGATTGGGTACAACAATCGTTTTCGTGAGGATTCTTTGTATATGAAGGACGTTTGTGAGAGTGGCGAACTAGGAGAGATTTACTTTGCCAAAGCCCATGCTATCCGCCGCCGTGCGGTGCCTACTTGGGGTGTATTCTTGAACGAAGAAGAGCAGGGAGGCGGTCCATTAATTGATATCGGCACCCATGCGCTCGATTTGACCCTTTGGATGATGGATAACTATAAAGTGAAAAGTGTGGTAGGAAATGTATACCACAAGTTGTCGGACCAGGAAAGTAAAGCAAACGCTTTTGGAGCCTGGGACGCTAAAGAATTTAACGTTGAAGATTCTGCCTTTGGCATGATTACCATGAAGGACGGTGCGACGGTAATTCTGGAATCAAGCTGGGCACTTAATACGCTGGATGTTGGGGAAGCTCAAACAACACTTTGCGGGACGAACGGCGGAGCTGACATGAAGGATGGATTGCGCATTAACGGAGAGAAACACGGCAAGCTTCACACCAGTAAACCGGCTTTGGGAGCGGACGGAGTTGCTTTCTTTGATGGAGAGGTCGAAAGTGATGCCGATCTCGAGGCAAGGCTTTGGATTGAAAGTTTGGTGAATGATACAGAACCAGTTGTGAAGCCGGAACAGGCGTTAGTGGTCAGTGAGATTCTTGAAGCAATCTATGAATCTGCCAAAACTGGGAAAGCAGTTTATTTTGATTAATACCTTCATTGGCTATTAGGAGATGTGCCGTATCTTAATCTAATGGCCAGTCATACTGTGATTTTTTTCAAAGAGAAAACACTCGATGTCTGTAAAAAGGCACCGAGTGTTTTTATGGGATGAATTAAGCTGCATCTGTTTCATTCTTGTTTTCATTCGCTCTGGCTCTTGTAGCTAGGAAGAATACAAGGGCTAGGAGAATCAGAATGCCAGCGAAAACGGTAATGTTTGATTCTACTACTTTGATTAGGTTACCTAGTACGATTCCGACTACACCGAAATCTGCATCTCCGAAGGTTGTCCCCTGGAACCCTAGTGAACCCAATACTGGTAATAAGAGAGCGGGCAGGAAGCTGATCATCACGCCGTTCGCCATCGATCCAAAGATCGCTCCTCTTCGACCGCCGGTTGCGTTACCGAATACTCCGGCAGCAGCCCCGGTAAAAAAGTGAGGGACTAGCCCAGGAACGATTACTTTCAACCCTAAGGCAGGTAATAGCAGCATACTTGCAAGTCCTGCGATAAAGCTGAATAAGAAACCAATGATCACTGCGTTTCCTGCGAAAGGGAAAATAGCAGGACAATCAAGAGCAGGTTTTGCGTTAGGGACAATCTTATCGGCAATCCCTTTAAAGGCAGGAACAATTTCACCTAGAAGCATGCGCACACCTGCTAAGATGATATACACACCAGCCGCAAAGGTAAGACCTTGCATAAAGGCGAAGACCAGAAAGTTCTGTCCATCGCTTAATTGCCCTTCGATAAAGGTTGGACCGGCAGCTGCGGCAACGACAAAGAACAAGATGACCATAGTTAAGGCTACGGAAACCGAGGTATCTCTTAGGAAGCCCAGTGATTTGGGAACTTTAATTTCTTCTGTTGATTTAGATCCTTTACCGACTGCTTTACCAACCATCGATGAGGCTAAATAGCCGATGGAGCCGAAGTGACCGATGGCAAAATCATCGGAACCGGTGACTTTGCGGGTGAAAGGCTGGAGCATCGCTGGAGAGAGGACCATCAATGATCCAAGAATGATCGCCCCAAGAATGATCATGGAGACTCCAGAAAATCCTCCGGTTGTTAAGATAACAGCGATTAAGCAGGCCATGAACATGGTATGGTGTCCGGTTAGGAAGATGTATTTAAAAGGACTGAATCGGGCAAGCAGAATATTGACAATCATACCAAACAGCATGATCATCGCTGTCTCTGTTCCAAAACTTTCCTGGGCAAGAGCAACGATCGCTTCGTTGTTAGGAATGACACCGTCCACAGTAAAAGCTTCGTTAAACATGCTGCTGAACTGTCCAAGAGATTGGACGAGTACATTGGCTCCTGCTCCAAGGATCACGAATCCCATCACTGTTTTAAGTGTTCCGGAGACAACGTCTCCGGAATTTTTGCGTTGCACAAGGAGTCCGACTAAGGCGAATAAACCGACTAAAATGGCAGGTGTACCTAAGATATCCTTCATTATTATATCAATCATGTGGAACGCTCCTTTATTTAATAGTATGATTACATATTTTGTTCTAAGGCTTCACGGAGCTCGTTTTTATCCATTAGATTCTTCAGCTTAACGACATTTCTACTGCCATCTTCTAGGCTTTCCACTATATCCTCTGAACCTAGGAAGATATCAGCATGCTCGGTCTTGGCGGTAGTTAAATCCGTGTGGGATACTTCTGCTTCTTTCCCCATATCTTTAAGTGCTGCCTGCACGTTCATTTCTACAATCATGCTGCTGCCTAATCCATTTCCGCATACGACTAATACTTTTTTCATCATAAATTCCTCCTCTAATTTGTTAAACTTCGACTGATTGGTGAATTAATTTCATGACGGTTTCACTATCATTTGCTGAAATTAACTGCTCGACATTCTCTTCATTCGATAGCAATTCTGTAAGTTGGGCTAGTGCCTTTAAATGGGTTTGATTATCAATCGCTGCAAGTACGATAATCAACTGGGCGCGATGTTTTTCTTTTTCAGAAAAATAGATAGGGTCTCTCAAGCGTAAAAAACTCATGCCTAGTCGCTCGACTCCGGTTTCCGGTCGGGCATGGGGAATGGCAATTCTTGGGGCGATAACAATATAAGCGCCAAGCTCCTTCACGTTATCGATCATCGCCTTCACATAAGAAGGACGAATCGACTGCTGGTCGATCAGTGGCTGAGCAGCTATTTCAATGGCTTCCTCCCACCTTTGTACCTGGTCTTTAAATTGGATCGTTTGTTCCGTTAATAATTCATTGAGCATAGGCTTTCTGAGCTCCTTTGTCCGAGGTATATTTTGTTCTAAAAGATGAGCCAATTCTGTTTTCAGTTCTTCTTTCTGATGGATCGTTGCATAGCGTTCGATCACATTGATCAGTTGGTCAGATGAATTCTTTTCTATTGGCTTTGTATCGAAAAGTTCATTCATCCGTTTAATGACCTGCTCCTTTTCGATGTTGGTCAGGATGGCTGGAAGGTGGACAACGGGAATGTCTTTGGGCTTTATATAATTGGTTGAAAAAATGACATCTGCCTGATGGTTGTACTTTTGATATTCCCTCATCGACAAGGTGGTGATGACGCTTAATCCAGCGATCAAGTTCTCTAACTGAGTGCGTAACATGTTGGAGGTGCCGATTCCATTCTCACAAACGATGATCGCTCTGAGCTTGATTTCCACCTGTTTTTTCTCTTTAGTGAGCCAGCCTCCAAAGTGCAGAGTAATGTAGGCCGCTTCTTCATCTGGAATAGGCTTGCCAACATACACTTCCAGATGCTTCATCACCCGTTTCGTTAAATCGAAAATGTCTGGATACGTTTCCTGGATGGTTCCAGCTAAGTCATTAGCAATTTGCACCCCATACTTCAGCCTGTAGAACGTGGGCTTAATATGAGAGATTAGATTTTCTTCAAGTCCTTTCTTATCATCAAACACTACACAGGAATACAGTTGAAAGTCCGCAATCATCTTCTGAACGACTTCTTTCAGCCCAGAAAGTTCTTGTTCCGTGTAACGGCTGAAGTCGTCGTGCTGAACTTTCGATCCCAGAAGGTTCATAGTGATAAAGCAAACCTCATCTTCCGGGAAGGGCGTCCCCCATAAGTCTTTCAGTTTATTCGTAATGAGCAAGGATGCCTGGTAGGCTTTGGTCTGTTTCAACACCTGTTTTTCCGCTTGCTGTACACGGATATATTCTTCAACCTCCATGCGTTTCGTTATCATCAGGATCTGCAAGGAAAGGATTTCTACCATTTCATCTGTTAAGGTCAGTCCTAATTCTTTTTCCGCTTCAAAAAGAAGGGATTTCACCGAGCGCCGTCGATCGGTTTCCTGCGCCCAGGTATCGGCTCCAGGCTGGATCATTTTATGAACCTCATTCCTGACATTCTGCCAATCCGAATGTGAGAAGATGAGCGCAAGAATATTGGAAAGTATCGTCCGTCTAGCGGCTTCTGGACCCTTTAATCGGTATCCGCTGCCTTGCTGGTAGTACAATTGAAGACCGGCATCTTGGAACTCCTCTTTAATCACTTTAATTACTTTAGCAATTGTCCCCCGGCTCATGCTCGTTAGATCCATGAACTTCTGCATCGATGCATCTTGCTCTTCTAATAGAATCTTCGCTTTGATGAGGACTTCGCGTTCCTGCTTCGATAATTGGTACTGCCAATCATCAAAACTCTCATCCTTGTGAACCGTCAGCTTCGATTTCGATGATGGAGGCAGGAATAACCCCTCTCCGTGTTTACTTACGATAGGTTCCAGCTTCTCACTCTTCAACCAGTCATTAATCTGATCAAGATCGTAATAGATCGTACGCTGCGACACATTCATCTTGGCAGCTAACTCTTTCGGCGGGACCGGATCAGTTGATTGTTGAATGATGGATAATAAGTGTGCACGTCTTTTATCCAGTACCATGAGGATCCTCCTTGTTGTATCTAAGGTGTTCAAGTTTGCATAATTATACGGCTGTAAATGCGATGATCATCTTATAAATCTATTATATAGGCTATCCGTAAGTTATGTAAGGGGTTTCAGTGTATAGAAATTGTATATAGAATATTTGCAAAAATGAACAGATGAAGTGATTATGAGATAACTAGATGTCTTGGATAATGGTGCCATTTTCTGTTGCTCAGTCATCCACTCTTCTCTGCTGGTTATTTCATAGATACAGCTAGATTAGAAGAAACTAGCATGAAAAGAGTGATTTTTCTCAATTTTTCATCAAATGTCTTTCAGATTGTGTTAAGCTGGTTTTTATAACTATTCATAAATGAATAACGATAACTGCCTTATTATAAGGGTTTAAATACTTTTTTATCGACAAGGTATACAAATTTGAATAGGGAAGGTGATCCTATGACAGAGTGGGATGAATATAAAACTATTTTTCATTCACTGCAGGAGGATATTCTTGTCACGAAAACGGATGGAACCATCGTTAAAGTCAGTGAAGGAACCGGAGCGGTTTATGATATTAATGCAGATGAATTGATGGGCAGATCTGTTTATGACTTGGAAAGGGAAGGACTGTTCACCCCGTTGGCGACACCCATGGTCGTTGAATCAAGAGAGAGGGTGACGTTCGTGCAGACTGTTATGGACGGGAAGAAACTGCTCGTAACCGGGCTGCCCGTTTTTGATAAGAATGGAGAACTCGTCCGCGTTGTGAGCTACTCTCATGATGTAACGGAATTGATGGAAATTAAAGCCGGGATGGAAGAGATGAGCATCGAGATGGAACGCGTACGAGAAGAACTTTCGCAGTTGAAAAAGCAGAAGGAGGAAAAGTTTATTTCCAAGAGCGAGCACATGCGAAGGGTGCTGGCTGCTGCCTATCAGGTGGCTGGAGTAGATGTGAACGTCCTGCTTCTCGGTGAATCTGGAGTCGGGAAGTCAGAACTGGCAAAATTAATCCATGATAAAAGCGAACGGTCGGAGGGCCCTTTTATTGAAGTGAATTGCGGGGCCATCCCTGAGTCCCTATTTGAAGCGGAGCTGTTCGGCTATGAAGGAGGATCCTTCACTGGTGCTACCAAAGGAGGAAGGAAAGGGTTAGTTGAAATGGCGGCCAATGGCACTTTGTTTCTGGATGAAGTAGGGGAACTGTCTCTTGCAAACCAAGTGAAGGTGTTAAAACTGATCCAGAAAAAATCCTTTTATAAAGTCGGCGGCAGGAAAGAGATTCATTCGGATTTCCGGCTGGTCAGTGCCACAAATAATAAATTAAAAGAATCCGTGGATAAGAAGAAGTTTCGGGAAGACTTGTATTTTCGATTAAATGTCGTTCCGATTACGATCCCCCCTTTAAGAGAGAGAAGAGAGGATATCATTCCACTGATCCAATTTTTCTTGGATCACTTTACAAAGCATTATAACCGAAAAAGGATCATAGACAGGGAAGTTCTCACTGAACTTCATGGGTTGAAGTGGCGGGGGAATGTAAGAGAATTGATTAATTTAATCGAACGATTAGTCGTTACGTCAACAGGATCGGTCATTCTTCCTGACGATTTGCCAAAGGCGTACCGTCAAATCGATCTTCCCTATTCAAAAATGAATAATTTTGAGGAATCTCTATCAGAAACCTTGGAGAAAGTAGAAAAAGACAGGCTGGAACAAGCAAAACAAAAATTTCACACAACGACTAGGATCGCTGAGGTACTAGGGATTAGTCAGCCAAGTGTAGTCAGAAAACTCAAAAAATACGGAATAAAATAATTTATTGGCACGATATTTGCATGCTAGAAAATAAAGGTTGGAATTTTTGCGATTGATAAAATTTACTGAGGGGCGTGAACAGATGGAGGTTAAACAGAAAAGAAGTTTTGAGTTGGAGGAGGAGCAAGGGAACGTTGGGATTCAATCCACACGAAATTATTTATGGTTCATTATCCCTTCTTTATTAGGCGTTCTGTTATTTCTGGTACCGATATCATATGGAGGTAAAATTACGATTGGGGTCGGGGTTATGGCAGAAACGGTACAGGTTTATCTTGAGCCGGTACTCCCAGCTTTGATGACAGCCATTATTGTATTCTCCGCTCTCCTTCCTATTGTAGCGAGAGCAGCCAAACCCAAGGTTATTATGAATCATCCCTTTATTAAACAGCTTTTCTATGTGAATTCCTTTTGGATCATCACAAGAATAGCAGGGGCAGTATTTGCTCTGATGGCCCTATTTTCTTTTGGTCCGGAGTTTATTATCTCCGAAAGCACAGGAGGAACGATGCTTTATTCTTTAGTGCCGGTACTTGCTGCCTGGTTCCTGTTTGCAGGAATCTTAATGCCTTTACTTATGGATTTCGGACTAATGGACTTTGTTGGAACGATGCTTCGTAAAGTGATGCGACCAATATTTAAACTTCCGGGTCGTTCCTCTGTAGATGCTTTGGCTTCCTGGATGGGGGCAGGTACTGTCGGTGTGTTAATTACGACTAAGCAATATGAGGAAGGCTATTATACCAAACGCGAAGCAGCCATTATTGCGACGAACTTTTCGATTAACTCGATTGCATTCAGTTTAGTCGTCATTAGTTTTATAGGCTTAGAGGAATATTTTGTTCCTTTCTATTTAACCGTAGCGGCATCAGGATTGGCAGCTGCCTTCATTTGTCCGCGCATTCCGCCATTATCTAAGAAAGAAGATACCTATTTTGAAGATACAGGAATGAAAATATCAGAAGACACACCTGAAGGAACTTCCAATTTCCAATGGGGGGTCCAAAAAGCTCTTCACAAAGCATCAGAGGTTAGAGGCCTGAAGCAGGTGGTTACCAATGGCGTCCAGACCGTTCTCGATATTTACTTTGTCCTTATTCCCTTAGTCATGGCTCTGGGAACTGTTGCCTTAGTTATTGCTGAATTCACACCTTTCTTTAATTACTTATCTATGCCGATCGTGCCGATTCTTCAATGGATGCAAATTCCAGAAGCAGCCCAAGCAGCCCCTGCCATGGTGGTTGGGTTTGCAGATATGTTCTTGCCAGCGGTAATTGGCGCAAGTATTCAAAGTGAACTGACTCGGTTTGTGATTGCAGCTATTTCATTAACGCAGCTTATCTATATGTCGGAAATCGGTATCTTGCTTGTGAAATCGAAAATACCGATCTCTATTCTGGAGCTTGCGATTATATTCGTACAGCGTACCCTTATCACACTTCCGATTATTGTAATTGTTGCTCACATCATTTTTTAGGAGGACAAGACTATGAACTCATCATTTGAAAACCTATACGAACGTATGCCTGATTTACTTGCCCCAAGTATGGCAAAAGACCATCCGAATCTTCCTGTAGTAAAAGAAGAAGGATGCTACTACTACGGGGAGGATGGCAGGAAATATTTGGATTTCACTTCCGGGATTGCCGTGGCCAATACCGGTCACAGGCATCCTAAAGTTGTACAGGCAATTAAAGATAGTGACGATCAATTAATGCACGGTCCTTCGGGAGTTATTATGTATGATTCCATTCTTAGAGTTGCCGACCGGTTAAAGGACAAATTACCTGGCGATTTAGATTGTTTCTTTTTTGCTAATAGCGGTACCGAGGCTATTGAAGGGGCATTAAAGCTTGCCAAATATGCGACACAGCGCGCCTACACCGTTTCTTTCACCGGGTGTTTTCACGGCCGTTCTTTAGGAGCTCTCGGCGTAAGTACATCGAAAAGTAAGTATCGGAAATTTCTACAGCCGAATGGGCTCACTTATCAGCTTCCTTATGCTGATGAAAGTAGCTGTCCAAGCGGTGTAAATGCAGAAGAGTATTGTGCAGAGAAGCTGGAGAAAGATGTGGAACTGTTATTTGATCATCAAGTAACGCCGGAAGAAGTCGCGTGCTTCATCGTTGAACCTGTACTGGGAGAAGGCGGATATATTATCCCTCCGAAATCCTGGCTCAAGAAGGTACGCGAAATTTGTGACCGTCACGGCATTCTGCTGATCTTTGATGAAGTTCAAACGGGATTCGGCAGGACCGGCGATTGGTTTGCTGCCCAAACCTTTGATGTTACTCCTGATATTATGGCTATTGCTAAAGGGATCGCTTCAGGTATGCCGCTTAGTGCCACGGTTGCTTCAAAAGAGTTAATGAGCAAATGGCCGATGGGTACGCATGGAACGACCTTTGGCGGAAATCCTATTGCCTGTTCGGCTGCCCTTGCCACGCTTGATGTCATGGAAGAAGAAAACCTTGTCGAGAACTCTAAAAATCTAGGAGCCTATGCCATAAATAAATTAGAAGAGATAAAAGAAAGGCACCAAGTTATTGGAAACGTACGAGGCGTCGGTCTGATGATTGGGATCGAAATTGTCGACCAGCACACTGGCGAACCTGATGGAAAAGGTATGATGAAGATCTTGGATGCTTCCCTCGAAAAAGGAGTATTGTTTTATTTGTGTGGCAAGCATCAAGAAGTTATCCGGATGATCCCGCCGCTGATTGTAACTCAGGAGCAGATTGATCAAGGGTTAGAAGTATTTGAAGAAGCGGTCGAGGAGTATGAAAGGAAATTGCAGGCTGCTACTGTGAGCTGAGTAATCTTCGCCTCATACAAGACAAAAAATCCGAACGATGATGGAATGGTATGAACATTTCATCATCGTTCGGATTTAATTTTGTCTAAAGGAACTCTGTTTCTTTCTTTTTTCTTTATTAAATATGCATATGAATCCCCGGACCAAATGGTATACCTAGCAGAGCAAAGGCAATGAGGAGAATAACCCAGACAATGAAGAAAATAACACTGTAAGGGAGCATGAGGGAGATTAATGTTCCTAACCCTGCCTTCTTATTGTACTCTCTCATAAAGGCAAGCACGACGATAATATACGGGTTCATCGGAGTGATGATATTTGTTGAAGAATCGGCAATTCGATACGCTGCCTGTATAAAAGCAGGATGGTAGTCTAATAGATGAAACATTTGCAGGAAGATCGGTGCTTCCAGTGCCCACTGTGCAGATCCGCTAAAGATGAGCAAGTTCATTAATGCTGTCAGCATGGAGAACCCTACGACGATCGGTAGTCCCGTCATATTCATAGACTCAAGGAAGTTGGCCCCGCTTACAGCTATCCATGTTCCAATATTCGTCCAGCTAAAGTAAGCAATAAACTGAGCAGCAGCAAAAATTAGAACAATAAACCCTGACATATCCTTCATCGCTTCACTCATAAAACCTGAAATATCTTTGGTCGATTGTATCTTTTTAACTGTGGCTCCATAGGCAATCCCGATGGTAATGAAGAATAATAGAATGATAGGGACGATGCCGTCTAAGAATGGGGAAGGGATGATTCCTCCTTCTTCATTTCGCAGCGCTGAACCAGGCCAAGCAATCGCAACGATTAGCAATGCTATAAAGGCTAAACCAGCAAAGACTGCATTCCGGAACCCTTTCTTTTCGAGAGATGTACTTGCCTCAAGTTCATTTTCCGAAGCGTCCCCTTTATATTTCCCTAAACGAGGTTCAATAATCTTCTCTGTGATCAGGGCACCCGTGATCGATAATACCACCACTGATGCAATCATGAAGTACCAGTTATCAACGGGAGTTACAACGATGTCCGATCCTATACCTTCCATAACTTCTGTAGATATACCGGATAGCAGGGCATCTGTACCCGCAATAATGATGTTCGCGGTAAAGCCAGACCCTACTCCGGCGAAACCAGCTGCTAGACCTGCCAGAGGGTGTCGTCCAACAGTATAGAAGACCATAGCGGCGAGTGGAGGAACGATAACGAATGCTGCATCAGAGGCTAAGTTTCCTAATATTCCGACAAATATGACCGCATAAGTGATCAATGAACTAGGAGCTTTTAATATGGTGCTTTTAATTGCTGTTTCTAGTAAACCTACTTTATCCGCAAGTCCAATTCCTAACATCATGGCCAGCACAAGCCCGAGTGGAGCGAATCCAGTAAAATTATCAAGCATTGAAGTAAGGATATAATCTAGTCCATCCCCTGAAACCAGACTCTTAATGGGAACAATATCCCCAGTTCCTGGCTCTTTGACTGTAACGTCGAATAATGAAATGACAAAGGAAAAAAGAATCGTAAATCCTGCCAAGTAAACGAATAGCATGAATGGTTCAGGAAGTTTGTTGCCAGCTTTTTCAATAAAGTTTAAAAACCTCGCCAATCCTTTGTCTGATTTCTCCTTGGTGTGTGTAGTCATGTTATTTCACCCTTCCTTTTAATTTGGGAAAATGTCCTTAATCCTTCCGTTTATAGCCGAAAAACGGCTTACATTGACATTTATTCATGATTCAAGTCTCCTCCCCTAATAAAATTATTGGGGGAAGGGGAGGAATTGATAGACTTTTCTAGGGCGGCCTCTTTCTCCGGATTGTGTTTCACCTGCCTGGGAAACGATTCCGACCCGCTCCATTTCAGCAAGAATCCGCCGGCCATTTCTTTCTGTGCTTTTCAGCCACCTGGCTAGGTCCTGGGAGGAAAAATTGTCGCGGCCATACTGTTTGGCGTAAGCTAATATTTTCGATACAATGCCTGGACTTATGTTGGCATCTTTAAATTTTTCCTGCCAGATTTGGCCGATGTCTGTGGTCTTGTAAGCAATTTGATCCTGCGGCTGTTTCAGAGAGATGGACTGATCATCGTCGACAACTAAGATCATTGGTTTTTCGTATTCCTTAATATGCCGGAAGCCCATTCTGACATGTTGCTCGGCCTGTAATACCGTTTCTCCGAATCCAATGGATACTTTAGCCTTTAAGTTCGTCTGTGCCCGGATATCATCTATTAAGTTAAACAGGTCTCCTTCAGATTCGGCACTTAGTTCTCCCCGGGTGGTAAAAATGAAGAACAATCCATCTCCCATCTGCATGACAGACCCGTTTGTTTTTTCGGCGATGGAATAGAGCTGATGACGAACCTCGAGTTCCTGATACTTTGTTTTAAAGGAGTAGTGCAGATCTTCTGAATGATCAGGATCCATCTCCGTTCTGCATCCAATAACGGCGACTTGAGAGTTGCGATATAGCTTCGACTGCGCTCGTTCTACTAAGAACTGAATAATCAATTTAATTGACAAGTAAGAAGGTGTAACGCGGAAGACGGGCACATTTCTCTCCTTCAGCTGTTGGTACACATACTTAATCGATGTGATCGCCACTTCTGTTTTCCCTTCTTCATATAATTGAGCATGAAAATCTGCTAACTTGTCGAAGCTTAAGTTCTGTGTAAAAGGATGGTTATAATACGTTAAGCTATCCAGCTGATAATAGGATAGAATTTTATCGAATTCTTCACTTTCAATCGTATCGATGCTGACCTTCCTGTACACTTGATTGGAAGCGAGCTGAGCTTCTAATAAAATTCCGAAGAAACTGGCGCCGTGTAAAGGCGGATAGGCTCCTTCATTTTCAGTAATAAGATCATGATTGAGTGCGTGCGTAAAGTTTAAGACTCCTGAGAAGAACCACTGATCTACTTCATAGCGATGGTTCGATAAGATCTCACTTACTTCGTTCAGTTTGTCATAAGGATAGGGGACGAACGTTATATCATCAAATTCTTTCGCTACATACATGATTAACTGCAAGGAGTCATGAGGAGCGATCACTCCTATTGTTGTCTTCAAAGTTTACCACCGCTTTCCTGTCGTAAATATTCGGCGATTACTTTTGTTCCTGTCACTAAGTCTTCGAGAGAAGCATACTCCCGCGGGTGATGACTGATTCCATCTTGGCAGGGAATAAACAAAAGACCGGAGGGCCATTTATGGGCCATATTCATTACATCGTGACCAGCGCCACTGTCCATATTAAGGGACTTCATGTTCAAGTTTGCTGCAATCTCAGATAGTTTGTTGCGAATGCTGTTGTCTAAAAATACAGAGTCATTATCGACCAGCGTCTGAACGGTTACTCTAATATTGCGTTTGCTTTCGATTTCCTTGCAGTACTGTTGAATCCGTTGAGCTAGTTCCTTTTTCAACTGATCATCCACGCTTCGAATATCAATACCGAGTTCTACTTCGCCCGGGATTACGTTCATGACATTCGGAACGATATGTCCTGTGCTGACTGTAGCTACTAAAGGGAGAGATGCAGCTTCGTTCAGCTGATGAGCTTGTTCTTCGACGAAGGTGATGAGAGGAGCGATGGAAGCGAAGGCATCCTTACGTTTGTCCATGGGTGTCGTTCCTGTATGGTTAGCCATTCCGAAAGCTGTTACTTTCAGACGAATGGGACAGGCAACTCCTCGGACAATACCTATTTGCGCCCCATGTTCCTCAATTTGAGTTCCTTGTTCAATATGAAGCTCCAGGAAGCTTTCCAAGCGGTTCGTGTTAACTTCTGCTTGGTCCATTTTGTCCCACGATAATCCGAATGACTCTACCGCTTCTTGAATACTGATTCCTTCCGCATCTTTTACTGAAGCAACTTCATCTTTTGCGAGTAATCCGCTGATGGCTTTACTTCCAATGGTGGAAACACCAAAACGGGCAGATTCTTCTGATGCGAAACAAAGGATCGTTATATTTTTCTGTGGTTCATAATGCTGATCTTTTAAACGTTTAATGGCAGCTAGCCCAGTTAGTACGCCAGCAACGCCATCATAACCTCCCCCGGAACTAACCGTGTCCAGATGGGATCCGACAGCTATAGTGGGAGTGTTTTCATTTACGAGCCATGTTGCCCATAAGTTGCCGGCTTGATCCGTGTGTACGTCCAGTCCAAGAGTTTCAGCAATGGCTTGAAATACGTGATGCGCCTGTTTTTCTTCCTTAGTGTAGCTGAGTCTAGTGAATCCATGAGTATAATCCATTTCATCAGTAAGGTTAAGCTTGAGTAACGTTTCTTCAAGCCATTCCGTTAAGCTATTCAATCGAGTTTCCCCCTTTGACAATATGAATGTACGTATCCAGCGCCACCAGCAATGCCCCTTCTTCAAAGTCAAACGAAGGGGAATGGTGGTTATCCGTAAGACTGGTGCCGAAAAGCATATAAGTCGCTTTCCCGCCGTGGGATTGAACCGCATTCATCATGAAGCTGGCATCTTCTGATCCCGAAACATGGGCTGCATCAATGATTTGCTGGATGGTACGGCTTGATTTACAAGCCTTTTTTATAACGGAGATTAATGACTGGTCGCATTGCATAGGTTCCGTTTCTCCTACAAAATCGATGGAGACATCGACATTGTACATACTTGCAGATGCTTGGATGATCCGCTTGGCCTCTGTTTGCATGTAATCATTAATGGCTTTTGTTTCCCCGCGAGTTTCCATTTCTAAATATCCTTGATTAGAAATAATGTTGCGCCCGTTTCCTGCTGTAAGTTTTCCTACATTGATCCGACTTACTCCTTCACTATGACGCGGGATTGAATAGAGGTGAGTCGAGGCAGAGGCGGCTGCCAGCAATGCATTGCGTCCATCTTCAGGTTTCATGCCTGCGTGAGAAGATTTACCCTTAAATGAAACATTCCATTTCGAAGAAGCGAGAAATCCTTTTGTTGAAGCAGCCACTGTGCCGACCTTTAGTTCGTTTATTCCTATATGACCAGAGTAGAAATAATCAACGTCCTTCAGCCAGCCTTTATCAACCATCGCCTTGGCTCCCCGGCCGCCTTCTTCAGCAGGCTGGAAAAGAAAGGTGAACGTCCCGTTTAGTTCCGAAGAATGATTGGCAATATATTGAGCAAGCCCTAAACCAATGGCGGTGTGACCGTCGTGACCACAAGCATGCATGACTTCTTTGTTTATCGAATGGAAGTCCTGCTGGTAAGGATAATGGGCAGGACTTTCCGATTCTTCAATAGGCAAAGCGTCGATATCAAACCGAAAGGCGAGATGATCACCTTCTTGTCCTGTATCCCAAACAGCAGCAAGGCCAGTATGACCTCCGCGCATTTTATTCATCCATTCTTCAGGAATAGAAGAAGAGATATTACGTTCATATTTAGATAACTCATCTTGAGAGGGAACTCCATATCGCGATGTACTCATCAGCGCATCCTCTCCGATATGAAGAGAAAAGCCGAGCGATTCTAATTCCTTACCAATTTTAAAAGTAGTCAAGTATTCCATGAAGCCTAGTTCAGGCTGGCGATGGAAGGTACGTCTCCATTCAACGATCTGAGTGTTGATATGCTTGAAGAACGGTTCAGGAGAAGGCATCGGTTTCACCGCTCTTCTTCTCACTCAAAGTCTCTAACGTATCTATAGCTACTTGAACTAAATAACGGCTTCCAATGGGAAGAGCTTTCTCATTGAGTTGAAATCCAGGGTCGTGAAGCGGCTTTTGTTTATCGTGATCGTCAATTTGAGTGCCCAGCCAAATGAAAGCACCTGGATATTGAAGAAGGAATCTTGAGAAATCCTCCCCAGCAAGGGCGGGGTCAAGTACCGGTGTGGACTTTTCTCCTAACAGCCGATGCGCTGATTGGCGTGCCTGCTGTGCCCATTCTGGAGTGTTGATCGTTGCAGGGTACCCATCTAAATAATCGATGTCCACTTCACCCTCAAAGGCAGCAGCTGTTTGGTTAATTATTTTATGAAATCGGTGCTTCACTTTATCTTTTACTTCCGACTTAAATGTTCGAACGGTACCTTCAAGAATGATTTCCTTAGGGATCACGTTGTATCCATACCCGCCTTCGATTTTCCCGATCGTGACGACAGCAGAATCTAGGGGGTTCACGTTTCGACTGACAATGGTCTGAAGACTGCTAATAATTTGGTTGGCAATAATCAAGGCATCATTCCCATCATGCGGCATACTGGCGTGACCGGATTCGCCTTTAACAATAAGTTTAAACCGGTCCGATGCACCCATCATTTCTTTGTCTCGAATGCCAATCTGTCCAACAGGTAAGCTTGGCCACACATGCTGTCCGAAAATCACGTCTGGAGTGCACTCGTCAAACACGCCATCATTGAGCATAGGCTGGGAGCCTCCCGTCGGGGAAGTTTCTTCTGCCGGCTGGAATACGAGCAGCACAGTTCCTTTTAGCTTTTCCTTGATTTGCTGTAAGGCGTAACCTGCTCCAATTAGCATGGCTGTATGAGCATCATGACCGCAGGCGTGCATTTTTCCAGTGTTTGTAGAAGTAAAGGAATGCGAGTTGCTTTCCTGAATCGGCAATGCGTCCATATCGGCTCGAAGTGCGACGGTTCCTCCTGGCAAACTGCCTTTAATAATGCCTAACACCCCAGTATTCGCAAACCCGGACTGCCATTCAATACCGTATTCCGAGAGTTTCTCTTTAACTAATTCTGAAGTTTGGTATTCTTCGTTACTTAATTCCGGATGCTGATGCAGTTTTCTTCGAATATTAATAATATCGTTTTGAATTGATGAGATAAGTTCCTCGATGTAATTCAAAAATGTTCCTCCTTTAATTAAGGACATTTTCCTTTAATGTTCCGTATTTGTGGTATAACAGTTATTCTAAACAAAGATTCATCATAATTCAACAAAAAATTCAGAAATTTAGATGTGTGAGGGATCTAAAACAAATGAAAGTGTTGAAATGGCGGGGTTTAAAAAACAATAAATCTAGAAAGGCGGTTCATATTACTGAAATTTAGAGAGGAATAGGATCGGATATTAATTCAATGGAAAAGGATACGTGGTGTCTCCAGGGATAACAGTGTTTTAAAAATAAAAAAACGAATATTATATTAAATAATTTAGTTAATGTACGGATTTTTCTTGTGTCCTAATAAAGGTTCTGATACACTCTTTCTGTACCGTTTTCCATTATTGCATGGTTTATATGGTGCGAAAGTTACTGTTTTTTGATGAGTAACTAAACCTGTAAGAATTTATAATTGTTCGCTTTTATAGTTGTTTTTAATTGACTAGTAATAGATTCTAGGGCGGATGAAGGATGGTACATATTAAAAAAGGAGGGGTTAGGATTGAAACACAACGCTTTGAAAAAGTACTTTGCAATTATCTTTTTAATTACTATTTCTTTATTGGCTGGGTGCAGTTCTTCTGCGGACTCAGAAGCCAAATCCGATGAATCGAAAAAGCCGATTATCGTCGAAGGGCCGATGCCAATAGAAGCGGAGAAATTCGCCGAAAGATTGGACAATGTAGAAAAAGAAAAAATAGGAAACTTTGTCTTTTATAAGGGGACAGTCAACGATTATCCAGTAATCGTAGCTAAAACTGGTAAAGGAATGGAGAATACAGCAGCTGCAACAGCTCTTGCGATTGAAAAGTATAGTCCTGCCGCCATTATTAATCAAGGTACTTCTGGCGGCCATGACCCGAATCTAGATGTGTTTGATATCGTACTAGGGAAGCGCACTACAAATATCGGATCTCTTAAAACTTCACAATTAGCGGAGGATGAAGGCATCAAACCGAAAAAATGGAAGCCTATGGATCTAATGGCGTCAGAAGGTAGTGCCGGTGAAGATCCTGATGCAGAGAATATTCATTATTACAAAGGAGATGAGAAGCTCCTTGCTGCCGCTCATGAGGTTAAGGAGGATTACACTAAAGGGAAAGTGGTGGATGGAACGATCGGTTCTGCTGACGTATGGAATAATGAAGTTGACCGCATCAAATGGTTTCATCAGAAGTACGGAACCTCTGTTGAAGAAATGGAAGGGGCAGCTGGGGCTCAAATTGCTGAATCTTTCCATATCCCATATTTAGGAATCCGGATTTTATCTAACAATAAGACTAATGGCGGTGAGTATAACCCAAACACAGCTTCTGCCAATCAAGAATATGTTTATGAAGTGGTGAAACACTATATCTCAATGAATCAATAATGAAGCGGCCATAAAAGGTGCTTGAATTTATTCAAGTGCCTTTTGTGTTTCTCTTATCTAAGTAAGGGGACGGGGAAATTTGGATCATGTTATGATTGGGAGGGTGCTAGAAAGAAGCTGCAGGCATGTTTGGGACAGCCTTCTTTTGTGCAGCAGACACTCTTTTATGATTAAGGTGCGATTATGGGAGGTAAGGAAATGGATAATAATGATATAGTCATTCGGTTAAGGTATGCACTGGATATTAAAGATAATGATATGATCGAGATCTTTAATCTCGGAGGCATCGACTTAACAAAAGAAGAAGTTTTAAAGGTACTCACCAAAAGAGAAGACAGCAACGATGATGAGTATGAGGACGATGAGTACGAAGATGAAAATCATATCAAGTGTACAAATAGTATGCTGGAGTCATTTTTAAATGGTCTCATCACGTTTGAGCGTGGTCCGCAAGAATCGAAGCCGGGGCAGACTGTTAAACCAGACCGATCGATCAAAAATCAATCTAGTGTGAATAATGTCATGTTGAAAAAAGTGAAAATTGCTCTGAAATTAACGAGTGAAGACATTATCGAAGTGTTAGATGAAGCTGGGGTCACGATAACCAAAGGTGAACTAAGTGCGTTACTAAGGAAAGAAGGACATAAGAATTATAAGGTGTTTGGTGACCAATATGCCCGGAATTTCTTAAAAGGCCTGACGATGAAGTATAGAGGGTAAACAGGGAATTTTGATATTATTAATAAAAGAGACTGAAACAAAAGGAAATACCTGCAGTCTAATGACGAACAATCAAGGGAAGGATATGGGCTTATTCCGAATGACCGCTCCGGAAATACACTCCGTTTTTCGCGGGCGGCTGGTTTGCCTCCTCGTGCTGCGCACTCCGGGGTCAAACCTATGCCTTCCTCCCGCAGAAGTCTCCGTGTATTTCCTACGCTGGAACGTTTTCTGTTTTTCACTCCCTTTTTCCAGTTCATCAGAGGAACCTGATAAAGAAAAATGGCGGGCAGGAAAAAACCCGAACGGTGAAGGGATTAACACTCCTTCACCGTTCGGGTTTAATAATGGCTAACAGACTTTTGTCCCAGCCTCTTCTTTACTTAGAATCGGCTGGTACCGTATCGTGTTTTTCGTTTCAGATTAACATTTATAATTATTGCAGGTTATCAGTTTTCCACGAGTTGCTCTTCGAAGTAGCGATATCCATTCAGATTTAATGTTTTAATTTCATAATAATTCTTTAAAGCGATCATGGCACCGCCAAGGGAACAAGCATTTTTACCTAAAGCGGAGATGACGAGTTTATCATAATTGTTCATTCTTGAATTCAGCCGTTCTCTAAGCTGATCGAGCAGTTCTTGTCGTTTTCTAAGAAAAGGACTGTTGATGATTAGGGTTTCAGGATTAAAAATATTGATAATATTATTAAGTCCCACAGCAAAATAATCTAAGTAGTCATGAATAATCTCTGGATAATGAGTGAGTAATTCGTTTGCATCCGCATGTTCTAGTTCGCTGCCATCGATTCCTTTGCTTTCTAAATTCTTTACTAGTGCTCGTTCAGAAGCATACAGCTCCCAGCATCCGTTATTTCCGCAGGGACATTCTAAGCCGCCTCTTTCTACAATCATATGACCAATCTCACCCGCAAAGCCTTGAAAGCCGCGATAGATCGAGTTATCCTCTATGATTCCTAATCCTATCCCAGAGTACATGGTTATGGTAAATAAATCTTCAATCGGAAAATTAAGTACTTGTTCAGCATAAACACTTAAATTTGCATTATTGTCAATGTAAATAGGGACACCAAAAGCATGTTCCATTTCTTCTTTTAAACTCATCTGAATCCTTTGAAGTGTTGGAGTGTACACAATGTCATGGTCATTGTCTACAATGCCATGTATACCAATCCCTATGCCAACTAACCCCACCGGACTTAATTTTTTTTTCACTTCTGTGATAATTTCTTCTATAAATTGAATCATGCCTGACGTGGATTCATCGATCGTATCTTTATCATGAGTGTAGCGATAGGTTTGGACCGGTTTTCCTAATAAATTGGTTACTTGAATTTGAGTAGTGGGCATATCTATATCAATTCCAATGGTAAATCCGGCATCTTCATTCATTTGGAGAAGGATAGGTTTTCTTCCACCTTTAGATATTTCTGAAGGGCCTTCAATAATTAATCCTTCCTGCATCAATTGATTAATTTGGGTTGAAACGGTAGATCTGTTTAATCCTGTTAATCGTGAAAGTTCGATTCTTGAGATCGCGCAATGTTCAATAATTTTTTCAATTAAATTTCTTCTGTTCAATGCCTTGATATAAGTGGCGTCGCCTTTACTCATTATGAAACCCCTTTCAAAAAACTCTTGAAATTTCATTTGCTTACTTTTAGTATATAACTAAGAGTTTGTTGTGTAAACAAACTAAGTTTTTGTAAGCGTAGTCATCTAATTTGGAAGGGGAGAATGTAAAGGTGAAAAAGCTATTTATGCTCGTTCTAATGATTATCGTTAGCGTCGCACTACTTGCAGGGTGTGGAGATTCAGATTCGAAAACTGCTGGTGGTGATTCAGGTAATGGAGATTCAAAGCAATTAAAACTCGCTCACAACTTAGGTAAGGACCATCCGGTTAATAAGGCATTAGAGAAATTTGCAGATGAAGTGAAAGAAAAAACCAATGGAGAAGTTACGATTAAAATTTATCCAAATGGCGTACTTGGCAGTGAGAAAGAGGTTCTTGAACAAGTACAAAGTGGAGCAGTAGATATGACGAAGGTGAGCGCAGGTGCTCTTGAAAGTTTTTCTAAGGAATATTCTGTGTTTTCTCTTCCTTATATCTTTGAAAGCAAAGACCACTATCGTAAAGTCATGGATTCAGATGTTGCTCAGGGGATTTATCAATCTACTAAAGATAAAGGTTTCGTCGGTCTCACCTATTTTGACTCGGGCGCTCGAAGCTTCTATACCAAGGATACCCCCATTAAAACTCCTGACGATTTAAAGGGGTTGAAAATTCGAGTGATGGATAGTCCGACTGCCATAGAAATGGTGAAACTTATGGGCGGAACCCCAACTCCTATGCCTTATGGAGAGATTTATACTGCTCTTCAACAAGGGGTTGTGGATGGAGCAGAGAGTAATCCAACTGCTTTAACGACTGGTAAACACGGGGAAGTTGCAAAAGCATTTTCTAAAAATGAACACACAATGATTCCTGATATTGCTGTGATTAGTGAGAAAACTTGGGAGAGCTTAACGAAGGATCAGCAAAAAGCGTTTAAAGAAGCTGCTCAGGATGCCACGAAGTATCATACAGAAATCTGGAACAAAGCCATTGATCAAGCTGTAGAAGAAGCTAAAGACATGGGCGTTAAGTTTTATGATGTGGACAAAGAGCCATTTATTGAGGCGGTACAGCCTATGTACGATGAATTTAAGAAAGATAAAGATATCGCTAAAATAATTGATGAAATTAAGAGTATGAAATAAATCAGTGAGGTAAAGAGATTACTTGCAGAATAAGAGACGCAGCCAAATGCTATCCAAAGGGCACAAAGATAAACCAGACGGTAAATGAGCTTAGGAGATTTCTGAGATAGAGATAATCAATCAAGGGTGAATGACACATGGTTTAGCATTGGTTTGGCGTCTTCTGTACATACCGGTCTACTCTGGTCGGTCTGATGGGGATTCTTAGGGTGGTTGATACGATTTTCATCGACATCCTAACTAAGCTGTTCAAACGGTAAAAGTCGCTGACACACGACTGAAATAGAGGAGGGAATATTATGATAGACCGAATAAAAATGGTACTGGATCGATTTATTCTAACGCTCACAACGATTTTTACTTTTGTATTGGTGGCAGGAGCAATCTGGCAAGTGGCAAGCCGCTATTTGTTTAATGCCCCAAGTACATTTACTGGTGAACTTCTGCGATTTTTACTTGTGTGGACAGCAATTCTTGGGGCCACTTATGCCTTTGGATCGAATCAACACCTGTCGATTACTTTCATAAAAGAGAAATTCAAAGGGAAAAGCCGATTAAGTGTACGGATTATCAATGACTTGTTTATTTTAGCTTTTGCGATTCTCGTGATGTTCAAGGGAGGGATGGAAGTTGTGCAGACCACAATGACCCAGCGAACACCCATTTTAAACGTTCCTATGGGAGTGGTCTATGCCATCTTACCAGTAAGTGGTGTTCTCATTGTTATCTATAAGCTGCTTCTCATAAAAGAATATCAACAAGAATTGAACGGAAAGGAGTAGTCATTCATGGATACTGTGTTACAAGCCACCATCCTGTTATTTGGAGTATTTTTTCTCCTGCTTGCTTTAGGGGTTCCTATTTCTGTAGGAATCGGGGTCTCTTCGTTCGTTACGGCTCTGACCGTAGTTCCAATGGATGTTGCCGTATTTACCGCTGCCCAGAAAATGGTCCAGGGGATAAATAGCTTTGCTCTTCTTGCTGTTATTTTCTTTATTCTTTCAGGAAGCATTATGAATAATGGCGGTATTGCGATCAGGCTGATTAATTTAGCAAAACTTATTGGCGGCCGCCTGCCTGGGTCATTAGCTCACACGAATGTCGTGGGAAACATGTTATTTGGGTCCATTTCAGGATCCGCAGTTGCTGCCGCTGCTGCCATTGGCAGGGTAATGACTCCACTGCAGGAGAAAGAAGGATACAATAAATCCTATTCAGCTGCCGTTAATATTGCTTCGTCACCGGCAGGCTTGCTCATCCCGCCTAGCGGGGTACTGATTTTATATTCTTTAGTGAGTGGCGGAACGTCCATCTCTGCTTTATTTATGGCTGGATATATCCCAGGCATTCTTATGGGACTGGCAGTTATGATCGTAGCTTATATCATCGCAAGAAAAGAATCTTATCCGGTAGCCGAACGACCTTCTTTTTCTCAAGGGCTTAAGGTGGTATTAGATGCCATTCCCAGTTTGCTGCTTATTGTTATTGTAATTGGCGGAATTGTCGCGGGGATTTTTACGGCAACGGAAGGAGCGGCAGTGGCCGTTCTGTACTCTATCATTTTAGCGGCTATCTATCGGGAGATAAAATTAAAGGATATTCCAGACATTTTAAAAGAAACGGTAGTCATGACAGGAATCGTTTTATTCCTTGTAGGAGCTTCATCTATTATGTCCTGGGTGATGGCGTTTACTGGAATTCCTACCGCAATCAGTGACTTACTGCTTCAGACGTCCAGCAATCCGATTGTAATTTTATTCATCATGAACATCATTTTACTTATCGTCGGTACATTTATGGACTTAACTCCAGCAGTGTTAATCTTCACACCAATCTTCCTGCCAATTGCTCTACAGCTGGGAATGGATCCGGTACACTTTGGTATCGTTCTTGTATTTAACTTATGTATAGGAATTATGACTCCTCCAGTAGGAAGTGCTCTATTTGTAGGGTGTAGTGTGGCAGACGTATCGATTGAGTCAGTCTTAAGACCATTAACAAAAATGTTCATTGCTTTAATCATTATGCTTATGTTGGTTACCTATGTGCCTTGGTTTAGTCTGGCACTGCCTAGACTATTCGGACTGTTGTAAGCGAGGAAAGAGGGGATTAATTTGATTAAAAAGGAAACATTCTCATATGAACAAAAAGAGAAGAACCTTGTAGAGTTTACCAGCCATAACAACAAGGTGCATTTATTTATTCTCGAAGCAGACATGATGCGCATCTATCATGCCGCAGATGAAGAATATCGCATGAATCAGACTTGGTCGATTGCACCGGGGATGGAGGATGTCCCATTTGAAGGAAGGGATCGATTTGATTTAACGCCATTCACCCTTCCTGAGTATGGGGTAGAAGAAGTCGGTGGTACTCTCCATATTTCTACCAAACTATTGAAAGCGGTTGTGCATCTCGAAGGATTCGCCATTGATTGGTATCAGAAAAAAGAGGGACATTGGGAGAAAATTGCCGGAGATCGGAAGACACAGAGCTATAACTTTAATCAGCAATTAGGGGATGGCGTCTTTCATTATATGGAACGGGATTCTTCGGATTTATATTATGGACTAGGTGAAAAAGGCGGAATGATGAACCGTCATCATAAGCGGTACCAAATGCGTACGATAGATGCCATGGGGTATGACGCAGAGCATACGGATCCGCTTTATAAATTTATTCCATTTTATCTCGTTCATACATCACAAGCATCCTATGGGGTTTATTACGATAATTATTCCGACAGTATATTTGATATGGGTGCTGAACTTGATAATTATCACGGATTGTACCGGTATTACCAGGCGAAAAAAGGTGACTTAGATTATTATTTCATACTAGGTCCAGCGATTAAGGATGTAGTCACCCGTTATACCTGGTTGACGGGTAAAACCTTGTTCCCGCCAAAATGGAGTTTGGGTTATTCAGGTTCCACTATGACTTATACGGATGCTCCAGATGCGCAAGTACAATTAAAGAAATTTGTGGATTCCTGTGAAGAGTATGATATTCCATGCGATTCCTTTCAGTTGTCTTCAGGATACACGTCCATAGGAGATAAACGGTACGTGTTTAACTGGAATCATTCGAAAATTCCTGATCCTGTAGAATTAAATGATTATTTTCACGAAAATGGCATTTCTGTCTGTGCCAACATTAAGCCTGTCCTTCTGGATGATCACCCTAATTATGAGGAAGCAAAAAATAAAGGATTATTTATTAAAGATCAATCAGGAGAACTGCCTGAAATCTCGCAATTTTGGGATGCCCTCGGATCCTATTTAGATTTTACTAATCCATTAACGATTAATTGGTGGAAAACTAAAGTAAAAGAAACGTTACTCTCATATGGGATTGATTCCACTTGGAATGATAACAATGAGTATGAAATTTGGGATGAAAGAGCTTTAGCCCATGGGTTTGGGCAACGAGTTCCTGTGTCATTGATAAAGCCTATTCAAACGCTGCTCATGATGAAGGCATCTTATGAAGCGCAGAAAGAGCACAACGCTGAAAAGAGACCTTACCTTATTTCTAGATCTGGTGGTCCCGGTATGCAGCGGTACGTACAAACATGGTCTGGGGATAATTTCACGGAATGGAAAACGATTCGCTATAACTTGAAAATGGGACTTAGTTTAAGCTTATCTGGCATTTATAACTTCGGTCATGATGTAGGTGGTTTTGCAGGAGAGGCACCTGAACCTGAATTATTGATTCGCTGGATTCAAAATGGGATTTTTCATCCGCGTTTTACGATCCATTCCTGGAACGACGATCAAACCGTGAACGTTCCCTGGATGTACCCAGAATATATGGAAGAAATACGTCATTGGATGAAAGAAAGAGTGAAATGGACTCCTTACTTATATCACCTTATGTATTTAGCTCATAAAGAGGATGAACCGATTTTAGCCCCGACTTTTTATCATTTTGAAGAAGATTCCCATACGTTTGTAGAGAACGATGAGTTCCTGGTTGGTAAGGACCTTCTCGTTGCGAACGTGATGGATAAAGGTCAGCGGGAACGCAACGTATACCTTCCTAAGAATGATTATGGATGGTATGACGTGAACTCAAGAAAATGGTACGAAGGTGGACAGAGTCTCACCGTGGAAGCGTCATTGTCTACGATTCCTTTATTTGCTCAGGCAGGTGCCGTTTTTCCTGTAAGGTCAGGAGAGATTTCTTTTTCAAGTAATCAGCAAGAGGAACGCGGCTTGCTCATATATCCTCCTAAAGGAAACTCAGAGTTGGCTAAGTCCTTTTATGAAGACGACGGAGTGACATTATCGTATCAAGATGGAGAGCAGAGCTGGATTGAAGTCCAAATGAAAACATCGGCGGAGCACATCGAGGTATTGGTCGGAATTACCGGGAAGTATGAGGTTCCGTTTGAAGGGATTGCTCTGCAATTTCCTCAAACAGAGGAACGTACGATTTGGGTAAACGGAGTTCAATTACGTGAGACCTTTAGTTATCAGGTAAGTCTAATAGAAGGGGGCCAAGTATGACGAAAATCATTGCAGACGATTTTTTATTAACGAATGACTATGCAGCAGAGTTGTATCATGAGTATGCAAAGGAACTTCCCATCATTGATTTTCATAATCATTTGTCTCCGATTGAGATAGCAGACAACACTCCATATGAAACGATCACAGATATTTGGCTTGGGGGAGATCATTATAAATGGAGGCTTATGAGAGCTAATGGCATCCATGAATACTATGTTTCGGGAGAAGCAAGTCCATGGGAGAAGTTTGAAGCCTGGGCAGAAACTGTCCCGAATACATTGGGTAATCCACTGTTTCATTGGACGCAAATGGAACTCAAGCGCTACTTCGGAATTGACGAAGTTCTATCAAATAAAAATGCGAAAGAAATTTGGGATATCACCAACAGAGAACTGCAAAAAGAACATATGCATCCTCGTCAACTATTGGTCCATGACAAAGTAGAATTTGTAGGGACCACCGATGATCCGACTGACCCCTTAGATCATCATAAACGTCTGCTGGATGAAAAATTATCAGTACAAGTAGCGCCGTCCTTTCGCCCGGACAAAGGCCTGGATATTGAAAGTAGTCAATTTGACAGATGGCTGAAAAAGCTTGAACGAGCAGCTGGTAAAGAAGTAAATGGGTATCTAAGTTTTCTCCAGGCTCTTTCTGACCGTGTTGATTATTTTGATCAGCATGGATGCAGAGCTTCTGACCATGGCATCAGTGAAATGTACTATGAAGAAGCCTCAGAGAAGCAGGTATCCGATGTTTTTCAAAAGCGGTTAAGAGGCGAGGGTATAACGAAAATAGAAGCGGACCAGTTCCGGACGTATACGCTGCAGTTCTTAGCTGAACGGTATTTCGAAAAGGATTGGGCGATGCAGTTCCACCTTGGAGCTTTAAGAAACAACAATACGAAAATGTTCCAGCAAATAGGCAGGGACAGCGGGTATGATTCACCTGGAGATTCCTTACTCGCAAAGCCATTGTCCCGCTTCCTGGATTCAGTCAATTCTACAGGGAAGCTACCTAAAACGGTGCTATACTGTCTGAAT